>CAYNJG010000034.1:0-46057 GCA_964397295.1 uncultured Pirellulaceae bacterium
GAGGTTCTTAAATTAAAGCACCAAGGCCGACTCACGCGTGTGCACGAACTTTCGCGAGATCAGGTCGAGTGGACGCCTGCGTTTGAAGTCGATGAAGTGTTTCGCGCGTACGTGGAACTGCCGGACGAAAACAATAAGTACTTCGCCAAAGAACCACAGCCAACCAAATCCAAGGTGAGCAGCGGCGGTACCGAATGGTACTACGTTTTCGACGGCGACCGGCTCGGTCCCGTGTCGACGGATGAACTTGCTGCATTGGTTAGCAAAGGCGAGATCAAATCCGACACGCTGGTTTGGAGTACCGAGTTGGCGGATTGGTCACCAGTGTCGAGCGTTCCGAACCTATCGAAGTCACTGAAAAAAGAACCCAATGCGAAGAACAAGGCAAAAAAGACGGCCGCTGAAATCCAAGCTGATCTAGACAACGTCTGCATGGGTTGTGGTGCAAACATGCATCCTTCCGCATCTCGCTGTGCGAGCTGTGGCAAGAAGAAGCCAACGGGTAAAAACAACAAGCGTTGGATTTACATCTCGAGTGCGCTGCTGATGTTGCTGGTCATCCTATTGGTAATTGGCGTAGTTGTCGCGATGCAGATGAACTCGCTACCCGGCGGTTAAAGATGCCAAAGGGTAACGACCACAATTGGAACAGTCATTAAGGGGCAATCGATGACGACCGAGACAATGCCGGAGACGGAATACGAAGATCCCGTGTTCCTCTCTTGGGAACGATCCGATATCGAACGACGCGTGGGCTTCCGCGCTGGAAAGTACACGGCGGTCAACAACATGCTGTCGTTTTTGATTGGCTTAGCGCTGACGCTTTGCTTCTACGGAGTCCTTTCCTTCTTTCGCGAGACAACGATCGGAGCGATGTTCACGCAGCGTGGCCCGACGCCATATGTGATGGTGATGTTTTTTTGCTGGTCGCTGGCAATTCTCTTTATCAAAAACAGCAAGTTGCGATTGCAGCGTCAGGCGTTGAATGTCGACGTGATCCCGCAAGCCAACGATTTCGTACTGTCGCCAGCCACCGTACAGCAAGTGCTCGATAACACCTACGTGGCCACGGACAATCCGAACCATTTCTTGCTTTTCCATCGCATCCACATTGCACTTTCGAATCTAAAAAACATCGGACGGGTTGCGGACGTCGATGACATTCTACGCTCGCAGGCCGATCACGAGGAATCGATTGTCGAAACGAGTTACTCGCTGTTGCGAGGTTTCGTTTGGGGGATTCCGATATTGGGTTTCATTGGCACGGTGATGGGACTGTCTGATGCAATTGGAAAGTTCGGGGCAGTCTTGGGCGAGACGACGGATGCCGGACAGATTACTTCGGCGCTACAGGGCGTAACTGCAGGGCTATCGACGGCGTTCGAGACAACTTTGATTGCATTGGTTGCCGCATTGATCGTACAAATGTTAATAACGTTTCAGAAAAAGGGAGAGGAAGATTTCTTAGACGAGTGCACCGAGTACTGTCTGAAAAACGTTGTCAATCGACTGCGTATCATGCCCTATCAGCAGGAACAATCCTAATGGCTCGACGACGCCACACGCTCTCGTTCAGTCTATTCGCATTCCAAGATATCATCACGGCCGTGACGGGTATCTTGCTTCTTATCACGATTACGTTGGCAATCATCTTAATAACGACCAAGAAAGCGATCCCGGTCGAGGACCGCACGAAATACCACCAAGATCTGCAGAAGGAAGTCGAGGCACTTGCAAAACAACGCGATTCTATTCAACAAGATTTAGAAGTGGTCGCGAACAAGAACGCCGGGCTTTCTCGACTGAACGGTAAGGAACTCAAACGCGAGGTCGAATATGCTGTTCAGGCTCTGAAGGTGGCAAATTCAAAAGTAGATCAACTCAAGAAGAAGCAAACAGTCTTGGGCAAGGCGTGGAGCGAACAAGAAAGTCGTGATGATGCGATGTCCACAGCACTTCGCGCTCGTAATTCAAAAGACCAACAAGAGCTAAACGATATCCGGCAAAAGATCTCCGACATGCGAACGCGAGATCGTTTCTACTTCAACCTACCCGACGACATCAACAAACGCGCGTGGCTGTTGCAAATTTCGAAAACTGAAGTCGCAGTCGCGCCCGTCGATGGAAAATCGGGCACAAAGCGATATGGTTCACCCGCCGAGTTTTTCAAAACGTTGAAACAATATCCAAGTCGCAGTAACTATTTCGTTTTGTTCGCAAAGCCATCAGGGGTTTTGAACTTCGAACAAATCCAAGCGAAACTGGACCTACAATCTTACGACTTCGGCATCGACGCGATCGACGAAGACGCTTCGATCGTACCCAAAGGTGGATAATGGCGCGACGACGTAGGACGACTGATACGAACAGCAGCCTCGAGTTGCTACTGGATACGATGACGAACGCCTTCGGTGGCGTTTTGTTCCTCGCTATTCTGATTTCGATTCAACTGAAAGACCGCGCCGAAGTTTCCGCTGAGCAACCTGACCTGAAGTCTGAAGTTACGCGACTGGAATCTGAAAAAGCGGTGCTCGAGATGCAAATCGAAGCACAGGTCAGCAAAAAAGAACTCGCGGACAAATTCCTCGAACACTACGGCGACGCATCCGACCTCTTGGCATTAGAGCACTTACAGCAGCTCAAGGAGGAACTTCGCGAGTTGATGTTGAAAGAGTCTGGAGTCGCAAAGGAAATCGCGAGAATCCAAGAAGCCGAGGACAAATCCGCACGAGAGATCGAAGAGCTTGCGAAGAAAAACGATTCGACACGTGAGGAACTGTTACGGATGCGTGCCGAGATGCAATCGGAAAAAGATCGACGTACGATTTCAGGTAAACTACCAAGACGTAAACGCTCAAGCAAAAGCGAAGTAGCCCTCGCCATGAAATTCGGGCGGCTCTATCGAGTTGTTCAGAATGGGAAATACAACGAAGCCGATTTCGTCGTGAACGAGTCCTCTGGCGGCGCGTCGCTGTTGCCAAAACAGAATCGAGGTGACTCCATCGCCGACGCAAACAATGTTCGCCGACTTGTCTTAGACAACATCAGTGCCAATCCTACGACGCACTACGTCGCGATCGCCGTATGGCAGGATTCGTTCGAGCACTTTCAGGAAATCAAAAAACATGTAATCTCAGCTGGCTTTGAATACCGGCTAATTATGATGAAAGCCAACGAGCCGCTCGGTACAGGCAGCGGCGCCACGTATACTCAGTAAGTACTAAATACAAACGATGATCCAAGACAACACCACCATCGCGATAGTGTGTGACTGCGGTCGTCGTCTGTCTGTCCCCAAACACTTAGGTGGCAAGCGAATCAAGTGCGTGCGTTGCAACCGCGCGATTGGTGTACCGCCGCAAGCACAGGCCGCCACGAAGCAGACGGCAAAAGCTCCGCCGATTCCACTTCCGCGCAACGATGACGGAGAGCAAGAGGAGCAAGAAGAACGCGATCCCGCCAAGGTGCTGGCTGGCGTCTTGGCCGGGCTGATTGTTGCGTTGTTGCTACTGTTCTTACTTTTTTGGTTCTGGCCGCGAGACCAACAAATCGCCGGCACGCCCGATGGCCAGGCGCACGCCGAGCAAGCTGGCGGTGAAGGAACCGACCCCGATTCGATCGAGACGACGTCGGCTGAAAAAGAAAGCGAGTTGGAGAAATCCTCGGATGCACCAGAATTAGAAGTTGAAGAGGCTGAAGAACCCGTCGAAGATCCCGCTTCGGTGGAAGAGGAAACGGTGGGTGCTGCGGAGCCCCCAACCGAAACCGAGGACACCGAACTGACGACCGGCACGGCTCCCTCGAATCCAGAGGAAGAAACCGAACTAAGCCGAGCACCGGCACAGGGTGGCACGCGCAAGACGATTTCTGGACTCACTCAATCGACCATGGCCGGCGTGAAAGTTTACGGGTCGATCGCGCTTGTCTGTGACATCTCCGGCAGTATGCAGTCGGATCTTCCGAATCTCATCAAAGAACTTCGTACAAACTTCCCGGCGGACACACCACTGATCTTCGTCCAAGGCTGTAGCTTTCGACCTCCTTCGAATTCTAAGCCAGTCAAAGGATCGACGGACTACCAACTCATGCTTTTGGGAATCCTGCACGACCCACACGTCTACACTAGTCGCAGCACCACGGACGCCATCATCTTTGCGGCCCGTGATCTAAAACGCGATACGGTGATGTTTAACAACGACTTGCAAGACGGTGGGACCGAAGCGGCGATCGAGGCGATGAAAAGAGTTCACGAGGAGTTTCCATTTCGCTTGTCGGGACGTAGCCTAGAACGCGATGCGCCGCAGTCATTGCTGGAATTTATCAAGATGACTGGTGGTGACTTCAAGGTCGATCCGATCTACCGAGTCAAGAAGCCAGCGATGCGATGGGGCCGGTAGTCGCCAGCGATAGAACCGAATCAAACGCCAATTTGAAGGACCAATCAAGCGTCACTCGGATTTGCTTTCCTTTGTGAGTGGCTTCGTGCGAAAATGAATGCCTGGCGTTCGCCAGTATCAAGTTCATTCGAACAGACGGGAGCCGCGCTATGCAATGCGCAAAAGAGACCAATCGCGAGCTGGAACTTCGTTTTAGTATCGCCTCGATCTTGTGCACGACCGGGACACTGGCCGTGCTGCTGACGTATCTGAAATTCTTTCGGCCCGAAGAGTTTTTGATGGGACTCACGATTGTCGGCAGTGTTACTTGCGTCGGATTCGTCTGTGTACTTTGGAATCGTCGCGCCTACGAGATTGCGCTGTGGTCGATGCTGGGAGCAATGACCGCGTATCTGTGCTCCGTCGGTGAACCATTGACGCACCGATCGTTTCACTACGCGTGGCCGCTTGTTGGAGCAGCTACGGCGGCAATTGCCGTGTCGCTTGAACGGTATTCGTTGCTCGCACGAATGACTATGGGTGCAGCATTGGCTGTGTTGATCTTGGGCGCGTTCTCTGCCGTCGCGTCAAATCACGGAGTCATGAACACATGGATGGAAGTGGCTTGCGGACCTCTCGCCGGTGCGATCATGGTGGGCGTTGTCTGGGTCATCGAGAAGCTGCGCACATGGCGTAACTATTCGCGCGCAGTGTTGATTTTTCTACTTACCACCGGAGTCATCGGCGGAAACATTTTCGGGCGCTGGGTTGGGCTGCTCTGACCGTGAAGCGATTCTACGACGCTTGCGTGGAAGGAGCGGGTGAAGTCTCCACCGCTGACTTTCGCGTAGAGAACAACCGGTAACAACCGATGAGAAGCGCGAACGACGAAGCGCATCCAATGAAGTTCATGTTTCCATGAAAAGCCTCGACAATCGCCAGTGGTTGAAATAGTCGAAACAACTCATACGACAGCGTCTCGAGTACCAGGTCGATGATGACCAACAGGTGCAAGCGAAAATCAACCCGGTTTACGAAGTAACCGCTCCGCCATGCACTCCACATGGCGATCGAAAGCCCCGTCACGACGAGCCCACCAGTGATGAGAAAGACAGCTCTCGATGGAAAGACAAACCACACCAAAAACAGGCAAACATAGGACACAAGCATCCAGCAGCTGTAGTTCCATCGTTGCTTCATGTTGGGCCCGTATCGTTCTATGGATTTTTCACGTTGGCGAGTGTCTCCACCACCATTCTTACCTGTTTGTCGGCTTTGGCGGCCGATGCTTACCGGATTTTTATCAATTTAGCCACTGATGCTCTGTTGCTCAGCCTTCCCAACTCTCGGAATTAAACGCGTTCAGTCGTGTCGTCACTGCGGGGGATGGGCACTTCTCACGTCAAAACTTACCGATCAGGTGTCCTGTTTCGGGGTTTAAGCCCTTGCGAGCGGGCAGCGAGCCAGGACACAGATCCGCGACGATTCTCCATAGTCCGGCGGATACCCGATCTTATGATTCCCTCAAACCAGCAGTTGTGTGCGAAGAAAGTGCAACTCACTTCTCGCGCATTGCTTTCGATACTTCTGATCTCACGACGATCAGTGGCAAACATCCTAAGAAAGGGTTCATTATGGAATCAGTTTTACCTCTCGTTGTAACAGTCATCATTGGTGCAGTCTGTGGCTTCTTGGCCGGCAACTTGATGCGAGGTAGCAGCCTCGGCTTACTTCCCAACATCGTGGTGGGCATTGTTGGAGCAGCACTTTTTGGTGTTCTGTTCGGTCAGCTTTCGTTGATCAGGGCGGCACGGTCGGATCGGTCATCTTGCTGTTCGGAATTAACTTACTGCAAAAAGTAACCGCGTAGGCATCACGCAGTGCCGCGTGACAAAGCAAAAAACGTTGAGATCCGGGCGGTCCTTGTAACCGCCCGCTTTTCGTTCAATAGGCCGGAGTTCTGCTAGTCCGCTGGTCTTACGATTTTGTGTTTAATTGAAAGCAACACAAAGGCACCGACAATCATCGTAATTCCACCCAACCACTGCTGCGGCGTAAGGCGTTCCGAAAGCACCACACTGGCAACGGCAACCGTCGCGAACGGCAAAACGGATTGGCAACTGGACGTGATCGACGCACCCAATCGCTGCACTGCGGTGTAGACAAGAATATGCCCAATACCGATACCGAGGATCGACGACCCAATCAGCAACGACCATGAGAATACGGTTTGCTTTGGAATCACCGCGATGTCACCGCGAGCGAACAACCCAATCAACATCGCGACCGAAACAATTTGAGCCACAATGCTGAATGCATGCATCGGATTCACGTCGGGAATAAAAAATCGTATTGAAGCGATATATAGCCCAAAGAATGCGCTCGACAGCAGAATGCATGTGACTCCCCACGTATGATTTCCCTGGGGAATGTCGTGCACCGTTTTCACCGCCGACTCACCGGACGCCAGTGACATCACCAAAAAGCCAGCCACAATCATTGCTAACCCTAAGTAAAACTTGGGATGCTTCAGCAACACTCGTTCGTCCGGGAACAAAAGCATTGACGCGATGATTGCCCACGCGGTCGACGTGCGTACAAGAAAACCTATCTCGCTGGCAGGCAGATCGTACATCGCCAAGCCCCAGAAGACTTGCCCGCACGTCGAAAGCAACGCTGGAACAATACAGCTAGTGCACAGTGCAAGAGTTAACTTGCCGGATCGCGTAAGCTGCCAAAGCAATGGCCAATAGAGAATCGCCGAAATGGGGTAACGCAGTCCGTTTGCCGTCCAGGCATCAATGAATGGAGTTAGTCGTCGCAGTAGTACGGGCGTGACTCCCCAGCAGACGATTCCAGCCGCCAACGCTGCGATGCCCACCGTGCGGCGATCGTCTAACAGTCTGGCGATTGAGGGCTCCTTACAAAAATCTTGATTAACGCAGAGTGTATCGCTCCGCTTGTGTTTACTAAACCCGTTGAGACGCGATGCTTGTTCGTCGTGACAGGCAGAGGCTCGCCGGAAACAACAAACAGACCGAAAACCACGAGACTTGGGTAGGCGAATCGCCTTGCTTCCGGATAAGCTTGACACCTCCAATACGCCGAGGTTCGCCTTGAAGATCCTGTTAACAAACGACGATGGCATCGAAGCTCCAGGGCTGGCAGCGATGCAAGCGGCACTCGAACAAGCCATGGGTGACGCAGCTGTGCCAACCGTGGCAGCGCCACATCGCGGTTACTCGGGCTGCGGCCATCTGGTGACCTACATCGAACCGATTCAAGTCGAAGAAATCTCACAACACCGATTCAAAGTTCATGGTACTCCTGCGGATTGCACGCGACTTGGGGTCCTCGAATGCGCGCCCGGGACTGAATTAGTGCTAAGTGGTATCAACCAAGGTGCGAATGTTGGCACGGACCTTTGGATGTCAGGAACCGTCGCGGCCGTGCGCGAAGCCGGGTGGTTAGGCGTTCCGGGTATCGCAATGTCGCAATACGTTAATCGCCCCGAACGCGATTGGAAAAAGACCATCCAAATGGCTGCTCGCGTATTGCGAAAGCTCTTAGCCGAACCCGTCGGACACAAGTTCTTTAACGTCAACCTGCCGGACGTAGATAGCCCAGCCGAAGACATTCCAATCGTGCAAACGTTCCCCGAACCGAAACATCTGGAAATCGGCTATCGCAAGAACGAGGACGGTCACTACTGTATGAACGACACGTATCGTGACCGACCTCGCACCGCTGGCAGCGACGTCGACGTATGCTTTGGCGGCAGTATATCGATCAGCGAAATCCTCTGGACGAAGCACCCATGAAAAAACTCAAGTCCGGCGGCGGTTGGCCCGCAATTCTCTACACACTGAAAAAGTCGCGAGAGGCTGGCGGCATTTGGAAGATGTACAAAGCGCTGCGAACGCGCAACGCTTGCAAAACGTGTGCGGTTGGAATGGGCGGCCAAAAGGGCGGGATGGTGAACGAGAAAGGAACCTTCCCCGAAGTCTGCAAAAAATCGCTGCAAGCGATGGCAGCCGACATGCAAAATGCAATCCAACCCGAGTTTTGGTCCAAGCACTCTGTCGACCATCTCCGCGCAATGTCCCCGCGACAACTCGAGCATAGTGGTCGTTTGGTCGATCCTGTATTTCGCGGCGATGGCGAAACGCATTACCGACCTATCTCTTGGGAAGAAGCATTCCGTCGACTCAGCGAAAAATTAAAAGCAACAGCGGCAAATGAAACGTTTTGGTACTTCAGTGGTCGCAGTTCGAACGAAGCTGGTTTTCTACTTCAATTGTTCGCGAGGCTGTACGGTACGAACCACGTCAACAATTGCAGCTACTACTGTCATCAGGCCAGCGGCGTCGGTTTGACAAGCAGCGTTGGCAGCGGAACTGCGACGATTGTGCTGGAAGACGTTGAATACGCGGACCTCGTTTTCCTAATTGGCGGCAATCCGGCGAGCAACCATCCTCGCGTCATGACGACGCTCAAAAACGTACGACGTCGTGGCGGCAAAGTGATCGTGGTCAATACGGTTCGCGAAACAGGGCTCGTCAATTTCCGTGTGCCGAGCGATCCCATGAGCTTGCTTTTCGGCACCAAGATCGCAACGCAATACGTCCAGCCGCATATTGGCGGGGACCTCGCGATGCTATGGGGCATCGCGAAACGTGTGCATGAGTTGGGCGCGAGCGACGAAACGTTTCTTCGCTCGCATTGTGACAACGTGGACGAATATCTGCAGCAACTCGAAGCGATGCAATGGGATGAAATCACTAAAAAATCCGGCGTTACGAAAAACGAAATCGACCAGATGGCGGAAACTTACGCTGCGTCAAAGAACTGCGTCTTCGCGTGGACGATGGGCATCACGCACCATGCGCACGGCGTCAAGAACGTACAAGCTGTCGCAAATTTGGCGTTGCAACGCGGGATGGTCGGTCGGCAGAACGCTGGCTTGATGCCGATTCGTGGTCACTCCAATGTTCAAGGCATCGGTTCCGTGGGCGTGACGCCGAAACTGAAAGCCGAGATTTTCAAGCGACTCGAGTCCGAATACCATCTGACGCTGCCAACCACCGAGGGACTCGATACGCTTGGCTGCATGGAAGCCACCGACGCTGGCAAGATGAGAGTTGGATTTTGCCTCGGCGGAAACCTCTACGGCTCGAACCCGGATCTTCGGTTCGCAGAACAGGCGCTCAACAAAACGGACATGCTGGTCTACATGAGCACTACGCTTAATACAGGACACGCGTTCGCGCTCGGCGGCGAAACACTCATCTTGCCCGTGCTTGCTCGCGATGAAGAACCGCAACCGACGACTCAAGAATCGATGTTCAACTACGTTCGTCTCAGCGACGGCGGACCACAACGCTTATCGGGTCCGAAAAGCGAAATCGAAGTTATCGCAACGATGGCCCACGAAGTATTAGGCGACAACACGCCCATCGATTGGCCTTCGATGCAGTCCACAAAGAAAATCCAAACGGCCATCGGCAAGGTGATACCCGGATGGGAAGCGATCGACGGAATCGCGGATTCAAAGAAAGAATTTCAGATCGCCGGTCGGACATTTCATCAGCCGACGTTTCCGACCGACACAGGCAATGCCAAGCTTCATGTACACGAATTGCCGGCTTTGAAGGGTGACGCAAAAGAGCTTCGTTTGATGACAGTTCGAAGCGAAGGCCAATTTAATACGGTGGTTTACGAAGAGACAGATATCTACCGTGGCCAAGATCGCCGCGACGTAATATTGATTCACCCTAGCGATTTTGGTCGCCTACAGATCGAACCCGAGCAACGCGTGACCGTGCGAAGTTCTACAGGCGAACTGCAGCACATTTTGGCTCGACCATTCGAAGAGATTCGGCCCGGCAATGCCTTGATGTACTACCCCGAAGCCAACATATTGATCGCTCGAACAGCCGATCCTCAGTCACGAACCCCGGCGTTCAAAGGCGAGGTCGTGACCGTTTCTTAGTGCTTGTTCTGTGTAGTTCCGATTGGACTTAGCCGATGACTTCTGCTCCGCCGCCGAATACCGCCGCCGTCAATGCGCTCAAGGCACTCGATCCAGAGTTTGACGGCGAATTGCGGATCGACGAACTGTCTCGCGCAATCTATTCAACCGACGCATCGGTCTATCAAGAGACGCCGCTGGCAGTCGCGATTCCGAAATCAGAGCGAGACATTCAGCGACTAGTGAAGCTCGCTGCCGAAAACGGAACAAGTCTCATTCCACGTACCGCCGGCACATCGTTGTCGGGGCAATGCGTCGGTTCCGGAATCGTCGTTGATGTGTCGAAGTACTTCACCAAAATATTGGAAGTAAATCATGAAGAAGGATGGGTTCGCTTGCAGCCTGGTGTCATTCGCAACGAACTGAATATGCACCTCGCCGAGCATGGCTTGCTTTTTGGTCCCGAAACGTCGACACAAAACCGCGCGATGATTGGCGGGATGGTTGGCAACAACTCATGCGGATCGAATTCGATCGTCTATGGCAGCACGCGCGATCATGTCCTCGAGCTACGAGGTTTCCTCAGCGACGGAACCGAGGCAGTGTTCCGTGATCTGACGCCAGAAGAGTTCGAAGCCAAATGCGACGCATCAAACAACACGCTCGAAGGCACACTCTATCGCGGCACGCGCGAGCTGCTGTCCAACGTTGAAGTTCGAAATGAAATCGAAGCAGAATTCCCAAAGCCAGAAATTCGTCGACGCAATACAGGCTACGCCGTCGATTTGCTAATGGATGCTCAGCCGCTCGCCCCAACAAAAAGCCCCAGCGAAAAACCTTTCAACTTTTGCAAGTTGCTCGCGGGTTCCGAGGGCACGCTTTTCTTCACCACGGAAATCAAAGTCAGCTGCAACCGTCTACCGCCGCCAGTTTCGGGTGTCGTCTGCGCACACTTTGCAACGGTCGAAGACGCCTTAAAAGCGACCGTAATCGCTGTTAAATACAAGCCGTTTGGCTGTGAGTTGATCGACGACTTCGTCTTGGAAGGCGCTGCTAGAAACACCGAGCAAGCCGCCAACATGGCCACTTTCGTGGAAGGCAAGCCGAACGCAGTGTTGGTTGTCCACTTCCGAACCGACACAGATGAAGAACTGCGCACCCTCGCGGCAGACCTCGAAGCGGAATTGCGAAACGCCGATATCGGTTATCACTTCCCGCTAATGGTTGGCTCGGATGAAGATAAAGTTTGGGATCTGCGCAAAGCAGGACTTGGGATACTAAGCACAATTCCGGGAGACGAAAAGTCTCTGGCCGTCATCGAAGACACCGCCGTGGCCGTCGAGGATCTTCCAGCCTACATCGCTGAGTTCGACGCGAACTTGAAACGAGATCACGGCATAGAGTGCGTGCACTACGCTCACGCGGGAACCGGTGAAATCCATCTTCGTCCCATTCTGAACTTGAAAACGAAAGAAGGCAACGAAAAGTTCCGCGCAGTTGCATCTGACGTTGCGGATTTGGTGAAGAAGTATCGCGGTTCGCTTAGCGGCGAGCACGGCGATGGTCGGCTACGTGGCGAATTCTTAAAACGAATGATTGGCGAAAAGAATTACGAAGTCTGCCGCAAGGTGAAAGAGTTATGGGATCCGAACGGCGTCTTCAACCCAAACAAGATCATCGACACGCCACCGATGAATACGAGCCTGCGTTTCGAGCCCGGTCGAGGAACTCCGGAATATCAAACGCTATTCGATTTTTCGGCCACGCAAGGCGTCTTACGCGCGGCGGAGATGTGCAGCGGCTCCGGTGATTGTCGAAAAACGGAACTCACTGGTGGCACGATGTGCCCGAGTTACATGGCGACCCGTGACGAGAAAGATACGACGCGTGCACGAGCCAACATGCTGCGCAACATTCTGACGAATCCGACCGATCAAAATCAGCCGTTCGACAGCGAAGAAGTCAAAAACGTTTTGGATCTTTGCATGTCATGTAAGGGCTGCAAACGTGAATGTCCATCGAACGTCGACATGTCGAAGCTCAAGGCCGAGTTCATGCAAGGCTACTACGACGCGAATGGCGTGCCTCGCCGAGCGAAAATGATTGCGAACTTCACCAAGACGAGCGCGCTCGCCGCGAAAGTGCCATGGCTCTACAACTTCGCTATCAGCTTTCCACCGATCGCCGGCCTCATCAAACGGTTCGCCGGTTTCGCGCCGGAAAGAACCTTGCCGAAGATTCATAGCCAAACACTTCACGCCTGGTTTCAAACTCATCAGCCACACAAAAATGCGGGAAAGCACGGCAAAGTATTTTTGTTTTGCGATGAATTCACGAACTACAACGATACGCCGATCGGCATCGCGGCGGTCGAACTTCTCGAACAACTTGGCTATGAAGTCTCGATTCCCGAGCACGAGGAAAGCGGTCGCGCGGCGTTCTCCAAGGGACTTCTTCGACAAGCCAGAGACGCCGCGGAAACGAACGTTCGTCAATTGAAGTCTGTGATTGGGAAATCGACGCCACTGCTGGGCATCGAACCATCCGCAATCCTCAGTTTCCGTGACGAATACCCGGATCTCGTGCGACCAGAGCTACGCAAGGATGCGAACACGTTGTCCGAGCACTGCCTGATGATCGACGAATTCCTAGCAGAGCAGATCGACAGCGATGTGTTGAGCGAAAAGCTATTCACCGAAGACACGAAGGAGATTCGGCTGCATGGGCACTGCCACCAGAAGGCGATCTCACGTTTGCTGCCAACGGTGCGTCTGCTCGGCTTACCGAAGAACTATACGGTGAAACCCATGGTCGACGGCGAGGGCTTTTACAAGACTGGGTGCTGTGGGATGGCTGGATCATTTGGGTACGAAAGGGAGCATTTCGAGATTTCAAAACAGATCGGCGAGCTCGTCCTGATCCCAGCCGTAAAGCGTTTGTCACAAGACGTTTTGGTTGCAGCACCGGGGACAAGTTGTCGTCATCAGATCGCTGACTTTGCCAACCGACGCGCGTTGCATCCTGTTGAGATTCTTAGAGCTGCTCTATGTGAATAACATCTTTTTTTCGGCTCGAAATACCCAAAAAACAACACGCTAGCAGTAACCTCAAACTCGCACCTTACCCATCTTAATGTTCTCGTACTTAATTTGTGGAAAGTTAAGTTCCTGCGGTATTGACGGTCTTAATACCCCACGTAAGATTGGCTTCGTTGGGAGCGAGGACCTCCCGCCACACTTCGAAACTAACCTGTTATGTATTGCAGTTGCGTTTTTCATTGAGTGTGGGTTCCGAGTAAAGCAACGCAACTCAGATAACATCCAGGAGGGTGACTAATGACGTCAAAACTTACACGCGGCCTTACATTGGCTGTGTGCTGTTCTTGCCTAATGGCCGGACAGCTTTCTGCGGAAACAATCATCAGACTTGAATTTGGTACAAGCGGACCAGACATTGAGTTCAACGGTGGTGAGCTTTCTACATTTAACGACGGCAACTTGGCTGTAACTTCGCCAGGTGACCAAGACACGGATGCAACCTTCGATGGCTTTGTTGCAGACGCTGGTTTCGCTAACATCACTAGCGACGCTTCTTTTACTCTTTCGGGAATCACTGCTGTTGAAGATGCAGTAACTTTCGGCACTCTTGTTAATCAGTCGACGACTGGTGGAACATTCGAGCTGTTCGATACCGATGGATCGCTTTTGCTTTCCGCTGAATTGGAAGACGGCGTACTCGTCGGACCTTCTAGTTCTTCGGGTGTTTCGACGGGTTCGTTCTTCACAGTTCAGTTCGGCAACTTCTCTGGACCAGTTGATCCGGACGGGGAAATCTTCCAACTACTAAAAGAAGACTCCGCACAGCTTTCGATGAGCTTTACCAACATCAGCGACGACAGCGGTCAATCTGGTTTTTCAGTTGTAGATGGAGTTCTCCAGGGTTTCACTGCTGATGTCACGGCTCAGATTGAGGCGGAAGCAGCAGGCAACGCACAACTTCCTGAGCCTGCTTCATACGGCTTGGCAATGATGGGTGCACTTGCATTCTTGGGTCTTCGTCGACGCCGCTAAGATTCAGCGGATTTGACGCTACTGTTTAGTATTCGAAAAATGGCGGAAGCTTCGGTTTCCGCCTTTTTCTATGCGCTTAGCGTTATCGACAAAAATCAGCGGCCCAACTCTTCGAACTCCGAAGCGTTTCTCGTTACGTTTGACTATGATTTAGTTCCACGAGCTTCTAATCTGAAGAATCTCACACATTCGTTCAATTCTGCTTACATTGAACGGAAAACCATCGCGTTTGTGAGGCTTTCCAACCAAACGCAAGATGTACTCGAGCATAAAACAGAATGTGAAATGCGCTGGCGTTTTCATGACAGAGGAAAAAAGCACAACTTCTCGAACGATGATTCGAAAAGCGAAAGCTAATGACGCTGACGCTTGGCAGCGGTTGGTGCAAACCTACAGCCGCCGTATTTATCGTTGGTGCCGTCGCGGGGGTCTGCAACCGGCAGATTCCAGCAACGTAGTCCAAGAAGTGCTGCGCAGTGTGGCGAGAAAGTTGCCCGACTTTCGGCATGAGCATGCAACCGACACGTTCCGTGGTTGGCTGCGACGCATTACCTCCAACAAAATCAACGATCATTTTCGACGCGAAGGAAAACAACCAGCTCAAGCCCGAGGCGGAACGGACGCGCACCGTCAGCTCCAGCAGCACGTCGCTCTGCCGGATTTCCACGAAGCAACGTGGGCAACCACGCAGACCAAGCCAACAACAACGGGGCTCGATCATGCACAACTTGAACTCGTCCGCAGTCAGTTTTCCGAACGTGATTGGAAGATGTTCTGGCGTGTTGCGGTAGACGGACAATCCGCAGTGGAAGTCGGAGAAGAATTCGAAGTTACGGCCAACACAGTTCGAATCGTCAAAACGCGGTTGTTGAAAAAGCTCCGCGATCAACTAACGCATCCAGAGTTACCAGACACGATTCCCACACCTGCGAAAGTCACTGAGCCTTACCGTCCTCCATTGCCATGAACCGCTCAACGTCTCCTATCACCGTTTGCCCCGAGCACATCCAATTGCTCGCACTGGCAGAGGGCACGCTTAGCGACGACGAGGCAACGATAGTCTCCGATCATTTGGAAGGATGTCGCTCGTGCGACGCTCGGTTTGGGGCGATCGAAGAACAGAGTGATGATTTGGTCCGTGCCTTGGCAATGCTACCAGCGACGTCAGACGACGAAGAAACATTCCAATCGCTCCAAGCCAGCCTACTCGCGAACCCAGAACAGTTCGGTGACGGTAACGCTGCGGATATTTTCTCGGCGGACTTGCCTTCCAACATCGTGCTGCCGTTTGATTTGGGTAGCTATCAGCTGTTGGAGCAAATCGGTGCCGGTGCCAACGGCGCCGTTTTTCGAGCACAGCACCGACGACTAGAAAAACAAGTCGCGGTGAAACTGTTGCTGAACGCAGCGGGTCCAGCTGTGGAAGATTTCTTGAATGAGATGCGAGTTATTGGGAAACTCCATCATCCCAACGTAATTCAAGCGACCGACGCCGGTGAGCACGACGGAATTTATTTCCTCGTCATGGAATACGTGCCAGGCGTTGACGTGTCTTCTTTGTTACGTCGAACGGGATCGCTATCGGTCGCAGATGCGTGTGAGATCGCGCGGCGGACGGCACTGGGGCTCAGCGTTGCACACGAAAACGACTTGGTGCATCGTGACGTGAAGACTTCGAATCTGCTTTTTACGTCAGCCGGAGATGTAAAGCTACTGGATTTGGGGCTCGCCACAATTTCTTCACAAGCAGCCAATTCGTCGCCAGAGCAAAGTGGTCCGCGCGGTACGGCAGACTACATGGCGCCAGAACAATGGCACGAGGCGAGCAACGTTACCGCCAGTGCGGACATTTACAGTCTCGGCTGTACTCTTTTTAAGTTGCTTACCGGGTCACCGCCTTACCGGACGTTGCCAGACTCTGTCTCCAGCTTGGAAGAAGCTCACGTCTGCGGTCCCGTTCCGTCGACGAACCGTTCCGGTAGAGTAATTCCTAGCGGACTCGACGCGTTGATTCGCAGTATGCTCGCGAAATCACCGCAAGAACGCCCCACGACTGCGACCGAGGTCGCGGAGAAGCTCCGCAAATTCACTGTTGGCTCCGACTTACCCGCGCTCGCGCGAAACATACTACCGGACGCGCCGATTGTCGAAACGGGAATAAATCCAGTTGCAAACACTTCGTCGAACATGACACGGCGGGCAACACTCGCCGCTGGTGTGGCAGCGTTGGCAGCGTTGGCTTGGCGCATGAATCGCGAAACCCCACGTGCACAATCGATTAATACGAACGAGTGGCGTTCGCTTTCACCGGTTGTCCCAGAATTGATCAGTTTGAAAGATCGTGGAGGCAAAGCAAACGAATACGCGACCATTGAACGGAGAGACGCCGAACGACAAAACACTCGCAAGCCGGACGAAGCTGTCGATTTACTGGCAGACGATTTAACTTTGAAGTCTGCGCATCCCGTAATGCTGCACTTGGGACATCCACTCACGGGTTCCTATCGATTTCGAACCGTACTTTCGCGCAAAGACTGGTCAACGCCCGCAGGTCTAGTGTTTCGTCTCCGTGCGAACGCGCCTACGAAGTATGATTTTCAATCGTTCGAACTGCTTCGTAATCGATCGACCTGGTGGCTGTACTGGAATTCTTACTCGGACGATCGAACAGCAAAGCCAACGACGCTTGCTGAAACGACCTGTTCTGTGGCGCATGCCGAACGCGTCACTCTGGAAGTCGCTGTCGGAGGCTCCGGTTTTCCGAGCTTCGTTTTCAACGGACAACGCTTGCCACAATCCATGTGGACGACTGCCAGCGAGGCTCGAAGTTTGATTACGACACACAACGAACAGTTGGCTGCAACGTACACGGGACGAATTGGTGTGCTGCACACGCAAGGTTCGACGATCGTTCGTTCCCCCGAATTGATTTACACGAATTGAGAGAAATCATGCCTCGCAAATATTCCAACAGACGATGCGGTTTTACTTTGGTGGAGCTGCTAGTCGTCATTGCAATTATTGGCATGTTAGTCGCCATTCTTCTTCCGGCGGTCAATTCAGCCCGCGAGTCAGCGCGGCTAGTGACTTGCAAAAGCAATTTGCGTCAGCAGGCAATCGGTTTGAAGGCGTACGCACAGAGCTTTCCCGAAGCGCTGCCTGCAATTTGGCAACGCGGTGACATCGCGCCATACGAGAACTACTCGTGGCGAGTGGCTTTGCTACCGTACATTGAAGAGCAGAGTCGATTCGACAATATCAACCAAGATCTGCGTCCACTTGATCCGGCCAATCTTGTTGCTGCCGGCCCAATCGACTTGTTCAGCTGTCCTTCGGCACCCGGTTCGCCTCGCATCATCGGCGAGATGCACACGTTCACCGATTTGGCACTCGGCAGCACGGACTATGGGTCTGTGTTCGATGTAATCGGCCCGACCGAACCGCGTGTGCAAAGCGGAACTTGGTTTGGCGGCGAAGCACCAGATGCATTTATCGACACCGCTTCACTTTCCGAATCGGATGTGCCAGTGCCCAGTAGTCCCGGCGGGCCAAGCGTCGAACCAGACTTGCGATCCGCGCAAATCCGAAAGATCCCATCGACGTTTCGTCGAGTTCGTGATGGGTTGAGTAATACCGTGCTACTCGTTGAGCAGGCGGGCAAACCACAACGAGAAAATAAGAACGCACGGACCGAGTCAGAATCACCGGACCCAGGGGTATCGGATATTTCATCCGAGGGTGCTTGGCTAACCGGTGAGTTCGCGTCTTTTTCGACAGGTGTCGTGAATCAGAACAACCACTCGGGACCGTTTAGCTACCACAATGGAGTAAGTGTGGCGATGTGCGACGGATCGGTACACTTCTGGGCAAGCGACATTTCCGAAAAGGTGTTACGTGCACTGTTGACCCGCGAGGGCAGCGAGATCGTCAGCTCCGGCGATTGGTAGTCGCCGGAGCTGACAGTGTATCGCAGTTGTTCTGGGCACCTATTGAATGGCTTGCAATACAACAAAACGATCACCACCAGTTTCTCTGTCGGTGTCTTCAATCAGCATCAAGATTCCGTCGGCCAACGATTCGTTCTGCAAAGAGTCATAGAACTCGTCGACCGTGGAAATAGGTGTGTTGCGAACTTGCTTGACAATCATGCCCGGCGTGAGCTCTTCGTTCGCAGCTAGACTACGTCGCCCAACTCGAGTTATCACAACGGCATTGCCGTCAACGCGGATACCCTGTCGTCGAGCCAGTTCCGACAGATTCGCGACTTCGAAACCCAAATTGGAATTATCGCTGACGGGGGTTTTCAGTACTTTACGAACACTTCGGAATCGCTCTTCGAAGTTTTCGCTTTCGAAAGGAATCGAATTTACAGCCACCGTCATAGGTTTTCCGTAACGAATGATTTCCAGTCGTTGCTTTGAACCGACCGGCACACGTTCCACCGCGCGTTGCAACGACGAAGGCGAATCGACCGGGTAGTTTGCGAAACTCGTGATGACATCGCCGGGGCGAACACCCGATCGCTCTGCGGGTGTACCGCCTTTGACATGATTTACGACCACTCCGTTCCTCGCTGCGTTTTTCGTGGCAAGTTGTTCGGAGAGATCTTTCGTAAGCTCTTGAATGGTCACGCCCAAATAGCCGCGTGTAACGCTGCCCTTTTCCAACAGCTGCCGAACGATATCTTTCACCAGATTCGCCGGGACAGCGAAGCCAATTCCTTGGTAACCGCCAGTCTGTGAAGCGATCGCGGTGTTGATGCCCACAACCTCTCCTCGCAGATTAACGAGCGGTCCTCCAGAGTTGCCCGGATTGATCGCGGCGTCGGTTTGCAAAAACTGAGCACGAGGAACTTTACCCAACAGGCGCCCTTTCGCGCTGATGATGCCAGCACTGACGGACGTTTCTAATTCCAACGGATGCCCAACGGCAAGAACCCAATCGCCAATCGAAAGCGCATCCGAGTCACCCAGTTTTGCGGTCGGTAGCGGAACACTCGTGCGCACTTTGATGATGGCAAGATCCGCAAGTGGGTCAGTGAGATACTCGGTGGCGTAAAGTTCGGTACCGTCCTGTAATTCGACGATGACCGTATCGGCGTCTTTCACAACGTGGTTGTTCGTCAGGATAATACCAGTCTGGCCGTCGTTGTATTTGAATAGTGGCTCGATGATGACACCGCTGCCAAGTCCTTCCTGATCAGGCGCTGGCACTGGAAAGAACCCGCGCACCAGAACTTGACCATCGCGGTTGGTGGTTGTCTTGATTTTCACAACGGAAGGCAACGCGGAATTCGCAGCAGCTTTGAAAGCCTGCGACAGCGACTGAGCTTGCTGCAATGGCACTGAACCAGATGCGCGAAGCTGTGGAGTCTGTGCGGAAGCCATGCTGACGGCTAACGAACTGGTTATAAACATCGCCAGTGCAAATGTAAGCGATCGTCGGCAATAGTTTTGATTACGCGTCCCATTGGATTCATTTTTGACGTTCATAGAATCTTCTCCTCTATTCTTCCGCGTTACACTTCTTGTTGTACGTAGCAAACGCGGGCCAGTTCAAAGCCTAAACGTGTTTGGTTGCACGAAAGCACTCGTTAACCGACTGTTCCGGTAGTATCAAATATCGGCGGCTCGAATCGGTGCCTGAGCCATTTCCCAGTCCGTTTTTGCCGGAAACTTATTCGACTCGGTCCGTTCTATTCGGGCAGCGTTCTTTTCGCCATTTAGGTTGTTGCCAACAGCCAGCATGTCTTGCAGAAAAAGTGCCAGCTAGGCGAGGAATTGTAGCGACGGGGCTTTTTTCCCAGTAAATTAGTGCCATCGTCGAGCTTGGCTGGTCAGCATCTGGCAGCGCGACATCCTTTTTCGAACCCCGGATCTGTAGTCATGAAAAACTGTTTGCTTGCTCTCGTCGCATTAACGCTGCTGTCGCTGCTACCGTCCGCTGGACACTCTCAAACGAACAAGGAATCGAAGGGAATCCGCATCGAAAAGTCCGGCGACAAGTTTGCTATCAACATCGACGACAAGCTATTCACCGAACTGCATATCGGTGGGTTTAGACGTCCAATTCTGTATCCCGTGTTGGGCCCAAACCAAACGCCCATGACGCGGAATCATCCAATGAAGAAGGACGTTGAGGGCGAAGCCGACGATCACCCGCACCACAAATCGATCTGGTGTGCTCACGGTTTGATCAACGAAGTCAGTTTTTGGCACGAGCAGGGCGAGATCGTCGTCGATCAATCCAAGCCTATCAGCACCATGGTTTTCGATAACGGCTCCTCGGGAAAAATCGAGTTTGACTGCAAGTACAAAGACCAGGATGGCAAACTCGTTTGCACAGACCATACGGCGATAACCTTCCACGACTTGAATGATGCTCGCGCGATCGACTGGGACGTTACCATCTCCGCAAGCGAAGTCGAACTACTCTTCGGAGATACCAAGGAAGGGATGATGGCTATTCGCACGCACCCCAGTCTTCGTATCGACAAAGGTGCAACGGGAACGAACAGCCTCGGCGATGAGGGCAAAGGCATTTGGGGCAAGCCAGCCGAGTGGGTCGACTACTCAGGTAAAGTCGAAGGCAACCACGTCGGCGTGGCGATCTTTGATCATCCTTCCAACTTGCGCCATCCCACAACGTGGCACGCACGAGCTTACGGTCTTGTCGCAGCCAATCCGTTCGGATTGCACCACTTTCAAGGTAAACCGAAAGGCGAAGGCGACTTCAAAGTAGAAAAAGACGGTTCCGTTCGTTTCCGCTATCGGTTCGTTTTCCACTCGGGCGACGCAAAATCGGCGAATGTTGCGGAGCTATACAAATCGTTTGCTTCCGAGGACAAATAAACCATCAGCGAAGACACTCACCATGCGTGAGTGATTCGCTTGTTGGCTACTCTTTGCCAGGCTGCGTGCGCGAAAGAGATTGATCACGCCGCGCTTTCGCATCAGCAAATTCGGGGTCGATGTTTAAGAGGCGAGTGTAGTCGTCGAGTGCTTGTTCCGCGTTACCTTTGGCTTCCCATGCCATCGCACGGTTGTAGTACCCCAGCGAATGTTCGGGGTTAACATGAATTGCCCGCGAAAAATCGTCGATGGCATCGTCGTACCGTTCTTGTTCGGCGAAAGCTGCACCGCGACAGGTGTAGGCGTGAACGAGAAGAAGATTGCGTTCCGGTCCATCTTCAATGGCAAGGTCAACGATGGAGTTGAAAGACTCAATCGCGGCGGAATAGTCACCCCTGCGTCGGCTATCTTCACCTTCACCAAGGAGCGTCTGCGCTTTTTCGATCAAGTCGTCTTGGTTTGTCATTACGATTCGACCACAACGGTTTGTCCACCTTGCCCTGTGGAGATTCCCATCACGATGTACTCCAGGTCTGTAGCCGTCAGATTGGTCATGGTGTGAACTTCTCTCGGTGAAATAACGATTGCGTCACCGGGTGCGAGTTCGTTTGTCTCGCTGTTCACCGTCATTTGGACTCGCCCCGTCAAGATGATGAAGACTTCTTCCATGTCTTCGTGGTAGTGAGCACGAAATGATGAGCCGGCGGGTAGGCTCGCCCAATTGATCATTTGCACGCGACCATCGATCAGCTCATCGCGTGTGGCGAGAACGCGTTTCAAAACGCCTGGATTCGCTTGGTCTTCGTGCGAAGCCGGAACGAAATCGATTTCGCTACCTCGAATGATTCGCATGCTACGCCGCGTCGACTTGTGTTGACTCGTCTTCGGGAGTCATTTTGTCCCAAAAAGTTAGAGCGAAAATAAGGAAAACAACACCTGCAAGAATCGCTGGGTACATCCAGTAGCTGCCCCAGAGATTCATGGTTGGCGTAACGAATTTTTCCGTATCCAATGCTTCCGGGTAGCCCTTATTGAACATGTTCAGAAGACTTTGGACGAAGCTGAGCGATTCTTCAGATCGTAGGCTATTAAGTTCTTCGGTGAGCGAGATTCCAGGCGCGACTCCGTACTCGCCCATCGTTGTTGGTAGGGGAGTACCGGTGAACGGGAAGTTCCCACCGAACGCAAAACGAAAGCCGAAAAACAGGCCGATACCCTGTGTCAGAAAAACAAGCAAACTTTGTGCCTGGCCCCGAATCTCCTTCGGTGCCTTGTTGTCCGTGTACATGAACCCGGTCACGAAGAAAAAGTCATAACAGATTCCATGCAGCAAAACGCCAAGCAGCAGCATCCACGTAACTTGATTCGGCGCCCCCATCGAGAACAGGAGATATCTCAAAACCCAGCTTCCCATTCCAATCAATAGCATCATCTTGACGCCCAATTTCCGAAAGAAAAATGGAATCAAAATCATAAAGAATATCTCGGACATTTGCCCGAGCGTCATTGTCGAACCTGCTTCCGTGAAGCCAGCGTCTCCAAGGAAAGCCGAGGTCTGTCCGTAGTAGTATCCCAACGGAATGCAGATTAGTGTCGAGCAAATCGCAAACACGAAAAAGCCGGGTTGCTTCATCAATGTGAACGCGTCAAGCATCAACAAGGAGCGAAGGTCCAACGGTTGACCTTTGGCTGGCGGCGGAGTGTATGGAAGTGAGAAGGAATAGAGACCAAACAGAATGCTGCTGATCGCTCCCAACCAGAAAATGTTTAGTGAGCTGGACCACCCTGCGAAACCTAGCCCAAGTCCTGCGACAATCCAGCCGATTGTTCCCCAAACTCGAATCTTCGGGAAGTGAGCCTGATCGGGAATGTGTGTGAATGCAATTGTGTTGCCCAACCCAAGCGTTGGCATGTAGCAGCACATGTAGGCAATCATCCACCAGACCATGGACTGCCCATTACCTGCCTTCGCAGCCATGGCCACCATGCACATGATGCCGCCACCAAGCAACATCAGAACGCCTTGCACTTTTTCAGATGGGAAGAATCGGTCGGCAATCAACCCAAGAAAGAGTGGGGCGAAGATCGCAGCGATCGGGGCGCTTTCAAACGCGCCACCGGTGAAAGTCCCAAGGCTATTGCTACCAAGGGCCAGCGAAAGTGTCGCAAACCACGATCCCCACGCGAAGAACTGAAGGAACATCATGACAGAAAGTCGAAATGTCATGTTGGATTGGTTGGTCGACATGGGGCACCGTGCGGAAGGCGAATTGAATCACAAACTGGGGAAACCTGATTCTAGTGGAATTCCAAGCCGAATTGAATCGGCGAAATTAGTCGACGGGTGACAAGATTCTGATCATTCAACATGGTGGATTGCACGTCCCGTACAACCGTCAGCAGCAAATCATGCTGCTGGAAAGTGTGCCCGTGGACTTTAGTTGAACGTCCTAAATCAACCACCAAGAAAAGAACACCTTCGTGCTCTTCGTGGTTCCATCTATCCGCCTACAGATCGACTTCTCTAACCCCAGCTCAAATCGTTGTCTGCCAAGGGCAAGTTGCGAACGCGTTTGCCGGTCGCCGCAAAGATCGCGTTGCATAGCGCCGGCGCACACGATGGTACGCCCGTTTCGCCGACCCCAGATGGCGCTGCTTCACTGGAAACGATATCCACAATGATTTCTTTCGGCGCGTCGGCCATCGTCATCATCTGGAAACCGTCGAAGTTCGTCTGCTCGGCCTGACCGTTCTTGAAGCTGATCTTGCCGTACTTCGCTTGCGTGCAGGCCATGATGGCGGCGCCTTCGACTTGCGCACGCACACGATCCGGACTGACGATAGTACCGGCGTCCAGCGCGACCCAGATTTTAGGAATCGTCAGCGTACCGTCTTTAGCGATTTCGACTTCAACAACGTGGCCGGTGTAACCCAGAAACGATCGACAGCATGCAATCCCAAGACCACGGCCCTTCGGAAGATTTTTGCCTCGTTTCCAATCCGCCGCGTTTGCTGCACGCGTAAGCACGTTCTTGAGTCGACCAATGTCGTACGGATATTCTTCTGCCGACGCTCCACGGTTACCAAGCTTCGCGTTTTTCATATCGAACAGACGATCTTCCCCCAGCAACGAGAGCAGGAATTCGTACGGATCCTTATTCGTCGTGTGTGCCAACTCATCCGCGAACGAACTGACAGCGAAGTTCTGCTGAATGTGGCAAACACTGCGGAGCCAACCGATACGCGTGTGTGCTTTCGACTTGCCTGTTTCAAGACTGATGTTCGGCACGTCGAATGGCAAATCGGTGTGGCCCATTTCTGCTTCCCAACCTGCCGGGCTTTCGCTGTCCGGTCCTTGACTAAAAGTGGAACCGATGGATGGAAAAGCGGAACGCTGCACCCACGCAAGTACCTTGCCGTTCGCGTCCATGGACGCCTCGCAATGAATTGCCGAGATGGCGTGATAGTAGTCGTGCGAAAGATCATCTTCACGAGTCCACGTTACATGCACGGGACGTTTCATCTTTCGCGAAAGCATCGCGGCTTCGACGCAATAGTCCGGCTTGCTCTTACGACCAAAACCAGCGCCTAGCAACGTCACGTTAACGAGGACATCTTGCTCCTTCATACCCATCGCCGGGCCAACGGCCTGCTGGACCGCTTGCGGATTCTGCGTTGCGCACAACACGTGGCAAGAAGTCACCGCGCCGGTCGCATCGGTTTTCACATCGGCAATAGCACATGGAGTTTCCATCGGTGCGTGTGAAAGATGCGGCACAGTGTAGTCGGCCTTATGTGTTGTCGTGGCATGTTCCATCTCACCGTTTGCATCGCCAACAGCTCGCAGAACCTTCCCAGGTTCGTTGACGGTTTTCGTGAGTTCGTTCGAAAAAGCTTCCGTGTCATAACTAGCGTTTTCGCCCAATTCCCAATCGATATTCAAAGCGTCCCGACCTTGCCACGCCGCCCAGGTGCTATTCGCAAGCACGGCAACGCCACCAAGCGGCTGAAATAACGGCGCACCTTTGAACGCTTGAATTTCTACCACGTCTACAACACCTGGATATTTCTTTGCAGCACTTGCATCGAACGACTTAACCTTGCCACCCACAACAGGTGGACGAGCGACCACAGCGTAGAGCTGATTGTCCATCCGGGCGTCGATGCCGTAGACAGCTTTTCCCGTCAGGATGTCGTCCATGTCGACGATCGGCGCGTCTTTGCCAATGTATCGCCACTTATCGCGAGGCTTGAAAATCAGCGTATCTTCTTTTGGAACGTCCAGCGTTTTCGCAGTTGCAACAAGTTCACCGAAGCCAAGCTTTTTATCACTGCCTTTGTGTTTTATTTCGTGGTTGTCAGCATAACACTCGCTAGCCGGTACCTTCCACTTCTTTGCAGCAGCTTGTTCCAACATCGTCCGCGCGGTGGCTCCCGCGACGCGCATGCGTTTGAAGAAGAAGCGAATGCTGTTCGAGCCGTCCGTATTTTGATCGCCAAGTCGCTTGTCGCCGATCGCTTGTTGAATGACCACGCGGTCCCAGTCGGCTTCGATTTCATCGGCAATCACGCGAGGCAATGCCGTGCGGATACCAGTGCCCATTTCCGATCGATGCGCGAGACAGGTGACAGTCCCGTCAGGCGCAATGGACACAAAGAAGTCCGGAGCAAATTCGTCAACGTCCGTTTTACTAGCGTCCGCGAGACCAGCTTGCCCAAAAGCAGTTCGTCCCATTAAGACAAGCGAGCCAGCTGCCGCGCTGGCAAGAAAGCTACGACGCGAGACACTTGGAGTGTTTTTCTGAGATGCGACGCTCATATGATCCCTTTGTTTTGTATCGTAATCGATCGTTTGGATATCGAATTGTGCTGGTGGTTTAGCCGCGGATGGCCTTCGCGGCTGACTTAATCGCATCTCGGATTCGAGGATACGTTCCGCAGCGGCAAATGTTCCACATCTCGGATTCGATATCTTCGTCGGTTGGGTTGTTGTTATCTTTCAACATGGCGGCCGCCATCATCATCTGTCCCACTTGACAGTAACCGCATTGAGGAACGTTGTGTTCTTTCCAAGCTTTCTGAACAGGATGGTCACCGTTTTCAGACAGACCTTCGATCGTGACAACTTTCGCGTCAAACACTTCGCTTACTTCGGTCACACATGCTTGAGTCGCGACGCCGTCAACGTGCACCGTACACGTACCGCATTCCGAAATACCGCAACCATATTTGGTACCGGTTAGCCCCAACGTATCGCGAAGCACCCACAGCAGTGGCGTGTCTTCGGGCACATCTTTGATGTCGAGATCTTTTCCGTTGACGTTGATCGATGGCATAACTCAATTCCCCGTTGAATGTCACGTCCGCAAATAAACCGTTGCTGACTCCCTCGGTCGGAGCATTCAGCAACAGTTTCGCAGCATTATAGAGCCAAACGTTTCTATGTGGATAGCTTTATCGAAAAAGCCAAGCTCGTCTTGTAGCGGATCTCGCGAAACTACTGCGACTGTTTGCGGGCACGACGATATTCTTCGGGCGTATCGATATCCGTGATGGTCATCGAAGCAGGGAAGACCACATACTTTTTTGAGTGTCTGGCGACGACCGCATTGACTCCCTCGTTTTCACCCAGACGAAAAATTTCTCGCGTGAGTGGCCAAGGCAGTAGCGTGGGATGCCCTGGTTGGTCGCCAAATTGGGGCATGACGATTTCAGTAGATGGTACTACTTGATCAATGAGTTGCTCTATCACCTGGGAACTCAAGGTAGGCAGATCCGCGGGAGCAACAAAGCATCTAGCATGTTCATTGGGGGAGTGTTTTTTGTCTAGATAACGAAGGCCAGACTGCACGGACTCTTTCATGTCTCGCGGTGCGTCGACCAGATGGCAAGTAACCGGCCAGCGCTCGCATGCTCGCCGCAAGGCCTCGTCGTCACGCCGAACGACCACAACGACTTCCGCTACTCTCGTCGTCGTCCATGCAGACAGCACATGATCAATCACGGTCGGTCGATTCGGATCGCTCCCCCATGGCAAGAGCAACTTAGGCTCTCCCATCCGTTGGCTTTTGCCCGCCGCGGGGACGATCGCAAAGCAATGATGGTTATGCGAGTGCAATTTATGTCCGCGTTCAAAAGGAATTTATTGGCGCCACCAGTATATACAGCAACGGAGGCGGCCTCAGAATCGGCGTCATTGGTCCAGATCGTTTCGCCTACCCGCAACGATTCTTTTGTGTAGCTACGATTGGGAAAACGAGTGAAATTCGAAGGAATGTGAGACGATGTTAAGACCTATCGGTCAGGGAATTGGGACCGACGCGTGATCGCGTGATCATGGACTACACGGACGGCATAGATCTTTTGCCAAGCAACGTTCCGTGATCAATCGCATCCCTGACTATCTGAAACTCTTCGTTGAAGAAGAGCCCGAAATCGTCGTGCCAACGGCCACGGTTTCAGAACTGACTCGCTTCTGCAATATCTTCCCCGAAGTAACCGGGTTGAAGCTGGAAGTCGAGGAATCGCACTCCGAAGACCAACTTACTTTCCCTTGGTCATCCGCACCAATCGTTTCGCATCGAGTCACGATCTCGCCAACCTCGCGTAGCAAAACAAGTTCGCTCGCCGATACGCGTGAATTCGAAGACTCGCTCGCGGCGTTGCTGAATTTGCTCGTCGACACACAGTCGCAACTTTCACGTCGCGAAGCTGAACTAGCGGCGGCGGTGCCCATCGTTTCCGTAGAAGAAGATGGTGAACATCTTTCGGAGCGTTTGCACTTCGTCCTGCGAGCAACGACCGAGCTGTTGAACTGCTCGGCGGCAGGACTATACATGTTGGATGAGTCGACCACGTCGTTGAAGCTTCGGTCGGCGTTCGGTCTCGATTCCCAGGCGTTCCTATCCCCACCGCGTCGGTTAGAAGAAGCCGTAGCCGATATCGAGGCCCTGGCCGGCAACGCGGTTGTCATCGAAGACACCGAATCTCGCCCGCATTGGCGAGTGCCGGAGAAGTGCAAAGCCGCAATGTGCGTGCCCGTTTCGAGCTCGACCACGATTCTGGGTACGCTGTGGATGTTCCGCGATCACATCGCTGACTTCACTCCGAACGAGCAAAATCTGGCAGAAATTACCTCGGGCCGAATCGCAGCGGATTTGGAACGAGCCATCCTAACGCAAGAAGTCCGTTCACTACGCAATCGAGTGAAGAACGACTTGCCGAGCCTGCACTCAGATTCGGTGGCTGCAGAAAAACGAGCCGCCAACGAGTGGTGCGAAGGTCGGCTCGCGCGGCTGGCTCCGTTCGTCGAAGGTTGGGAAATCGCCGAGGGTCTGACCAAGTTCGGACAAAGCGGTGCTTTTTGCAATTGGCATTTTGGTGCGCAAGATCGGCTTCACCTCGGTGTCGGTGCAGCACACAGTGCAACGAATCGCGAACTTTCCTCAATTGCATTTCAATCGACTCACTCCGCTCACATGCAACACGACCCTAAGTTGAAAGAGCTGTTCTCACAAACCAACCAAACGCTTTGGACTTCTTCAATCGAAGGCGATGAGTCATCGTTGCTGCACGCCGTTCTGGATCCGAGTTGCGGACGTTTGGACTACGCCATTGCTGGTGGAGTGTTCGGTTACATCTTGCGGCCACACGCCTGGGAACCGCTGTTGCCAAGCAAGAATCATCTCGGCGTCGATTGCGAGTTGGACGTGACAACCCACACGCAGATGCTAATGCCGGGGGACATTTTGTTGTCCATCAGCAACCCGAGTCCCATTCGCAACGCCGATGACAACAGTCGTATGAACAAGATCGCCGAACGCCTGCTTCGCAACACGCATCTGTCTGCAAGCGAGTTGTCGGAATTGGCTGTCAAGCAATTGCAAGACTTGGCCGTGTCAGACGATGGCCTGGCTGTATTGGTTGCGAAACGCTGCGAGCAATAATGCGGGTTGGGTAAAGCGAGGACAGTCATTACGCGCGGCGCGATGGTCCGGTTGACGCTGAGAGCGGTTGACGTAGACTGATGGATTACCAGTAGTCAGATAATGACTCACTCACACTTTGCCCGGGTGGCGGAACTGGTAGACGCGCCAGCTTGAGGGGCTGGTCTCAGCAATGGGGTGGAAGTTCGAATCTTCTCCCGGGCACTGAATGCATGTCCACATGTGTTCCACATTGATCGACAGCAGCGTTTTTTCACTGTCGTCGATATCTTAAATGGGAACGGTCGCCCAAGGCGAGCAATAACGTAACCGCCAAATCCAAAATGCTTTCTTTGCGCGGAGCTTCTCGCTATGTTCGAAGCTTCTCCTGAGCACTTTCTGTTTTAGCGGCAATGGCCGTGAACATCAAAACTTCAACAGAGCAAGACGATGTCCGAGCCACAAAACCGTCGACAATCGCTCAATGAACGGATAACACTGACAAAAGGAATCGTTGGTTTCTTACTAGGAATCACGGTCGTTCCGGCGCTCGGCATCTATTGGTTTCTAAACGCATCAGGACCTCAACGAACGATTGGAGCAGGTCTTATCTTTTACGGTGCGATCTTGCTCTTGTTGCCATTCGCTTTATATCTAACGACGTGTCCGCCGAAATGGGCACCGCCCGGTGGAATCGTTCGACTGCTGCCCGTTGGGGCTTGCTTCATGATACCGATTCCAATCATCGCTTACCTGAAATCGACAATGACGCGATTTGATCCCACGGTCGGCTGGTTTATCGTGATTCCGACGTCGCTTCTAGGAGTTGCGTTGTTCGCTTCTTGGATCAAAGACTTTATGCGGCGATTTTGATCCGAGAATCTAACTTGATCTTTCGCCTTCCTCTTCGATGCTTTTGCGAACTTTCTATTTCGACGTAGAGTTAGAAGTCGGAAGTTCGCAAAAGAGGCGAGAAATTGAAAGAAGAAACCGAATCTCTGTTTAGCCGATGGTGGAGCTTACTCCGGCACGAGCCAAAGCAACCCACGAAACTCGGGGCGGTCCTCGAAAGCGCCCTGTGCATAGCGTTTTCGCTGATGGCGTTCGCCGTGATTTTCGGTCTGCCAATCACCTCGATAACGATTGTCGTGTCGTTCATGCTGGCGGTGATCGGTTTCGTTAGCTCCCTTGGCATCGGGTTTGAAAGCGGCATTGGCTATTGGCGCAACCACGTACCACGATGGAAGAACCAGCTCACGGCATCGATTATCGGTTTGATACTTGGGGCGGTTGGGATCTACGTGAACGTCAGCCATATCTTGGATCTGTTCGCGGTCTAGCCACGGTTTTCTCTATAATCGCGGTGCTCGTCTGATGTAGCGACACTCGTCGCGTACGCGCACCTTTCTCATGAAGACAACTTGCCGTGGACGTTCGTCGAACAAGGCTGATCTGGATACCTGTTTTACTTGCGTTAGTCGCCGTTCGAGTAGGGTTGAATCGCGATTGGCATCGGCACTACATCGATGTAAACGGAGTACAACGCGAATATCTGCTTTACAAGCCGCGAAATCCAGAGAGTAAAGAACTTCCACTGCTACTCGCCTTTCATGGCTTTAGCGGCACTGCTGACAGAATGCGGAACTCGTCGCTGCTGCATGAGATGGTCGATGAGCACCAGTTTTACCTGGTCTATATGGAAGGCGATCCAACTTGGCACCGTCCGGCAGAGGGCAGGACGTGCGTAGACGTTGAGTACTTCGACGCTGTTTGCGATGCGTTGATGCAAGACTACTCCATCGACTCGCAACGCATTTACGTCACCGGGATGTCCATGGGCGGGGATTTTGTTATTCGGCTAGGTGGCCTGCGGAGCCAACGCATTGCAGCGGTCGCCTCACAAGCCATGCTAACGCGCCATGCGGTTGAAGCTAGTAGGACTTTTCCACTACTGGTCATCGTGGGAACCGAAGACGACCGCGTTCCCCCAGCTTTCTTTCCGCGAGTGCCCAATGAGTTTGAGGAGCAGGGACATTTAGTCGAGGTGATTCGTCCAGAAGGCGTTGGTCATCGATGGCACATACCACTCAATGAAAAACTTTGGCAGTTTTTATCCACCCATCGCCTCGAATGAAGTCGAGTAAGCGGGCAGCACAACTTATTGCCAATTCGTCTATATTACGTGTCGCCGAATCCACAGCCTCAAACTCGCACGAAAGAGATCATGAAGAAGTGCTTACTCTTTGTCGCCGTATTCTGCACCAGTCTATTCGGACTGACTTGTTTCGTTGGTTGCGACAAGCCCGCCGTTGAACCCGAGCCAGTCGAAGATCCTTTCGCCATTGAAGAACCAAACGCGTCCATCTTCGCGCCGAAGAATGATGTGGTACAGATTCGCAATCGGCAGGCAACTAAAGCGTAAAAGAAAACGCCTCGAGCAATCGAGGCGTTTTATGCATTTTTCTAACCGAGCAAAGTGCTATGCGGTTGCTGTTGCGAGTTCGCGACTTTTGCGAGACATCAATGCGGTCGCTTTGTCATCGCCAACAAAGTTCTGGGCCTTTGGATCCCATTTGAGATCACGCCCCAACATCAACGCGATGTTGCACAAGTGGCATGACGTCATTGTGCGGTGGTGCGTAAACACGTCCGAAATCGGTTGGGTGCGATCGTCAATGCAATCGAAGAAGTTCTGCATGTGACCAGCGATTCGCTTGCCTTTGTACAGCTTCGCCATGGCAGCATCGATTTCTTCCTTGTCTGCATCGGACATCTCGTCGATTAGCTTACCTTGCAGCTTGGCACGGTTGACGAAAATACGTCCCTTCTCGCCTTCAAACAAAATGCCGTTGCCAAACTTGACGCTATCTTCGCGGTCGACTTGGTCATTGACTTGCAACACGGCTCCATTCTCGAACTTAAGATCGATCGAGAACTTAGTGGCGGTGTTGTACGTGTTCGGCAACTTTGCTTCGCCGTTCAAGAACGCTGCCCAATCAAAGCCGTCAGGAATCAATGGCGGGAAATTACCCTTGGCAGTTACCGACACAGGCCCCGATTTATCTTGGCCCAATGCCCATTGCGCGATATCGATATGGTGAGCTCCCCAGTCGGTCATTTTGCCGCCCGAGTATTCAAGCCACCAACGGAACATTCGGCGACGCTCTTCGCAGTAGTCAACCTTTGGCGCTGGGCCAAGCCACATGTCCCAATCAAGATCGTCTGGCTTCGCGGTGAACGGAAACTCTTTCTCACCACCCGATGGAGCTCCACCAATGGCCACATACGCGTTCACGTTCTTTCCGAGACGACCGCTTTGCACAATAGCGACGGCCTTCAAAAACATCTGGTCCATTTCGCTACGCTGTTGCGTACCAACTTGGAATACTTTTCCTGTTTCTTTCACGACCTTGCAGATCTCAATACCTTCTTGGATCGTAAGGGTCAGCGGTTTCTCACAATATACATCCGCACCGCTTCGCAGAGCTTCGATCGCGATCGGAACGTGCCAGTGATCAGGCGTGCCGATAGTCACGATTTCTGGCTTTTCTTTTTCCAGCATCTCGCGATAGTCGATGTATGTCTTTGGCTTGCCGTCAAAGTCGTCGGAAAATTCGGCACTATGACGTTCGTCAACATCACAGACCGCGATCATTTGGCCGAGCCTAGCCGCCTGGCGAGCAACGGCGCCACCACGGTTGTATCGACCGCGACTTCCACCGACACCAATCGATGCGACGGTTAACTTACTGTTTGCGTCTTGAGCTCGCGCTTGGCTGCTTGTCCAAATGTATGGTGCAGTGACAAGAGCACTGGCCGCCGCAGAGCTTCTCAAAAACGAACGACGTGTAGTCATAGAAAACTTCCCTAAGCATAGTGGTGGACAAAGAGCCCGACTGAAATTGCATGAAGATGACGCCATTTAACCATAAACCCAACCCTCGTGCCAATTTCACCGAAGCGTTTGGTGTGCCATTTGACCGACTCTTTTTGATCAAGTCATCCGTATCGTCCGGTTATTACGTTGTATCTGTCGTGTAGAATCCCTGACCTGCGGCAGAGCTTTTTTCGCCAAGCTTGTGAACCTTTGCCAATTTCGATTGTCACTCATCAAACATGATTCCCAACGCGAAGACGGCCTAGCGGCTAGCCGTGTTAGAGCCTCATTGCGGAGAGTTTTTTGCCAGCCTCTCAGTCCAATTCGCTATGGAGCCTCACAGCGGGCTACCGAGGTCTGTACGCCAAATCCGTAGCAGCCATGGCGGTTGGCACGCTCTTCCTTCTGCTCGTTCCCTACGTATTGAAGTGGGCGCTCGATGCATTAACGGATGGAACGGCAACAGTCGGCGGAACGCTAATTCCAGCCGCCATAGGAGTGGTCGGTTTCAATGTGATCAACGGTCTGTTCACGTACCTCCGAGGCCGATGGGCTGCACAAGCTAGTGAAGGCATTGTGCGAGACCTGCGCCATCGATTGTTCATTTGCCTCGAACAATTGCCTTGCGCTTACCACGACCAAGCCGACACCGGCGACTTGGTGCAACGGTGCTCGTCGGATGTGGAAACAGTCCGCGTTTTCTTGGCTGCGCAAATTGTCGAAATCGGTCGTGTATCGTTGTTCCTGCTCATCGCAATTCCATTGATGCTGTTGCAAGATGTTCGCATGACGTTGGTCTCGCTGGTCATCGTACCGTTCATCATCACATTCGCGATCTTATTCTTTCGCCAAGTTCGCAGCCTCTTCGAAGAAATCGACAAGGCAGAAGGAAAGCTCACCACAGTTCTGCAAGAGAACCTTACCGGAGTACGTGTGGTCCGCGCCTTCGCACAGCAAGAGTATGAGATTGACAAATTCATGCAGCGCAACACGCGTTTTCGTGATCTCGAAAACCGATTGTTCTTCGCGTTCAGCAACTACTGGGCAACCTCAGACCTTTTGTGTTTCGGCCAGCTTGGTGTGATTCTGATCGGCGGCGGTTACTTTGCGATGCAAGGCAACTTGTCACTAGGAACATGGGTGATGTTCTTTTGGTTGTTGCGGACGATTATCTGGCCAGTGCGACACTTCGGTCGCGTGTTGGCAGATTCGGGAAAGGCCACGGTCGCGATCGGACGCATCCAAGAGATTCTAAACGAACCGCCAGAAGATCAACTTTCAGAACAAACGCCGACTTCAAACGAACCCAGCCCTATCGCTGGCGACATTGAGATCCGAAACCTAACGTTCGCCTACAAAGACGGAACTTCTGCCCTCGATGACCTGAGTCTCACTATTCATGAAGGCGAGACAGTGGCCTTACTGGGGCCACCGGGCGCGGGCAAGTCGACGTTGATGAACTTGTTGGTGCGCCTTTACGAATACGAACATGGATCAATTTCCATCGGAGGCCGCGATCTCACGTCGATCGACCGAAAACAACTCCGCCACGCATTCGGAATGGTTTTGCAAGATCCGTTTCTCTATTCGAAAACCGTCAAAGAAAACATTGCTGTCGGCAACGGCGAAGCCACCGACGACGACATCCAACGCGTCGCGCACGAAGCGGCCGTGCACGAGAACATCGAACGATTCGCCGACGGTTACGAAACCAAAGTCGGCGAACGTGGCGTTACGCTTTCCGGCGGACAGCGTCAGCGATTAGCGATCGCGCGGGCGTTGCTCAAACGTCCGCAGTTTTTAGTGCTCGACGATAGTCTGAGCGCTGTCGACACGCAAACGGAAACACACATCCTGAAGACCTTGGCACTGAGAGAAGATCATCAAACAACGATTCTGATCTCGCATCGCTTGTCATCGACTCGGCTCGCGGATCGAGTCTTTGTGCTGGACGGTGGCAAGCTCATTCAATCAGGCACTCACGCAGAATTAGTCGAAGTCCCTGGCTACTATCGCCGCCTTTGGGAAATCCAAGGACGGTTGGAAAAAGAACTCGCAAGAGACCTTTCGTTCAGCGGCTTGCCCGACTCGGCAAAACCACACGCGAAGCGAAGTGCGAGTCAGGGAGAAGCCACACAATGAATCAAGACGAATGGATCGAAGACGATCCAGAAGAGAAAGTCGATCTAAAACTGTGGCGACAGCTGTTGGCTTACACGCTGCACTATCGAAGCACGGCGATCGCGTTCACGTTCGTGGCGCTCTGGACGGCGGCAAGCGACCTGTGCTTTCCGATCCTCACGGGAAGATTCATCGACGATGTAAAACGCAGTGTCGAAAGCGGCGGAGAAATCGATGTCAACGTAACGTACTACGCGTTGGCGTTCACAGGATTCACACTTTGCCTTTGCGCCGGAATTTGGTCCTTCATTATGTGCGCGGGCAAGATTCGCACACACGTCAGCCACGACATCCGACGTGACGCGTTTCAGCAGTTGCAGAAACTGTCGTTCAGTTATTTCGATAAGCGACCTGTTGGCTGGCTAATGGCCCGACTGACTTCGGACTGCCAACGCCTTTCTAACATCTTGGCGTGGGGTGTCATCGATTTCATTTGGGGCACCGCCGTGATGCTTGGTGCGAGTATCGTGATGGTCGCGTACAACTGGAAGCTCGGGCTTGCTGTTTTGGGCGTGGTGCCGATTCTGTTTTTCGTGAGCGTCTTCTTTCGCAAGCGAATTCTACGAGCCTCGCGATTGGTGCGAAAATACAACTCGCAGCTAACTGCGTCGTACAACGAAGGTATCACCGGCGTGCGTACGTCCAAGGTCTTCGTGCGTCACGCGCAAAACGTCAACGACTTCGACCAGCGCGCCAGTTCGATGTATACGCACTCGGTACATAACTCTGTGCTCTCCGCGATTTACCTGCCGATCGTGCTTACGCTCGGCAGCGTAGCCATCGCCGTCGCGTTGGCCGTAGGCGGCTACCAGTCGCTGTTGGGAGCTCGGTCGGTTGGCGAGATCGTCATGTTCATGTACTTTGCAATGCTGTTCTTCGGTCCCGTCCAGGATTTGTCAGCGTGGTTCGCCGAGCTACAAATGGCACAGGCATCCGCCGAACGTGTCTTAAGTTTGATAGAAGCCGTGCCCGACATCAGCGACAAACCGGAAGTAGTCCAGCGAGTCACGGCACTGGGACACGATGGCCAAACGGACGAAATCAATCGCATCGAATTCCGCGACGTTGGATTTCACTACGACACGGGGCCACAAGTCTTAGACGGCATTAACCTCACGGTAGAGCAAGGTGAAACGGTAGCGCTAGTCGGAGCAACGGGCGGCGGCAAATCCACGCTCGTCAACTTGCTATGTCGGTTCTACGAACCAACATCCGGCGAGATCCAGATCGACGGTACCGAATACCGCGACCGCAGTTTAGCTTGGCTGCAATCAAAGCTCGGCATTGTCCTCCAGCAACCGCATCTCTTCAGCGGCACCATCGCGCACAACATTCGCTACAGCAAGCAAGACGCAACGCAGGAGGAAATCGAAGCAGCGGCCAAGTTGGCGGGCGCTCACGCGTTCATTTCCGAGCTACCCAAAGGCTACGAATCAGAAGTAGGCGAAGGCGGAAGCCAGTTGAGTCTCGGTCAGAAACAACTAGTCTCGTTCGCCCGAGCCGTACTCAAGCGACCATCGCTACTGATCATGGACGAGGCCACATCCTCAATCGACACACAAACCGAGCAACAGATTCAGAAGGGTCTCAACGCGCTCCTCCAAAACCGCACGAGTTTTGTCATTGCACATCGCCTATCGACAATTCGCACAGCAGACAAAATCCTGGTTATCGATGCCGGACAAATCATCGAGCAAGGCACGCACGCAGAGTTGCTACGCACACGCGGTCGTTACCATCGGCTGTACACTGAGCAAGCGTTTTAGCGTTAAGCGAAGAGTCCACTTTCTTTGCGCTAGTTGTTGAACAGCAACTGCTGGGCCTTCCCTCGCCGAATCGAGATCGACAACAACGCGCTGGCGAGTAGATAGAAGAACGCGGACGGTTCTGGAACTGCAGTTAAAACGTTCGCATTGAACACCGCCGCGTCGATTTGTGCCTGGGTAAGATCGAAGTTCGCAATGAGTTCCGAAGCACTATACGTCATACCACTATACATTGGTCCCGCGTCACCCTCCCACATTAAATTCGGAACATCGCTGGCAATTGTGACTGTCGGATCGTTGCCCTGGGCGCGATCAGTTGCAGTGTCGCCAATGTGACGCAGTCCGATAAGGTGTCCAATTTCGTGGGCGATCACGCCGCTCAAGTCACCGCGTTCGAAACCTTCGGTGGACATTACACCCCGATACGTTGTACTGAACACTCCGTCGATGCCAAGCAAAGCGTTCCCGGCAACCCGCGCCTGGTTAGCAGGACTGCTAAGCGGATTGGTAACCCAGCCAGTTCCGTTATTCGAATCAGGATCCAGACCATTGACTTCAACGTCGTTGTAGCCAGTTCCAAAGTGATCGTTGACGAAGAAAAGCTGAAGCGATCTGGACGGCACGGCAGGCGGCGCGGATCCATTCTGTGGTCCGGCGCCGGTGAGGCCGGGGGCGGTAACAGCCAAACTTGACGCACCACTGACCCAAGTATCACCGTATAGATCCCGTCGTTCAGCAAGGCTTAGTTGTTGTGCAGCGGAATTGTCCCAAGTCGTATAGGAGAAATTAAACGAGATACCAGCTTGCGACCAAATAGTGTTGATCTCTGACTCGTACACGTAGCCAACACCGTCACCAACGCCCGCGGCTCCACTGCCAGACGAGTCCAGCAAAGCACAGTTTTGCCCCGCATCGTTGCAAACTTGGACGATCTGTATGTCAACCACCGTAGCCGCAATGCAGCAGCAGCACGGTAACGCTAGAAAAAAAATGACGGATCTGACGAGGAAGTTATGCATGGGTTGGCTTTCTGTGACAGCGCGATCGTGAAGGGTGCCAACCCACTATTCCTTCCTAGCCAGCCATACTAACCAGAGCACGCAAACCAACAAGTAGTTCCAGGTCCGATTCCCGTTGAAATCCCGCTGGATTTGGCTTTGCGCATCTGCGTGGACTTATGCTTTGCTTTAAGCCTCCCTTCAATGGTCACGCAACAACTCCATGAATCCAACATGTGAGCTTCTTCCTCAGGCTCGCGCGGTCATCGGAAGCTTTGTGACCTGCCGCTGGAAAACGCTTATGCCTATTCCTTATTCTTGGAGGGCAAGACAGTCAGCACGACAGTATCCTCACGAAACAAACGTAGGTAGGCGGCGCCAAGAGGTTTCTTTCCTTTTGTCATCACAACCACTTTTCCCTTGAGGTTCTTGACTTCTTCGTCCTTAAGTGGAACTCGCCGCGCGTTTGCTAACTTGACCTCGTCGAGTTTGAACATGAGGTGAAACCCGGCAATCGCAGTCTTGTGCTGCATAGACGACATACCGACGATTTTTCCCTCTTCCAGATCTATTTCAGAGATCAGCAAAAATGTCGGTGGGATGCATTCCATGAGATCCGATTGATTTTCGTAAAGTTCAGCGGAAGCATCCCTCGCCACAGGTTCATCCGTTTCAGGTGTGTCCTTGTCCTGAGCACCTATGTGTGCTGAAAAACCGGTGAAAACGACGATGGAGACGGCCAAGATGAAGCGATTCATGTTCAAAATCCAAACTGCGAAGAAATGAGTGACTGTGTCAGAAAGCTCAATAGCCGTACATCGTTGACGCGTGACACGGATAATAGAATTTGGATGATTCAACTTTCCGTTAGCCCGTTTTTGAACTCGGCAACCTCGATTTGGACCTATCGAGTGGCCATGCGACGAGTGACTTCGACCGAATGATATCAACCATCAAAGAAACCGCGGAACACTTCGATGCCGTGCGCAAGCTAACGATCGAAGCGTTCTCTAGCTCCGCGTTCGGGCACAACGGCGAAGCTGAGCTTATTGAATCAGTTCGTCAGCAATGCAACGACGCGCTGTCACTTGTTGCTATCGATCGCGAAGAAGTTGTTGGACATATCCTGTTTTCTCCGGCAACTATTCGTTGCAAGAATAAGACGCACCACGGAATGGGGCTGGGGCCGATAGCCGTTCTTCCGACGCATCAGCGGCAAGGCATTGGTTCGATGCTTGTATCGCATGGAATGAAACAACTAGCTTTGCTCGAAGTCGAATTCACCGTGGTCGCCGGTCACCCCGATTTCTACCCACGTTTTGATTTCGTACCGGCAGCAAACTTGGCGATCGTTCATGGCTTTGAAGGAATGCCGCAGGACATACTCTTTATTCACACTAAAGAGTCGCGTCCCGACTTTGGTGAAGGTCGCGTTTACTATCACACCGCTTTCGGCGCACAGCACGTGGGCGCAGAGTAGATTTAGCCATGAAGTTGCATGTGTCACTCTGCCTTGCCGTTTTTGTGTGGCTTGAGGAAGCGAGCGGTTAACGATTCTTTTGAGGCCGCGATTTCTTCTGGCGTACCGACCGCCACCACTTGCCCGCCCTCTTCCGCTGCACCAGGGCCCATATCGATCACGTAGTCCGCCGCTTTGATCATTTGCATGTTGTGCTCGATCACGATTAGCGAGTGGCCCGCCGTGAGCAACGCCTCCATGCAGTCCAGCAAGTTAATGACATCGCTAAAATGCAATCCAGTCGTCGGCTCGTCCATTAAGAACAACGTACGTGCTCGCTTCGCCGTGGACAGATACCCTGCCAGTTTCAATCGCTGAGCTTCACCCGATGAAAGATTGTTCGCTGGCTGTCCGAGTTTCAAGTAATCAAGACCGACATCCACCAAGCGTTTGAGCTTCTTCTGAACTTTTTCTTGACCACGGAAGAACGAATAAGCTTGCCCTACCGTCATGTCCAACACATCGGCAATACTGCGCCCACGATATTTGACGTTGAGAATCTCTTTGCGATAACGCGTTCCCTGGCATTGCGCACACCGCATGAACACGTCGGCAATGAATTGCATGTCGATCTGGACGTAGCCGTCGCCATTGCATGCGCTGCAACGACCGCCGTCGACGTTGAAGCTGAAATGCCCAGCAGTATAGTTGTGCGTTCGGGCATCCACCGTATCCGCAAAGACGTTGCGAATCGCGTCAAACGCCTTGATGTACGTGACGGGATTTGAACGAGGCGAGCGGCCGATTGGACTCTGATCCACCATGATCACGTCGTCGATTGAACCGCCGCCGAAAATTTCGTCGTACGGCATCGCCCGTTGTGAACTTTCCTTACGTTTGCGTTTGCAAAGTGCCGGGTAAAGCGTTTCGTGAATCAGTGTGCTCTTACCAGCGCCGCTCACGCCAGTGACTACACACAGAACTCCCAACGGAAACTTCACGGTGAGATCTTGGAGATTGTTGCCTTTGGCACCGGAGATTTTCACCCAACCGTGATTCGTTTCGCGGCGTTTTTCCGGGTTCATAACTCCACGTCGACCCGCCAAGTAGTCACCCGTGAGACTCTCTTCGGACGTTTCCATTTCCTCCGGACTGCCTTCGAACACGACCAAACCGCCGTGGTTTCCCGCTCCGGGTCCAATTTCGACAACGTGATCCGCCGCGCGCAAAATGGCTTCTTCGTGTTCGACGACGATGACCGAGTTACCACGATCACGCAAATCGAAAAGCGACTTCAACAAACGATTCGTATCCACAGGATGCAAACCGACTGAAGGTTCGTCCAATACATAGAGCATGTTCACCAAGTTCGAACCAAGTGCCGAAGTCAATGCAACACGTTGTGCTTCGCCACCGCTGAGTGTGCGAAGACTGCGATCAAGCGTGAGGTAGCCGAGCCCAATTTCGTTGAGATAACCAAGCCGGCTTTGGACTTGATCCAACATGAGATCCGCTACCTTGCGCTGATGCTCAGTGAGCTCTAACTCGTCGAAGAAACGATGCGCTTCGACGATTTTCATCTCACTGATGCGGGCGATGTTTATTCCGCCGACTTGGGCCGCAAGACTCTCCTTGCGCAGACGTCCGCCCTCGCAATCAGGACACGGCGTGTAGCTTCGCCAACGACTTAAGAAGACGCGAATATGCATCTTGTATTTTCGCTTTTCGAGCCACGCAAAAAATCCATCGAGGCCACCGAAGTCTCGTTCCGGCACGCCGTGCTGGATGAGTTCAAGATGGCGAGGTTCCAATTCTCGGAAGGGAATGTCGGTTGGCAAACCGTAGTCGTCCGCCAAATCCATGAGCTCGCGAAGTTCGTGTTCATAGGCCGGTGTGCTCCACGGCGCAATCGCGTTTTCCTTCAGCGACTTGCTTGAATCGGGCACGACAAGGTCCATGTCGACACCGATGAGATTCCCAAAGCCTTCGCAATTCGGGCAAGCTCCGAGCGGGCTGTTGAAGCTATAAAGCTTCGGAGTCGGCGTTGGGTACGTGATGTCGCACGCATCACAAACGAGTCGTTTATTGAAATGGATTTGCAACCAGCTGCGACCATCGATCTCTCGAGCGAACCCGCGTTCGGTCAGTTCCGGCGTCGCCTCGTTGACATCGACCAACACGATGGCGCGGCCCGAGCTTTGGGCAAAAGCAGTCTCGAGCGAATCACGCACGCGAGCTTTTTCCGTTCCTCCCGTGAGGCGGTCGACGACGATGTCGATTTGAGGTTCCTCGATCGTATTCGCATCGAGGTTCTCCTCCAAGCGAACAGTCGAGTCACCAATGATAGCGCGGACGAAGCCGTCTTCCTGCAATTCGCGAACGACTCGACTGCGATGAGACTCGTCTTCGTCAGCCGTTTTTTTCGGTTCGGGTTCGTTTTCAGCATCCGACGTTTTGGGGGTCAGATCGGCCGGGAACGCAAGCATATAGCGAGCTTTCTCGTCCAAGCCCGTCAACATTTCGACGACGCTATCGGGATTGTCCTTACGAACTATCTTGCCGCACTCGTAGCAATACGTCGTACCGATCTTCGCGAAAAGCAAACGCAAGTAATCCAGGATCTCGGTCGCCGTACCAATGTTGGCGCGACTTGAACGGGACGGAGCTTGTTGTGTGACAGCGATGGACGGCGGAATTCCATCGATGCGTTCCGCAACGGGTTTCTCGAGCCGTTCGAGGAACTGTCGCGTGTAGACCGAGAAGCTCTCGATGTATCGACGTTGGCCTTCGGCGTAGAGCGTGTCGAGTGCCAGACTCGTTTTTCCGCTGCCACTGACTCCGCATACGACGACCAATTTCCGACGTGGAATATCGATGTCCACCTGCTTGAGGTTATGGACTTCGACACCTCGAAGCTCAATTTGCGGGGTCGGGGAGGAATCGGTCACAGGCGCGAACTGAGGAGCAAGAACTATGCGGTGAATATTCGGTCACGACGAATCCCGCATCATAGGCTAGGCCCAAAGTCAGTGCTATCGCCGCGGCTAGCACGTCGAAACGCAAAACCGCTTGTTTCTCGTAAAAACCGCACTCTTACCGCATGCAATTTCTATTCAGCTTGCCTAAGTCACGTCCAACTGCCGGAATCGTTAAAGACTGCGCAGCTTTTCAGTCGACGGCATATTTGGAGTAACCGGAAGAGTTTAACACGCAATAGCAAGCTATCGCGGGCCGGGTACTCAAGAAAAAAATTCGCCTACGTTGCGCGAGCAAGTTTCTGTACAAGTCGCCCTCATAATTTGGCGTCACGGAGTCTGTCATGGTCATTCCGCTACTCAACATTCCTATCATCTCGGTCGTACTCTTGCTGCTTGCTGGCATCTTGATCGGGCATCTGATCTGGTACCGCGACCGCAGCGATGACGAAGCTACGCTCGTTGATCTTCGTTCGGAGAACAACGAATTGCAGGCTGCGCTTCACGAGCACAAGCAAGCCTACGTCGAGCTCGAAGCGACGCTGGACGACCGACAGAAAAGTTGGGAGCAACTCAAGGCGGCAAATCAACAGCTTGAACAGACTCAACAGTCCAACCACCACGACCTATCCGAAATAAACAACGAACTTGCTCGTTTGCAGCAGTTGAAGGATCAGGCTTTCCACGACCTAGATCAAGAACGACAACAACGCCGCGCGCTGCAAGAAGCACTGACACAAGCAGAAGAAAACACAACGAGAGCCAACAGCCTCACCGATCAACTGCAGTCGCAACTCTCGGGTTTCCAGCTACAAAACCGCGAGACCGAAGAGCGGGCGAACTTCCTCGCCGAACGTGCCGACTTGGAACAAGAACTTCGGTCGCAGATCACCTCGGTCACCGAAGAGCGAAATGCTCTCACACGCGAACGCGACGCATTGTTGCATCGACTCGAAGCAGGACGCGAAGATGCGCAGGTCATTTCGCAACTGCAAACGCAAGCGGAAACACTTCGCCAACAAATCAAAGACTCAGAGACTACTCTCACTCAACTGCAATCGCAAACCAGCCAGCAACAAGAAGACATCACATCGCTGCGTGAGGAACGTGACCTCGCATTGCAAAACGCTGAAGAAGAGCGAACCAGCCGTAGCAACTTGGAGCGACAGGTCCAAAACGTAGAGCAACTGGTTGCACAACGTGACGAAGCCATCAATCGAGCAAACAAGCTCGAAGAGGAAGTCACACAATCTAAACTCCGCGTCGAGCAAATGAGCGAAAGCCTCGAAGGCTCGTCGCACGAAATTCAGTTGCTTCAAAACAGCCATGAAGACGCAAAACTCGAACTAAAACAGGAGACGGACGCACTTCGCCAAAAACTGGCGTTACTCGCACAAGAACACGAAGCCGTCTCGCAAGTGCTTATTGACGAACGTTCGCGACTCTCGAGCATGGAATCGGAGAACCACCGCCTATCGATGATGGCTGCCGACGCGGAAGCGAAAGCAACGTCCAACACCGAAGAATTACGGTCGACAGTGGCTCGTAAACAAGTGGAAATCGACACGCTCCGCACGGAACTCGAAGACGTTGCTTCGCAGCTGAGCCGCGAACGACACCAGCGAGAGCATCTGCAAACCGTGCTACACGAGCAAAAGTCTGACAACACAAAGTTCACAGAAGAACGAGAACAGTTCGAGCTCAAATTGAACGCACTGTCATCGAAAAACGATTCACTCCTTTCGCAGGCCGCTGAACTACTGTCGCTTCGCGGCGAACACACGGCCGCTGAATCGCAGATTGCTTCGCTGACGTCAGAGCTGTCAGAATTGCGACAACAACAAGACTCAACCCACGCCGAACGCACAGCAATGTCCGAGCGTGTCGATGAGCTGAATAGCCAAATCTCTCAGCTCACTTCACAACTGGCTCAAGTACGAGTCGAACGTGAAGAACAAGTTTCTGAAATGGATCGGTTGCAACAAACGCATCGCACGGCACTCGCGAATCGACTGGAACTCGAGTCAGCCAAAGACGAACTAGAGCAGCAAATCCGAAAATTGCGTGCTGATCTGGACGAGGCTCGCGAATTGAAAGATGCAAACACCGATCTCAAGACACGTTTCGACAAAGTTGTGGCACAACGCGACGAAGCGATGGAAACTCACTCGCAACAAGAAACACAACTCGCAGAACTTCGCCGAAAACTGGAAGACGTCAATAGTCGTACCGGTGAACACGATGACTTGCGTCGTTCGTACTTGCAACTGCAAACACAAGCTAACGATTCAAGTGACCGCCTCCGTCGCGTTACCGTCGAACGAGACAGTCAACGCGATGCACTTCGCAATGCCGAGTCCAGACTGGCTCAACTCGAAGCGAGATCTAAAGCAAACGAAGAAACCATTCGCAACTTGCGTCGTGAACGAGCCGCCGTGCTTGCAAGTAACGCGAGGCAGTCCAGCACACTAGCGTTCAGTTCTGTCGCAACTCGCTCAGTTCCCGAACAGGATTCTGGCGGACGCATGCGACGAGACGAAGTGCTCGGCATGGTCTACACCCAACCGCCAAAACGCAAAGACGATCTGAAGCGTATTTCCGGTATCGCTCAGGTACTGGAAAAGAAGCTCAACGCATTCGGTGTGTATACGTATCGCCAGATTATGGAATGGGATCACGTCGCGATCGCGGAGTTCTCGAAACTCTTGTCATTCCGAGATCGAATCGAACGAGACGATTGGATCGGTCAAGCTCGCAACCTACAATACGAAACTTACGGTCGCGCAGCGTAGACACGTCAGCGACCGATTCGAACCAGTTGATCACGAGTTTCGCATTTGCCTGATCGAAAGCTAGAGAGCCGCCAAAATCCGATCATCCAAGCGGTAGCAAAACTGCGAACCAGTCGCGGCCGCCAACAAGCGGGCAAAATCATTATCGATGGACAACGGGAAATCTCCCGCGCGATCATCGCGGGCATTTCATTGGATTCCATTTTCTTGCCAGATGACGATCACGATTGGCAACTCACGAAGGCGGACTCTGTATACAGCGTTTCGCAACGAGCCCATGAGAAAATCGCATACGGCAAACGCCTTGAGCCAGTCGCCGTGGCAAACCGTCCCACGACTTCGCTCGCGGAACTCAGCGTTACCGACGACGCGTTGTTTGTTGTCTTGGAGGCCGTCGAAAAGCCGGGCAACATTGGCGCAATCATGCGCAGTGCCGATGCTACGGGCGTCACGAATATGATTTTGGTCGATCCTCTCGCCGATGCATTTAACCCTAACGCGATTCGAGCTAGTCTTGGAACCATCTTCGCACTGAACGTCGCTACGGCCAGCTACGAAGAGTATCGAGAATGGGCCAACCGGCACGGAATCTGCTCGGTTCTCGCCATTTGCGACTCGGAAGCGAAGGAATACACCATGCATTCATTCGCTGGCAAATCGGCGATCGTCTTGGGCAACGAAGCGAACGGCCTCTCAGACAACTGGCGGGACTTAGACAAAGCAGAGCGAATCTTTTTGCCCATGCGCGGTATTGCTGACAGCCTGAACGTATCTTCCGCGGCCACCGTTCTGTTGTATGCAGCGACGGGAAACCGC
>CAYNJG010000035.1:0-45402 GCA_964397295.1 uncultured Pirellulaceae bacterium
ATTCGGGGAGGCGCGTTGAGAAAAATACGCGAGGTGAGCCATGTCTCGAATAGCTGGTTTTGCCTACCGAGAACTTTTTGCAAGTCTCTTCCCTTAAATTGATCCCTACATCGGTGGCGGCTCTGCGCTAAAATGAAAGATGTTGCCGACCCTCGCAACTCATACATCGAATACCACAAGTTGAGAAAAAACTGAGTCATGACCAACGAAACAAAAACAGAAGACAGAAACTTATTAATTGCCTGGTTTACCGTTGGGTTATTGATCCTCGCGTGCGTCCTATTTGCGTTCATGGGGAAGTGGGGCACGCAGGCTGGCGAGGTAGGAAACGTCACCGCGGCAAACGACGACCAGCTAAGCCAACACACTAGCGAGGTAGAGAACGTCAATCCCACAGACGTCCAACTCTCTCAAGCTAACGATTGGGCTGAGGCGGCAATGCGGTCGAGCGACCAAGGCAACACGGATAGCCAAGGAAACACGGATAGCTCGGTCGCCACGTCCGTCTCTGGAGAAGCAGATGCTATTGCCTCGACTGAACCTACGTCCGAGACGAGCTCGCAAATCTCCAGTGAATCGGATGAAGCGGACACCACACACACCACCGCCGCCGATAGTGGTCACAACGTCGACGCCAGTGATACAGACTCACAACTTGCTTCAAATCACGATGTGGACGAAGCAGACATTTTCAGAGATTCGACTACTTCCGATAACTCTGCTTTAGATTCCGCATCGGACGTTGATCCTGACGGGGCAGCTATGCCTGAGGCAGGTATTGCATCTACTGATGCACTATCGCCTGGAGTCACTGACTCACCAGACATCATCAATTCGCTAACGGATGTGGATTCGCCATCTAGCGATTTTGCAACTGCTTTGGACGGGACAGCAGTAATCGATGCAGCTGGAGAGGCGCCGCCTAGCGAGGATCCGGTAGCCACAGCAGATACTCAAACCGACGCCGCACTGGATGATTTGGCCACGAAACTAGCCGACGAACCGACTTCACTCGATAACAGCGCGCTCGCTGAGTCTCGCGTCACCGACATTACCGACACCGTCGCCGATTCTGATCCGGTACAAGCGGAAGCTCTGGAAAGTCAAACGGCTACAACTGCTACAACTCAAGATACAGCAACTTCAACATCCCCTGCACCTACGACAGACTCCGGCGCAGTGGGCGACAGGCTGGCCAATGACAAAGGCAAGAACGACATAGATGCTGCAGCGGCAAACGACGGGAAAGCATCCACGCAAACTGCGGCTGAAGGAATGCGTCCATTTCTGGGTGTTGGCATTAGGCAAACGGGAAGTTCAGTTGTCACGACGTTGTATGACAACTCGACAGCGCAGCAGTTGGGACTTCGCTTGGGCGATCGCATCACAATGCTAAACGACAAAACGATCACAGATCTGGATTCGATCAAAAAAGCGTTGTCATCGCTCAAGATCGGCGATGAAACGCGAATGACAATCGTTCGTGAGGGCCAAACATACGAATTCGGTCCCGCAGCACTCACCGGACGGAAAATCGAAAAGAAGTAAGTAGTATTCGTTCGTATCAAAACAGAAGCCAACGGTTACAAGCCTGTGATCGTTGGCTTCTTCTACTCTGCACTAGGATCCACAGCGTAAGCTAGGTGGAGCTTCGACCGAAGTTCTGACTCAAGATCAAAAAGTCAGCGAAATTGACGGCGCCATTGTCGTCGAGGTCGCCATCGGCAGACGTGGCATCTGATGTCGTTCCGAAGTTCGCCGACAGGATCAGAAAATCCTGGAACCCGACTAGTGAATCGCCGTTGATATCACCGACCAACATCTGCTGTTGTTGGTCGAGGCCTACTCCAATTTCAAGCGAAACGAAATCTATCGCAGTGTCTTCGCTGACTGCCAAGTTCAGAAGACCGTCCTGTAGGGCGGCTAGGTCCTCGCCAAATACTTCAATCGTGACAGGCGTCGTTTCGCCTTCCGCGAGCACCTCGATCCCTAACGATCGAAGCGAACGGGTATCGCTGAGCGAATCGAAGAACAACACATCATCGGAAGAATCGCCCGATGTCCCCCGCAGACCCAACGTTAGCGTCGCCGAATAGACAACTTCGTCTTCATCTAGACGATAGTCGAAGGAGAAGGGTACAGTTTGATTAGGGGTCGCGATGTCGCTTGCAACGACGGTACTGAGCGAGGCCATGGTATCCAGTTCCGCAAGCCATAAAGGATCCACAAAGACGTTATCTAAACTCTCTGCTCCGTCATGCTCGCCCCCGTCGTAGTCACCTAACAAGTACTGTCTTTGTTCAAGCACGGGCAGTTCCGAGAATAAAGACAGCCTTTGGTTTAGCTGTGCGATATAGAGACTGTTCGTGACGTTGTTGGAGTCTTCAAAATCAATCGGCGTCCCGAAGGAATCCACCTCGGCCGGCGGCTGCTGTCCAAAGCGAGTGTCGTTGATCTGTCCGCCGCCGGTAGCTCCGATCAACCAGTTTTGTGCAGTCGGTGGGCTTTGCACCAGATAGCCTGATGCGACTGGATTCCAGAAAACGTGGTTTGCCCCCGCCCAACCATGCCCCGTCCCGAAGTTTCCGCGATTCCGAGCTTCGATTTCGTTCGTGACATGAATGGTGTCGTAAAGAGTGCCGACAGAGTAACGTTGGTGCGGCCCGGTACTTGATTGCGAGTTCACGGCTACGCCATCAAGAAATACGTTCGGCCCGCGGTTCCCGCGAGACGCTGAGTTGTTGACGAAATCGTGACGACCGTTCTCTGAATACAAGTTTCGCATCAGAATGAACTGACCGTCAATTACGAACGGATACCTTCTACCACCCGTGATCTGCGATACCGGTTCGAGACTCGCTGCCCCGTCTACCGTGATACGCTTGGATTGTGTTGCGGCCAAGACCGTGGCAAAAACAAAGTGTTGTCCGGTGACGTCCGTGACCCATGAATCCTCAACGGCTCGAAGCTCGATAAATGTACTTGCGTGATCTTCATCGATCGGAGAAGTAAAATCGGACTTACCACGAATGTTCTCGATCCCAACCTGATTGATTCGAGTAAACGCAGATCGAAAAATGACCCCGCCGCCAAATTGTTGATCCAACCCATGCGTAAGCGGAGCGTCCAAGAAAACGCGGTTGCCTTCGATTCTAGTGATCACGCGTTCATAACTTTGGTCGAAGCGAAATCCAGGTTCCCATTGCACCACTTCACCACCGTCACTCCGTGGCGGAATCTGGTCCGTCCCAAGCTCTGAAATCCACTCAGCAGTGCTTGGTCGAAAAACCGTCACCTCATCACCAACGCTCCAGCCGGTTGTGGCGTCGACTGTGACACTCGTGGCACCGACTGGCACATACTTGTCGACGATATTGTGCCGCGTGCTGCCAATCTCCCGCAATGAATTAGCTGCGCCAATCGTTAGGAGAGATCGGTCGGACGTGCCAGTCGCACGGAGAATGGTATCAACCGTGGGGTCATCGCCTTGTCCAGCGCCGCGAAGGATAACTCCACTCGCGAGGACCGTTAGACCGCCCTCGATCGGAAACTCCCCCGCGTTGAAGTGAACGATGCCACGGAAACCATTCTCATCCAGCGGCAAGGCTTCGACCTGATCAATTGCCGCCTGCACATGCTCCGTATTGTCCCCTTCGATTGGAGAAACACGAACCGTGCGAAATGGATTGATCAGTTCGCCAACGTCCGGTAATGGCTCGTTGCCGTTTCGGTACCCTGCTGTCGAAAAATCGGGAATGCGATTACCCAATTCGTCTTGCGGCGTAATCAGCCTGCATGATTCGCCAACGTATGCGTACTGTGAACCGACCAACCCCGTAACGTCGCTACACACGGCCATCATCCTTCGACATTCCAACGCTTCGTAGCTGGTTCGCAGGACCTTTCGCCTGTTGAGTTTCATTCGGATGCCGTTTCGATAGATCCAGAACCTGTTTCTCATGTCATTCTAACAACGCACGCAATTCTTGCCGTCGTCGCGTCAATGGATACACCTATTGGAGAATGTTTCAACTCCAACGGTACTATCCGTTCCGATCGATGGGCGTTCATCGCGTTTGAGGTAGTTCGATCGAACTCAAATGGTCGAGTTAACGATGATTAACCGAAATGAGTCGTACGATACAAACTCAACCCAATGCACCAAAAAGAAAATGCCAACTTTCACTCGGACGTCGCATCGAGGCTTTCGGGTCGCGTCTAATCCGAAGTCAGCCAGGGTACCGTGAACCGTGCAAACTTCAACGATTCGGATGAGTGCTTTTCACCAGCTTCGTAAAGGCAACCAATCGAGCGATCAGGTAGCACTGCCAAGCAGGAATAGGCGGCGGGACCATCGTGGATAGATCTTGCGATCGGCCACGTTTTGCCTTGGTCGGTACTCATGCGAATGGTGAGAGTTTTACGATGCGTCGTCGAAGCTGGGTTACTGAAGAACAATGCTGCTTGTCGAAAGACGTCGTCGGAGTGCTTAATGAAACTTGCCTGGCAAATAGGTTCGATCAGTACATCGTCAAAGGCTAGTTTATCCCATGTTTCGCCGCCGTCGGAACTTATCGCAACAGCACGTTTTCCGCCAAGCTCCTTTTTTCCTCCTTCTCGCGCCCAGTAGTTGCGCATGTTGATCATTAGACGTCCATCGTGCAACTCGACGACCTGGCATTCATCCGTATGGTCACCAACGGTACCACCTAACTGCCACGTCTTTCCAGAATCATCGCTATAGAAAACGTGTGACATCTTAATCCACTTGTCTTCGCGCTTTTCTCGGTGATCACACGGAATTACCATTCTTCCGTTGTACTGACCTCGAGTCATTTGAATACCGACACCGGGTCCGGTGGCATACCAACCCCACCCGGGCAGTTTGACAGTAGACGTAATGTCGACAGGCTTTGACCACGTTTTCCCGTCGTCGATGCTGTGCGTCATGAACACGTCATCGTTGTTACGGCAGAAGGGCATCCAAATGGTGCGAGTCTCTTGATCCACAACGGGACACGGATTGCCAATCGTCACATCCTTGTCACCGCCTTCTTCATAAATCGTCGCCATTGAAGACCAAGTCTTACCCATGTCTTCGCTGCGCTTAACGATCAAATCCAGATTTCCGTGATCGCTTCTACTGTTTTTTCGGCCTTCGCAGCTGGCCAGCAAAGTACCTTTCGCTGTTGTAAGCAGGGAAGGAATTCGGAACGTATGGTAGCCTTCCTTCCCAGAAACAAAGACTTCCGTCTGAGTAAGCTCGTCGACTGCATTCTTGGTCAGGGTCGTTGCATCTTCGACAAACCCTGCTTTGCGAGTATTCTTGCCGACGTGATCTTCGCCATCACCAAGATCGTCTTGTGCTTCCTTGATAAGTTCCAGCAGCTTAGCCACAACTTTTGGATTTGCGTCGGCAACGTCGGTCTTCTCGCCAACATCATTCGATAGATCATAGAGCTCTGGCTTTGGCAGCGCTGACGACTGATTTCGGTCTGGGCGTCGCTTTACGAAGAGCTTCCAGTTCTCGTGACGCACCGCGTTGAGTTCACCGCGGAAGTAATAATAGAACCGATCGTGTGGGGAGTCGTTGGATTCACCCATAAAGATTGACGCGATGTCTTTGCCGTCAATGATTCGATCGTTAGGGACAGTGCCGCCAGCCAGTTTTGCGAACGTGGGCAGCAAATCCATCGTCACTGCGATCGCGTCGCTTGATGAATTCGCAGGGATGTGGCCTGGCCAACGAGCCACGCAACAAATGCGTTGGCCGCCTTCCCACGTTGTTCCCTTGCCACCACGAAGCGGTTTGTTGACTGCACCGTGATGCGACGCCCCCCCGTTGTCCGAGGTGAAGATCACAAACGTGTTGTCATCAATGCCAGCATCTTTCAGCTTCGCAAGAACCTGACCGGTAGACCAATCAACTTCTTCCACTGCGTCACCCCACGCTTTGTTGGCAGACTTCTCCGAAAAGCCTTTGCTGGAATACTGCGGCCAGTGGGGCATCGATTGAGGCAGATACAAAAAGAACGGCTTTTCTTTGTTCGATTCGATGAAAGAAAGAGCCTCCTCAGTGTAGCGACGCGTAATATATCGTTGGTTGGGTTCGAGCTCGATGACTTCCTCGTTGCGCAGTAATGGCGTGGGTGGATAGCCACCCTTTTTCGTAGGACGGTCCATTTTTCCCATGTCATTCGAGAACGGAATGCCGAAGTACGAATCGAAGCCGTGTCTGGTCGGAAGAAACTCAGGTTGGTCACCTAGGTGCCATTTGCCAACGATACCGGTTGCATAGCCTTCCGCCTTGAGCATCTCAGCGATCGTCGTTTCTGAAGAGTTCAGTCCACGTTTGTTGCCCGGAAACAAAACCCACTGACCTTTCTCGTTTTCATGCATTCCAATCCGCTTGGGATAGCAACCAGTCATCAGAGAGGATCGCGAGGGCGTGCAAACTCCACACGTCGAATAGAAACTTGTCAGCCGCATGCCTTCACTGGCCATCTTGTCGATGTTCGGCGTGCGATGATTCTCCGAGCCAAACGGCCCGATGTCCGCATAACCGAGGTCGTCGACAAAGATGATGACGAAGTTGGGTTTCTTTTCGACTGCAAGGGCAGCAGTCCCGCAAAGATTGAAGAGCGTTGTTGTGAGAAGGCAAACGAGCAAAAGACGAACGCGAGAGTTCATAACGATACTATCTCGGAGGAGAGGAGGGTGGTCAGTAATCGCGTCTTGCGATAGATGCACATTATTTGCGATTCCCAGTGCAATCGCAAATACCTTCAACTCTCGTCACTCGAAGCTACGCCGAGCTACTTAATAGCTACGATGTAGCACACCCAAGATTCGTGACTTGGCGCCTCAGCGGTCTTCTTCCATTCCCCAGTATCTTCACCGTCTTCGTCTTCTTCTTCCCAGTAGACATAGCTCGCGCGGAAGCCAGCTTCGGACAACATTTCGCGGACCTCTGGAATCGTCCAAAAACGCCACTCGTAAGTAAACGCCCGTTTTAGCTTGCTGCCATCGGGGAATTTGAAACTAATGTGGTATGTGCAGTCGGCAGTAACAGGGTTGAAGCGACGCTGTTCCCAATGGTACTTGAAGCCACGTTTGCCCTTCACGATGGTCCGCTTATCCGTCTGACCTTCTTCGTAGCAGCCGCCGCCACCCATCATGTCCATAACCATGATGCCTGTATCCGCAATGTTCTCGCGCGCGATGCGGAAATAGTTGATGACTTCTTCGCGTGTTTTAAAGATCCAAAAAGAAAAGTTCTGAGCAGCCAGGACGTCCACTTTCGGCTCATTGGTTCTGCGCACGTCCTGTTCGATGATTTCAACGCGAGCTCGCTGAGACTTTGAAAGCTGGCTCAGGTTGTGCGACTTTCCCCACTCGAGCGTTATAGGACATAGATCGACAGCCAGTGCGGTGCGTTTCTTGCTCGACTTCACCCAATCACAGCAGACCGCGAACGTTCCACAAAAGTCTTCACGTAGAGCTAGTGGCTTGCGGGCAAATTCATCCCGGTACGCTTGTTCGAAGAACTCGACCTCGTGGTCGGCGTGTTGAACGGACTGCTGATAAAGGTCAAATTTGTCGGCCTTGTCGGCCATCGTCTTCTTTTTGCTTTTCCGTGCCATCTTAATTTCCTAGGTGCCAATCATGCGGTGTTCATTTGTGGCGGGGAGTATAACAACAATACGTCACAACTTCGCGTACCCTGACCACCCAAAATTCGCTTGAGAATCAAGGGAAACCGCTAGTCTTCTTCCAAGATGAACTCATCTGGAACTTTCCCACCGGTCGCCAGCGCATCTTTCAATGTCCGAGCGTGCTTACAGCTACCACGAAACTCAAAACCACGGCACGTGCACATCACGTCCGAGCCGTCCAACTCGAGCACATAGTCATGACCGGCCTTGCTGCTCGCGAGTCGGTAGCGAGTGCTTCCTTTCTGTGGAATCGTTAGAGCACGAGCGAGCGCACGAATCGCGTCGGTGTCAGCGTTCTTCGGTTTGTGGAGCGGATCTTTCTTCTCAATCGCTGCTGTCGGCTCTGATTGTGAGTAGGTCGCGATCGCCTGCTGAAGCGTCAACTGCCCATCCTTGCTATCGAAGTTAGCCCCCGTTGTTTGAAGTCGCATCACCGCGGTTTCCAATTCAGTAAAGACATCTGCAGAAGCCACTTCGGTACCTAACGAGGCTCCATCAACGACGGCTCCGATAATCTTGGTTTTCGTTTCCAGCACGTGTCCCACAAATTCGTCAATGCTCTTGGAAGCGACAAAATAGTAGACGTTCACCGGGTGCGTCTGGCCGATACGATAGGCACGATCTTCCGCTTGCCAATGATTCGCCGGCACCCAGTCTAAATCATTGAAGATCACGTTCCGTGCCGCGGTTAAAGTGATCCCCACCCCTCCAGCGATAACGGTCGCACACAACACCTTTACGTCGTCTTGGTTTTGAAAATCGTCGACGCACTTCTGTCGATGTTCCTGAGAGCTGCTGCCCGAAAAGAATCGCACTTCTTCACTCTTAAAAGACTCGGCAATCGTCTCGCCAACTTCCACGAAGCAAGTGTAAATGATTACCTTCTCACCTTGCTCGATCATATTCTTCGCGAATTCAACCGTATGCTTGATCTTCGCACCAGCGATATCCGCGCGAACCGGAGTCAATCTCGCCAGGAGTTTGGCTCTCGATATCGGAGGCAATCGCTTCTTCGCATCGCCATCCTCTGATTGATCGCTTGTGTCGCCGAGGAGAGTTGCCAACACACGCTGCATACCCCGTTTTGCCGTTGCCGCTGGAATGTCGACCGTTAGCCACGATCGCATTTTTCCCGGCAGGTCCAATACCTCGTCCTTCGTTCTCCGCAACATCGTTCCATGAAGCTGCACCGTAAGCTCGTCAAGGTTGCTGGCGCCCTTGGTTTCCCAACCGAAGTCCCCGCGATGCGCGTCGCAATACCGTTTGGCATAGCCTAGAAAACTACTGCCGAGCGGATGATTAACGAGTTGCAAAAGCGGAAAGAGATCACGTGGGCGATTCAGCATCGGTGTGCCAGTCAAACAATGCACGACCGGCGCTGCGGCGTTCGCCAAAAGTAGCGCGGCGGCTTTCGTACGTTGAGCTTTGTAGTTTTTGAGATAGTGTGCCTCATCGAAAACGAAGCCCGTGAACTCCACCTTGCCGAGCGTGGCAAGGTTCTTTTTGATGATGTCGTAGTTCAGAACAACCCATCCAGCGTAATCAGGTGTTGGTACGGGAGTCTTTCGGTCAACGATGGTCACTTCCTCACCGTCGCCCAACGCTAAGTTGATCTCGCGCTGCCAGTTTCGCTTCACAGAGGCAGGACAAACAACCAACCACGGCCCATTGGGTTCAGCACATTGCATGGCGACGATCGACTGCCGCGTTTTGCCTAGCCCCATATCGTCAGCCAAGATCGCTCGACGCCGTGCCAGCAAGAAGGCGACACCGGTAACTTGATGCGGATAGAGTCCATCCGCAACTTTCCTGGCTTCGGCGAGAGCTTGCCTGGAGACTTCTTGCGACGGGAGCTTGGACATGCACCGAATATAGACGAAAGAACTGGGTAGTTACCGACTTGAGTGGCAATACACCCAGCGTTTCGTGCAACCTTGGCGGCCAGGGGACTTTTGCACTCATCCAAGTGGGAAATTACCAGGATAAAGCGAATTGCGCCGGCGGCCGTTTTCTGAACTGGTACAAATGAATACCTTTTGTTGCGTGCATTACACAACTCAACCTGAGATAATTAAGCTCCCCCAAGCCCAAGACGATCGAGTTTTGGGTAGCGTCGCATTGCAAAATCCAGCATGCAGTGCGACGTTTTTTCATTTTCAGAGCCAGTATTCGGCCAGTACTCTTGTGACGGCGAACAACCATTGCCGATTTCACCTAGTCTTCCTAAGATTGAGAGTTGAGAGGGAGCTGCCAGCGCAGTTTTCTCGAACTACCGAACGAAACAAGTAATGCTCGCTGGTGAAATGCATTGTTCGGTGATTGGGGAAGGTTTTTGCTTTGGCAAAACGATCTCCGAAGTGGCCTTTTGCCACGTATTACTGCTGCCTCACCGAATCGAATGCCTCATGTCGTTCATCGGTCTGGACCAGACAGGCGATGCGTCGTGATGGACGCAACGAATTCTGAGACTGTCTTGTTTGTCCAGCGTTCTTTTAGACAAGCAGCAATTTGTCCGCGACGGTGCCAAATCGTATTTGCCGTCTTTGCGGGCATCGAAACCGATAGGAACTCTTTTGTCCACCTTTCAGGAACTCGATCTCATTGCACCCATCCGGCGTGCGCTCGCAGATCAACAGTACAAAACACCAACTCCGATTCAACAAAAAGCGATTCCCGCCGCGCTCGAAGGCCGCGACGTCTTGGGTTCTGCACAGACGGGCACCGGTAAGACTGCCGCATTCTCGCTGCCGATACTCAATCGATTAGGCAAAACGAATCGAAAGGCACGCCCCAAACAACCGTACGCGTTGTTGTTGGCGCCGACGCGAGAATTAGCAATTCAAATTGCAGACAGCCTCGACGACTACGGTCGCCATTTGCATCTTCGCCACGCTCTAATCTTCGGCGGAGTTAACCAGAACCGACAAGTTCAAGCCTTGCGGCGTGGAGCACACATACTTGTGGCAACGCCGGGGCGGCTACTCGATTTAATGAACCAAGGCTTCATCGATCTCAGCATGCTTGACGTTTTCGTATTGGACGAAGCCGATCGAATGCTCGACATGGGTTTCCTCCCCGACCTTCGCCGGATCATCAAGTGTTTGCCAGACAAGCGTCAATCGCTTTTCTTTTCCGCAACGTTGCCTCCGAAGATCGTGGAACTCAGTAAGAAACTCCTAACCAAACCAGTGCAGGTTTCTATTGCTCCAAAAGAGAAAAACGTTGACCTGATCAACCAGCAAGTGGTCTTCGTCGAACGACCGGGAAAGCTTGGTTATGTCCTGGAATTGCTTGCGTCGGAAGAAGCGGAACGAGTTATCATTTTTACGCGTACCAAGCGAGGAGCCAACGCGGTCGCGGAAAAGCTCGATCGACGCGGCATCCGCACGTCAGCAATCCATGGCAACAAGTCGCAGAATGCTCGGCAGCGTGCGCTCGAATCGTTTCGCAACGATAAGATACGCGTGCTTGTTGCAACCGACGTCTGTGCACGAGGTATAGACGTAGACGGAATCTCGCACGTCATCAACTACGACATCCCGGACGATCCAGAAAGCTATATCCATCGAATTGGACGGACCGGTAGAGCCGGTGCCGAGGGCATCGCAATCTCGCTTTGCAGTAAGTCCGAACGTGGTGAGCTTAAGTCGATCGAACGTCTGATCGGCAAAGCCGTGCCTCCCGCGGCGAATCAACCGGAGCCGATTCTCGACGAACGACCAAAGCCTTCACCACGACGAAGTGGCGTTCGAGGTGGTGAGCGGAACAGTTCAAATTCAAGACGAAAGAAGAAGCCAAACTCAACAGGGAACCGCCGAAAAACAACAGCTTCCAAAGTGCGTAATGATGCCAGCGAATCAGGTGGACAGTCGAGAAGATCAATCAAACCATCAAAACACACGCAGCGAGAGCGGACTACGGGCACTACGGCCAAGAACAAACCGACGACTGTGCGTGGTGAAACACGCGCACCAAACGACGAGGTGACCAGTGAATCAAACCCGCCGAAGAAAGAAAAACGCCGAAAAAAGAAACGGCCCGGCCGCAACGAACGACAACGACTGAAACAACAAAGCTCCGAAGCGACTTAGCCAAAAAGGTGGTGTTTTCCCTTAGGAAACTACGCTGCGGCTGCCCGCAAGCATTGTATAAGTGGGCGAAGGAACAGCTTAAACGTACGCATGGCTCCGCGAGAATCCGTCAAAAACCGAACAACGTTAGTTCGATCACGTTGCCGAAACGATATACTCATTACGGCTTCGGATCTTGCGGGTGCAAGATAAGTTCGGATTCCAAACGAAGTCCACACTTTTAGTTTTTTTGAAGAGAGTTTAGTTAAATGGCTGAGGGCACAATCAAGCGAATTACCGACAAGGGTTTCGGTTTTATTGAGAACGGCACACAACGCGACATGTTTTTTCACAGTTCAGCGTTGGAAGGTGTTAGTTTCGATGAGCTCCAAGAGGGTCAACGAGTGACCTATGACGTCGGTGAAGGCCCCAAAGGACCGCGTGCGGAAAACGTACGTCTTGCCTAACCCAGGTGTGTTACACCAGCCGGCATGTCCGGCGTCTCTGAAATAGAGATCGATTATTTTTTGAGGTCAGTGTGTTTTCGAATGTTTGCTATCGTGCCTTTGCCGATGCCCTTCACTTTCGACAACCGACCTTCATTCAATGCCGCATTCAACGCATCCAGGCTATCAATACCATGGTCCTGGTAAAGCATGCGAGCAGTCTTCGCCCCTAGTCGCGGTACTTGAGTTAATTCAAGTACCGTGCGGGGTGGCGGGGTGAAGTATTCATCTCCCTCGTCCATCTTCTTGCAACTGCCAGTTTCTAGCAGCTCCCCAAGGATTCCCGCGATCACTTTCGAAACTCCTGGAAAGTCGGTCAATCGATTCTCAACATGCATCGTTTCAACGGACTGATCGTACCGTGAAATCGCATGCGCCAACCGCGGATAGCGAGCTGCATGATTTTCTTCATAGCCGCCGATTACCAGATAGTCGTAAAGCTCCTTCAACTTCTCGGCCAAAGCATCATTGCAATGCCATCGCACGCGGCCTTTGTGGTCGATGTACGTGTCGCTCATCGTGGATCCAATACGTGTTAGAATCTGTGCATGAAAACGCCAAAATTGGAAGGCTTGATCGCAGCCACCTATACGCCGCTAAACCAAGACGGCACTTTGAACCTGTCTCAAATCGGCCCGATGGTCAACCACCTTCGGGGACAGCGCATTGCCGGACTTTACGTTTGCGGTAGTACCGGCGAAGGCATATCTCTTTCTGGACTAGAACGGCGGAAGGTCGCTGAATCGTACGTCCAAGAATCCGGAGAACTACCAGTCGTCGTCCAGGTGGGGCATAACAGCCTGCGAGAAGCCTGTGAGTTGGCATCGCACGCGCAAGAAATCGGCGCAGATGCTGTTTCTGCAAACGCACCGTCTTACTTCAAAGTGACTGATGTGCCAACGCTAGTCACCAGCATGAAAGAGATCGCTTCCGGCGCGCCAAACTTACCTTTTTACTACTATCACATCCCGCATCTCACTGGTGCCTCTGTTGATATGCTCAAATTTTTGGAGCTAGCGACACAGGAAATACCCACTCTCGCTGGAATTAAGTACACCGCAGCAACGCTACACGAGTTTCTCGCATGCAAACAATGGCGAAACGGCCAACACTCGATTCTTTGGGGTAGCGACGAAATGCTGTTGTCGGCGTTATCGATGGGTGCAACCGGCGCGGTAGGAAGTACCTACAACGTGATGGGCAAGATCTACGATGACGTGATTAGTGAATTCAAAGCTGGCAACGTCGACGCGGCTCGTGACTATCAGTCGAGAGCGAATGTATTAATTAGAACGGTGTATCAGTATCCGTTTCACGCAGCGATGAAAATCATACTTGGTGAACTCGGTGTGGAGTGCGGGCCATGTCGACTTCCGCAGAAAAATCTGACGCAGGAACAACGCACTGATTTGCGACGAGATCTCGACTCGATTAAGTTCTTCGAATGGTAATATCCCTCGGGAATCGTACTGGAGCTACGGCTATGCCATTTCGCTTGGCGCTGTTCTTTATTTTTACGTTCACCCTCGCCGCCTTCGGGCAACTTGAGAACGCAACATTGAACTGGGAGGAGATGCCCCCGTTACCAAACGAGTTAGGCGTTGCAGGTCCCTTGGTGGGTGTTCATAACGATGCTCTTATCGTGGCGGGTGGAGCAAACTTCCCACTGCCCATCTGGGAAACGGAAAAACAGTGGCACGATGAAATCTACGTGCTCACGAAAACTGCCGCCGGTTTTGAATGGCAGACAGCAGGTACGCTTCCGAAACCGATCGGATACTCTGCTACCGTTTCGACGCCGGACGGCGTGTTGTGCATGGGAGGCAACGACGCAACGAATACGTTTTCTGAAGTCTTCGCACTGCGATGGGAAAACGGGAAGGTAGATGTCGTCGAATACCCTTCCTTGCCATCGCCTTGCGTCTATGGAGACGCCGCGTATTTAAACGGCGCAGTGTATCTCGCAGGAGGCCAGAGCACGGCAGAAGCCGGCAGCGAAATGAGGAATCTCTGGAGGTTGAAGCTAGGGGGATCCCCAGACGAAACCGAATGGGAATCACTAGAAGCTTGGGGTGGATCGGCGCGAGTACACAACATTACCGTCGCCCAGAACAACGGTTTTCACGATGCCATTTACGTAATCAGTGGTCGAGTGAAGGATGGCGAAACGTTTGAGCTGCTCGCCGACATGTGGGAGTTCACACCGGACACAGGAAAATGGCGACAACGCGAGTCTGTTCCGCAGTGCGTAATGGCCGGTACAGGAATTCGGTTCGGGCAAAGCAATCTAATGGTGCTCGGCGGCGACGACGGTGAGCTCTTTGGTGATCGCGCGGACGAGCTAAAAGACGCTCATCCGGGATTCCCTAAAGCTTCGTTCATCTACAACACGATTACCGATGCTTGGACCGAAACTGGTTCCACACCGACCAACCAAGTCACGACCAAGGCCGTCTTGTTCGACGGCAGGATCGTAATTCCTAGCGGGGAAATACGTCCCCGAAAGAGATCGTCAAAAGTTTGGTGCGCGACACCAACGTCGAGACAGCATGCATTCGGATTCGTCAACTATACGGTCTTGGTTGGTTATCTGCTTACGATGGCTGCCGTCGGTGTTTCCTTCGCTCGTAAGAATAAAACAACGGATGACTATTTCCGCGGCGGTAAACAGATTCCTTGGTGGGCCGCGGGTTGCAGTATCTACGCCACGATGCTGAGTTCACTCACCTACACCGGCATTCCTTCCAAAGCATTCGCACAAGACTGGGTGCTGGCCGTCAACAACTTCATGATCCCTGTTGTGGCCATTGTCGTGGTAGCTGTAGCGTTGCCGTTTTACCGACGCATTGATGCAACAAGCGCCTACGAATATCTCGAGCGCCGATTCAACGTACCAGTACGTCTGTTTGGTAGCGCGTGCTTCACACTTTTCCACCTGTTCCGAATGGCCGTTGTCATGTCGCTGACGGGTCTCGCACTTGCTGTCGCTACACCGTTAACTCCAACCCAGTCAGTTTTGATTATTGGCCTGCTTAGTCTTGTCTATTGCACGATGGGTGGCATCGAAGCGGTTATCTGGACCGACACTATTCAAACCGTTGTTTTGTTGGGCGGTGCCCTTCTCGCGATCCTGGTTTTGATGCAGGGAATCGACGGGGGTTGGAATGGCTTTGTTGAAGCAAGCTTCGCAGCCGACAAGTTCAAGATGGTGAACTGGAACTTCGACCCGACCAGCATGCAGGTCGCGATCTGGTTCATCATCCTCGGAAGCATTGCCCAAAACATTTCTTCGTACACTGCGGATCAAGCTGTCGTACAGCGTTACATGACGACCGAAACACAGGCGCTCGCAGCACGGTCGATTTGGATGAACGCATTTCTTGCAATTCCGACGACGTTTCTCTTTTTCGCTATCGGGTCGGCTTTGTACGCGTTCTATCGAAATCATCCGGAGAAGCTGGACCCGACAATTGCGAGCGATCAGATCTTTCCATTATTCATCGCTCGTGAGATGCCCATAGGCCTGGCTGGACTGATCGTGGCCGGAATCTTTGCAGCGGCCCAATCGACCGTCTCGACAAGCATGAACTCGACCGCCACCACGATTGTGACGGATTTTCTACGTCCACTAAATCTCATAAAAACCGAGCGGAGCTATCTGCGAGTTGCCCAGGCCCTAACAGCGTTGTTCGGTATCGCGGGAACAGCGATCGGACTGCTGTTTGTCGATCCAAGTATCAAGTCGCTGTTTGATACTTTCATTGGGGTGATCGGTATCTTCATGGGAGTACTCGGGGGGCTGTTTGTCCTGGGCGCTCTTACCAAGAGCGCAAATGGCACTGGTGCATTTGTCGGTGCGATCGGTGGCGCAGCGATCATGTTCTATTTGGGGCGATTCACAGACGTTACCGTCTACTTGTACACGTTCGTCGGAATCTCGTCGTGTTTTATAATTGGCTACGTCAGCAGTATGATCTTCCCAAGCGATGCCAAAGATCTCACTGGGCTTACAATCTACACTTTGAATTCGGGGAAAGAACAAGCACCGATGTGATGTCGTGGACGCCTGGGGCAACGACCGAATAGTTGTCGCAGTGAATTCTGCTAGTGCAGAGTGGCCTTTCGGCTATCTTTGAGTCGGTTCGTACTCAACAACTTTATTTGCTAGGCCCAGGCAACAGAACAAGCGGATCGTTTGGTAGGTCAAATCAAATTCCCACCAGCGGTGCCGGTTGTTCGCACAGCGTGGTTTTGCGTGGTGGTTGTTGTGCCAACCTTCTCCATGCGAAAGCAACGCGACGAGCCAATTGTTGCGGCTGTCTTCTCTTGTCTCGTAATTCCGATAACCGCTTAGGTGCGTCAATGAATTCACAGCCCAAGTACCATGCCACACAAATACGGTACGAACAATCACGCCCCAAACGAAGAGACTCGATCCGAACTGCACGCCAGCCATCATATCGCCACCACTGAACCACAAGCCCGACACCAAACCGACGAGGAAGAATACAACGGCATGTACGACGTAAAGCAGTAAACCATTGTTGCCTCTTTCAAGCCACCGATAATACGGATCTCGAAGTACGTCGTGGGCGTAGCGATCACAATCGCTCGTTGAATGATGGTCGCGATTTTCGTAAAGCAGCCAACCGAAATGAGACCACAAAAAGCCGGCCATCGGCGTGTGTGGATCAGGCTGTTTATCGGATTCTTGATGATGCTTGCGATGAATGGCAACCCATCGAGCGGGTGTATCTTGCAGACAACAGACGCCCAGTGTCGCCAACGTTCGTTCGAACCATTTTGGCGTCACGAGCGAACGATGTGTGAGCAACCGATGGTAACACAAGGAAATCCCTAGCATTCCAAAAAGATGGTGCCCAATGAGGACCATCGCAAGACCGGTCCAACTGAAAAACCACGGGCTTAGAGCCGCAAGTGCCAACAAGTGAATTCCGACCAAGACGGTCGTCCTCCGCGCGTTCAGACGCAAAGGCAGAGCACCAGCAGGCTTGGGGAGTTTGCCAGGTTGTTCGACTGGAGCTTGGGAAGGATCCGCAAGCCCATCCGTGGGCGAATCAGTTTTCTCAATATCGATCGTTGCCAATTCTTACCGCTCAATCGCACTGTTGGGGGTGCATTTATACTTCCATTCAGTAAACGCTGTGCCTCCGTTCTACGCGTAAGGACTGTTTTAGAAAAGAGAGGTCTGGCGAGATGTGCTGCAAACCGGGCTAACAACTGACGTGGACACCCTCTCAAACGAAACTGATTTAAACTGATTTCACCCATTCAGGTGGAATGCACGCCTAAATCTGCCTCGACAGAACGAAAGGCGGCGGAATATTCCACATACCAGCGTTATCAGTCAAAACACGAGCCTCGCTGGGTTCTCTCCTGGCTGGGTTCTCTCGATTTACTGGGTTGCGTAAAGCCCTTACGTCCACCGATCGTTTTTGTTCGTTTGGGTCTACGTTTCTTCGAATCTCCGAAGCGAAATACACCTGGACGAAAATGCAAGCTGCTGGCCGAGGCTGGGCTATCAAGTTTCGATTCGATGTTATCTTGAGCCCATGACGAAAACGAACGAACCGAAAGACGCTCCACATTCCGATTGGCGTGACCAAATTCACGAAATAATCTTCGAAGCAGGCACGGCTGCTGGCAAAGCGTTTGATGTTGTTCTTCTTATTCTGATCGTAGTCAGCGTTTTCGCGACATGCCTGGAAACAGTCGAACCGCTCGGCACTGCTTACAAGTCCGCCTTCCTGGCAATCGAATGGACCGTCACGATCATTTTTCTGGTCGAGTACATGCTGCGTATTGCGTGCGTGAAGCGACCGTTGGCCTACATCTTCAGCTTCTACGGTATTGTTGATGTGCTGGCGATTCTGCCAACGTTCTTCGGTCTGGCAAATATTGACTATCGAAGTACTTCGCGATTCGCCCTAGTGCGATCGCTTCGGTTGCTCCGTGTTTTCCGAGTCTTCGATCTTGGCTGGTTCGTCGCCGAGGCTAACGGTTTACGGGATGCGTTCTGGCAGTCTCGTGCGAAGATCGTGGTCTTCCTGTTTGCAGTGCTAATCCTGGTCACACTGTCGGGAAGTTTGATTTTTCAACTTGAGGCGGAGACGAACCCAAACCTCAACTCGATTCCGGACGGCATTTATTGGGCCATTGTTACCATGACGACAGTCGGCTACGGCGACATTTCACCCGTTACTGCGTCGGGACGCCTATTGTCGTCGTTGTTGATTCTTATGGGCTACAGCCTGATCATTGTTCCCACCGGACTTGTTTCTGCCGAAGTTGTGAAGGCTACAAGTGGCAAGTCGGCAGAAACCTGTTCAAGTTGTATGGCCGAATCTCATGCGAGAGACGCAAACTTTTGTCGCGTTTGCGGTGTGAAACTGTAAGCTATGTCCAACGACCATCGTTTAAACCGCTTGGCCACCAGAATACGGAAAGCAAATGTTTCGCGTCACTCTTCTATTGTTCCTGATGTCGGGCAGCCTCTTGTCCGCCGAAACATCCATTAAACCAAATATTCTTTGGCTGTCGTGCGAGGACATTAGTCCGCACATACATTGCTTTGGGGACGACAATGCAATTACCCCGAATATCGACCAACTCGCAACCGAAGGCGTGCGCTACACCAATACGTACACAACTGCCGGAGTCTGTGCGCCCTGTCGCTCCGCAATCATCACCGGCGTCTATCAATCGACGCTAGGTACTCATCACATGCGTTGCAACGCCAAGCTGCCCGATTTCGTGAAGCCCTTTCCCGTTTACCTTCGCAAAGCGGGCTACTACTGCAGCAATAACAGCAAGGAAGACTATCAGTTTGTCACACCCCAAGACACGTGGGACGATTCCAGCAAGAAGGCTCATTGGAAGAGCCGAAAAGACAAGTCGCAACCCTTCTTCGCAGTGTTCAATTTCACTGGTTGCCACGAAAGCGGGATCGCTCGCGACGACAAATATCGTTTGGTTACCAAGGACTTACCTAACGAACACCGTCGCCAAGATGCGGACAAGCTGCCTCTGCCACCGTATTACCCGGATACGCCGTTGGTTCGAGAAGACTGGAAACGAAACTACGAGCTGATCACGGCGATGGATGCATGGGCCGGTGATCTCATTCAAGAACTGAAAGACGCGGGCGAATACGACAATACAATCATTTTCTTCTGGTCAGATCATGGCGTGGGTTTGCCGCGAGCAAAACGATGGCTCTACGACTCTGGCACTCATATTCCGCTCGTCGTCCGCATCCCAGAAAAATTCCGGTCGGCAGAGCAGGGCATACCCAACGCAATCAACAACGAGCTCGTTAGCTCGTTGGACTTCGCTCCCACAGTTCTCGAGCTTGCGGGACAGGCTATTCCAAAGCACATGCAAGGCCGCGCGTTTCTCGGTAAGCAACTCTCTCCACCTCGCGACTACGTCTACGGCGCACGAGACCGGATGGACGAGCGTTACGATATCATTCGCACGGTACGTAACAGGCGGTTCCGATACGTCCGCAACTACGAACCGTTCAAAGCCTATTATCAGTTCATGAACACACCAGAAAAAGGCGCGACGATGCGTGAACTGCGTCGAGTTCACGCGGAAGGCAACCTGCCGACCGCGGCCAAACTCTTTATGGCGGAATCGAAACCGCCCGAGGAGTTCTACGATCTCGAAAAGGATCCGCACGAGATTAACAACCTCGCAGGTGACGAAGAGTATTCGGAAGAAATTGCACGACTGCGGGCGGCTCACCTTCAATGGGTTGCCGACACTCGCGATCTTGGCCTTATTCCAGAATCGGAAATCGAGCGGCGAGAGAAGATAACTGGAGCTCGGTACGACATCCTCCGTCAGTCCGACGACAACTTGGTCGCCCGAATTCGAAACGTCGCTAACTTGGCATGCGGCGGCAAAGAGGCTGTTCCAGCGTTATCCCATGCGGCATCGGACCGCGATGCTATTGTCCGCTACTGGGCCGCCATCGGAATCGGAAATCTGGCAGAACACGCTGCGGATGAAGTTCGACCAATCATCGGACTGACGCACGACGAAGCACCTTGTGTCCGAATTGCTGCTGCTCGGGCATTGTTGAAACTAGGCGTGGAAGAGAAATTGGCTCTTTCCCTCTTGAAAGACGAACTGTCCAGTGAGCATCAATGGGCTCGGCTTCGCGCAGCAATCGTCCTTGGCGAAGCTGGAGAGGTCGCCCGGTCATTGATTCCCGAGATGAAACGTTGCCTTGAAGGACAACCGAACAAGTACATCACACGAGTAGCCAATCGAACTCTCAACGTACTGCTAGGCACCAACAACAGTGTCAAATAGCGTGCGTCTAAACGGCTACACAATCCGAGCCAACGCGACGTTGAAGGTCGAACTCGGACGCATCGCGTTTTTGACCTGTGATTCGTCGGGGAAGTAGTAGCCGCCGACCTTCATCGCTGCTCCTTGTACAGCATTTAGTTCCTCGACGATCTTCGATTCATTGTCGGAAAGCTCTTTCGCGAGAGGTGCAAACTTCGTTCGAAGTTCCTCGTCCGCTGATTGTTCTGCCAACGCCTGCGCCCAATAGAGTGCTAGGTAGAAATGGCTACCGCGATTGTCTAGCTCGTTCACCTTGCGAGATGGTGATTTGCCCGAATCCAGCAGCTGCCCTGTCGCCTTATCTAAGGCTTCGGCGAGGATCTTCGCTCGTGGATTCGACGTACTTTCGCTGAGATGTTCAAGCGATGCAGCTAGTGCCAAGAACTCCCCCAGCGAGTCCCAACGCAAATGGTTTTCTTCATTGAACTGTTGCACGTGTTTGGGCGCCGAACCACCCGCACCAGTTTCGAAGAGCCCACCGCCATTCATCAATGGAACGATGGACAACATTTTCGCGCTGGTCCCCAATTCGAGGATCGGAAAGAGGTCCGTCAAATAGTCTCGCAGTACGTTTCCGGTGACGGAGATCGTGTTCTCGCCTTTTTTGACTCGTTCAAGCGTAAAGTGAGTTGCCTTGACCGGTGAGAGGATCTCGATCTGCAGGCCATCCGTATCGTGGTCGCCAAGATATTTCTTAACCTTTGAGATCAGCTGTGCGTCGTGCGGCCTATCTTCATTCAACCAGAACACTGCCGGCCAGCCCGTTGCCTTCGCTCGCGTCACAGCAAGTTTCACCCAATCACGAATCGGTGCATCCTTTACTTGGCACATTCGCCAGATGTCACCTGCTTCCACGTTGTGCTCCAATACCGTTTCGCCAGCAGAGTTCACAACTTGCACTTTTCCAGCAGCGGGAATCTCGAATGTTTTGTCGTGCGAACCGTATTCTTCCGCCTTTTGAGCCATCAAGCCAACGTTCGGAACGGTTCCCATCGTCGTGGGATCGAACGCCCCGTGCTCGCGACAGAAGTCGATCGTCTCCTGATACAGTCCCGAATAGCTGGCGTCCGGAATCACTGCTTTTGTATCTTGCTGCTTGCCTTCCGCGTTCCACATTTGGCCAGACGCACGAATCATGGCGGGCATCGAAGCATCAATGATCACGTCACTCGGTACGTGCAAGTTAGTAATGCCCTTGTCCGAGTTGACCATCGCCAAATCGGGTCCGTTTTCCAAAGCTGCTTCTATATCGGCTTTGATCTCACTTTGTTTGTCGGCAGGCATGCTGTCGATGGCTGCCAAAACGTTCCCCAGACCGTTGTTGGCATTCGCGCCGGCGGATTCTAGTGCCTCGCCGTGCTTGTCGAAGACGTCTTTGAAGAAACAACGAACCGCATGACCGAATATGATCGGATCCGAGACCTTCATCATCGTTGCTTTCATGTGCAGCGAGAATAAGAGTCCCGAATCTTTCGCCTCAGCAATCTGAGCAGTCAAAAAGGATTGCAACTTGGACGCTGTCAAAGCGCTAGAATCAACGACTTCGCCTTCAAGCACTGGCACTGATTCCTTCAATACCTTCGTAGTTCCGCTCGCATCGACCCAGTGGATCTTTAGGTCGTCTGTTTTCGTGATCGTGACGGATTTTTCATTGGAGACAAAGTCACCGCCTTGCATTGATGTAACGTGGGTTTTCGAATCACTGCTCCAAGCGCCCATCGAATGCGGGTTCTTTTTTGCGTAAGCTTTGACTGCCCTCGGCGCGCGGCGGTCCGAATTGCCTTCACGGAGTACCGGGTTTACGGCGCTACCGAGAACTTTCCCATATCTCGCTCGAATATCCTTTTCTTCATCCGTTTTCGGTTCGGTCGGAAAATCGGGAACCTTGTATCCCTTCGCCTGAAGTTCCGCGATCGTGGCCTTAAGCTGTGGGACAGAAGCACTGATATTGGGAAGCTTGATGATGTTCGCTTCCGGTTTCTTTGCCAACTCACCTAACTCCGCCAACGCGTCGCCGATCTTTTGCTCGGCCGTCAAATTATCCGGGAAATTCGCAAGCACGCGACCAGCCAAAGAAATATCGCGGGTTTCGACTTCCACATCACACGCCGAAGTGAACGCTTGGACAATCGGCAGTAGCGAGCGGGTCGCCAAAGCAGGTGCTTCGTCCGTAAGTGTGTAGATAATCTTCGCTTTGCTGGTCATAAAGTGGTCGCTGGCTGAGAGTAGTGATTCGAATTGAAAAACAGGCTCGGATTGCTTGCCGTCTCGTATAGATCGGTCTTATTTTCCCCGTGTCTCCGCTTTTTGCTAGTGGGCGAAGGTTCGACGGAAAAAGATGGTTTTGATCGTGGACTCTAGCGCTTGTGCTCCTTTGCTGCCAGAGTAACCCCGCCGGCGGACAGCCGGCATGATCCCTTGCAGTCGTGACGACTGCGATTCCGATTGTTCGAGTTGACATTGCCACACCGAACCCTAAAAATCGGGCGGTCGAGAGCTACGTACACTCCCGGTCGAATCACTCCAACTGCCCATTCTGACATTATGAACACCAAAAACTACTTTCTACTCGCTCTCGCCTCCGCCATGCTCTTGGGCTGCCAGCAAGCAACACCAACTGCAGACGACGCTCACGCTCATGCGCACGAACAGCTTTCCGTTTATGTTGGTCAGATCAAGGGCTTCCGCGACTCCGTGAAGACCGCGTTCGAAGCCGGCACTCCCAAAGACTGCGACGGCGCACTTCATGAGGCAATTCACGTGTTGGACGAAATAAGCCACGCGACAGATTTTGATCAACTCTCTGCCGAAGATCAGGACGCAGCAAAGGCTTCTGCCAAAGCTCTGTTCGATAGCTTTATGACAATACACGACGGGTTTCACGGTGGAGAGGTCGATGCGAATGCCTATGACCCCGTAAAGGACGACATGAACACGTCTATCGAAACGCTCGAGTCGCTGACGGCGAAGCTTACGGGCTCTTAATTTTCTAACGTTGTTAACCTCCATCATTCGAAAGCACACCGATGAACCGAATCCCGCCTGCCTTCGTTCGACACATCGTCTGTTTTGCAATCGCCTTGTTGCTGAACTCGGTTGCGTTCGGACAAACGTTGCCAAGTATCTTCAACGGGAAAGATCTTGAGGGATGGAAAGCCCCGGAGGGCGAGAACGTTTGGTTTACGGTTGACGATGGAGTTTTAAACGTGCAGAGCGGGCCGGAGAAGAAAGGCCAAACGCTTTGGACGGAAAAAGAGTACGAGAACTTTGTGATGAAGTTTGACTTTAAGTTCGGCTCGGGCACCAACGACACTGGCATCTACATCCGCAATGAACGTGAGCAGATTCAGATCGGCATCTCCGGTTCGCTGAAACGAGACATGACGGGATTACCGTACATCCCAGGAAAGAAATATCCGGTCAATGGCGAGAAGGTAGAGAAGCGAATTGCGAATGTGCTCGACTTGAAGGATTGGAACTCGATGACCATCGCGGCCATCGGCAAGAACTATACCGTGTGGATAAACGGTACTTACATCATGAACTACGAGTCAGAGTCGGCAGAGAAGAAGGGCCCGATTGGCATCCAATTGCATGGCAACCGTGAAATGAGTTGTCAGTATCGCAAGATCAAGCTAGCGGAACTGTGACACAACTCCACGCACTGTGAGGGCGGTATTGCTTACGATTTACGTTAAAACCCATCGGAACAACGTCTTTTCTCGTTGAGTCAGAACAATAATTCGCTCCAAATTCCGCTGGTCCGCTGAAACAACTAGGCATTAGAATGAGAAATCGACAACACGGGTACTGCACCGTGGTCGTGTTACCAACATAACAAGGACAAAATCGCATGAGCAGAAACCTAAAAAGGAAACTCGCGTTCACACTGGTCGAGCTGTTGGTCGTCATCGCCATTATCGGAATGCTCGTGGCAATCCTGTTACCTGCGGTCCAAGGTGCTCGCGGCGCGGCTCGACGTAGCCAATGCCAAAACAACCTGAAGCAACTAGGCATTGCGATCACTTCGCATGAAGCTGCCCTGACCGCCTATCCCCCAGGAGTAACATCGCGAGATAACGATCTGCGTGATGGTCTCTACTCCGGATTCGTCAATCTGCTTCCGTACGTTGAGCAGCAAACGATTTACGACCGCATGGACCTGACGGTCGATTGGAAAACTGGCTTCAACGCCGAGATGGCCAAACAAACAATCCCAGGGTACCTGTGTCCTGAAAGTGACTCGAACGTGGCGGAGGCACCCGAACTAGGTGTTACCGACTACGCTTTTTCGAAGGGCCCACAAGCCTACCTTTGCACACAGTCGGTGGAAGCCTATCACGGCATGTTCGATGTCGATAGCGAAATCAAACGAGCGCACGTTAAAGACGGACTATCGAACACTATCGCCATGGGTGAAGCCGCCAGCAGCGCAACACTTGAGGCCCATTCGACGTGAGGATGACCTGGACTAGTGATGGGCCAGGTCTGGTCCTCCGCCGATTTCGATGGTATTCCTGAACTTAGAATGGAGGGTGGCGCAGGTTCCTGCCTCGCGGTTACTGCCCAAAACTTTGGTGGAGACGGTTTACCCTTAACCGCTGACGACGTGCTCGCTCCTCTCAATGAAGTACCGGTTCCGATATCGATTGATCGCTCGGCTGACGAAAACTGTCGAAACCAGCTGGATCGCGTACGAAGCTTTTACAGTTTCCACACGGGCGGTGGCTTCTTCGTCTTTGGCGATGGCTCGGTAAGGCTGCTCGAACAGGATATTGACCCAAGAATCTATATCGGCATGAGTACCATCAACGGGCGCGAAGTCATTCCTGCACAGTAGCGATACCGTCGCCACGAACCACGCGAATCCGGACGCGGGACAAGGCCTTAGTTTGCATCGACAGGAATTTGGCAAACTGCTGCGTCTCGCGATTCCGCTTTCCCTCGCACAGTTGGCACACTACACGGTTTCGTTTGTCGACACCTTGATGGTTGGCTCGTTGGGTACGGAAGCACTAGCGGGAATTGCCATCGGCAGCACCACTTTCTACTTTGTATTCTCGATCGTCTCCGGGATCATCTATGCCATCAGCCCCATGGTCTCTCATGCGGTGGGTGCAGAAGATCACGAATCTGTACCGGATATTGTTCGACACGGATGTTGGTTCGGCCTTATTTTTTCGATCCCGCCGCTCTTGTTGTTTTGGAACATCGCGCCGGTACTAACTTGGCTGGGGCAAGACACAAACGTCGTTCAAGAAAGCAGCGGTTACTTACGCGCTATTTCCTTCGGGATCATCCCAGCGCTTATGACCGTCTCGCTGCGTGGCTTTCTCGAAGGTACCGGCAAGACGCGCCCGATCTTGGTTGTGGCTGGACTGGCGATCGCGCTCAACGTGTTTTTCAACTATGCGTTTATGTTCGGGCATTTTGGTCTACCGCGACTGGGACTGGTTGGAACGGGAGTGGCGAGTTCCATTGTCTATTCGATGCTATTGTTCATCGTAGTAGCCTACATTCGACTTACTCAGCATGTACGATACCCAATTTTTCAACAATTGTTCACTTTCAATTCTGCAACACTCGCTGAGCTATTTCGGATTGGCTTGCCGATCACCATGACGATCGCGTTCGAGAATGGACTTTTCGCCGCTTCAGCGTTCGCCATGGGCATTATCGATCCGCAACAGTTAGCGGCCCATCAAATAGCATTGCAATCGGCCGCTGTCACTTTCATGGTGGCGTTAGGAATTGCGTTGGCGACCTGTGTTCGAGTTGGGCAATTCGCGGGTGCGTCGGATCTAAACGGTGCACGCGTTGCAGGTCAAGTTGGCATGCTCACTGCGACTGGCGTCATGGTAGTCCCGGCGATAGTATTCGCAGCATTTCCTGCGTTTATCATTGGGCTCTATGTGGATCAGACGCAGGAAGATATCTCCGTCCTATTTCATCACAGCATTACTTTCCTCCGGATCGCTGCCCTTTTTCAAATCGCTGATGGACTGCAAGTAGCAGCGTCCAATGCGCTACGCGGCTTGAAGGAAACGAAAGCCGCTATGTACCTCACGCTGCTTGCCTATTGGGCGATCGGTGCCCCGGCGTGCGTGTTTCTCGCATTTGGACTCAAACTGGAGGGTCGTGGTCTGTGGTTTGGACTCACAATCGGCCTCGCTGCTGCCGCCCTGATGCTCACCATTCGGTTTGTAAACCATTTTCGCGCAGCTCGGCACTGATGATGTTTTTGGGTTGGTTGGCCTTAAGCTACGCCGAGCTGACCGCAAACGCTCAGCCAACCCGACTCATCTTTGAACGACTCTTTCGGTAGCACGACCGCGTACGAACCGTCATCGGTAGAAATGACCAGGGTGTCCTTCACCGCGAAACGGCATGGTAGCTCATCTAGCCAAAGCCTCCCGTGAGCACCGACATTTGCAATCCAAACCGCGTCTTCGCTGACGAGAACCAGCGCTTGCGAACTGAGCAATAAGCGACGAAGTGTCAGGTAACTGACGAATGCCACTGTTCCAGCCGGCAGTAGCGACGCGCACCATGTACTAACCGTCGGAGCATCCAAATACCAAGCCAACGCACAAACCAGAACAGCAACGACAATAATCGACATCCAGGTAAAGAAGCACCAACGGATATTTGGCGAAACGAGCTCAAACTTTGGTAGCTTGCGTTTGATTTTCGCAGAAACTCGTTTGTTCAGTTCGTATTCCATCGTGCCCGTAACTCTGCACAGATGGCCTTCGTCGGTCCATTCCTTGGGTATCTCCAAGCTTTGCGACCGCGAAAGATTTCCCGGTTCGTTTTGCCACGCTTCGAGACTCTGAGCAAATTGATCAATAGCCTCTCGATCAGCAGGGAGATGGATCCACTCACGTGGAATAAGAAGCGGCGAGTGCCTCGCGTAGCTCAACAACCAAGCGTCACCGCTCTTGCTTATGGTCGTCCATCCCCAATCAAGTCGTGAAAATCGAGTAACGCCCTCGGTCCCCTCACGCTCGACAGTAAATCCGTCGGTGGATAACTCAATCGTGACCTCCGACCACGAGGGTGGATTGCTCTTTTCCGGCTCTTGCGATGCTCTTCCCTCGCGGTAGAGTACTACCCAAGGCAGAAACGCCATCGCAAGCAGGAGCAGGCTTGCGATCATCGGGCTCCATGCCGTGAGGCTTGAAATCTCGAAGCGATTCTCAAAAAGAAGCTGCGGAACCGCAATCAACAATTGAATGCCACCGATCAAAGCAAGAATGAACCAGACGTATCGCATACAGCCCGGTTTTCGCTTCGCTTTTTCTTGGCCAATTGGCACGCATTCGGACACCATCCGCAAGGCCGTTTCCTTGGGGACTTTTCCGGAAATCCGTAAGGTCTTCTCGCTCAGTTGCAGAAGTGGCAATGGCGACTTGTAAGACGTCCCATCCGAAATCGGCGACGCGTACGGGTTATCGGTCACAAATTGACTCCAGCAACTTAACGAACTAACGCGGTCTCGAGGAATAGTTGAAGTAAAACGTCGTTTTACCAGAACTCTAACAGTTCGATTTGATCCGGCGTTGCATTTCGTTGTCGCATTGCGAAACGTGAATCGATGTATTTTGAGTTGAACTAAGGACCGAAAAGCCAGGGAATGGCGAGAATACGTTAGTATGTTGCATAAGCTGGCGTTGCCTAACGGTAGACTACTTGGGTAACACTACGTATTAAACTTGGACCAAACCGTCCTTGTAGCACCCTCAGATAACAAGCAAACGACATGACAGCTCGGGCACCCAAATTCGCGATGATCTTATGTGCGATACTCGTCCTGTCGGCGTCGGCAATCGCTCAGTTCGGTGGGCGTGGCGGACGACGGGCTGCCAAAGACCGTTGGGAGTTTCCAACGTGGCAGAACGATCCGGCGTTCAAGCATGACACGTTCACGTTCGCTCGAATCCAATTTAGCTCTGGCTATGGCTACGGCCCAAGCGGTAGTGGCTGGAGCAACGACTATCCCGACTCCGATATCAACCTCTCATTCCGCCTCCAACAGTTAACCTCGATGAAAGTCGATCCGGATGGAGTAGTACTCCGGCTTACCGACCCGACACTGAACGATTATCCGTTCATCTTCATGTCGAACGTACAGAACATGCGTCTAACGACCGAAGAAGCGGAAGCGTTGCGCAAGTATCTGATGAATGGTGGGTTCTTGATGGGTGACGACTTCTGGACGCCCAAAGCATGGCGACATGTGATGAGCGAAATGGAGCGAGTACTCCCCAACCGTAAACCACGTGAACTCACGGTGGACCATGAGATCTTCCATATCGTTTACGACTTCATTGAGCTACCTCGCGTCCTCAGCATCAAAGCCTGGGAACGTGGTCTGGATTACGAAGACTGGCACGGCAGCTTCGAAGGGCAGGGCACCGATCCACATTTCCAAGGCTACTTCGATGACAACGGCCAGCTCATGGCACTCTTTTGTCACAACAGCGATGTCGGTGACGGCTGGGAACGGGAAGGTGAAAACCACGAGTTCTTTAAGAATTACTCGGTCAAGGTTTCGTACCCGCTGGGCATCAACATTATCACTTACGCAATGACCCATTAAGCCTGGCAAGCTCTATACGACCCTTCGCACGCGTCTGTTGCCGCTAATACCGATAAAGCCAGTCGATCTATTGTCGTTCGTCGTCTGGTTTCATTATTTTTACTGCCCAATCGCCAACTTCGTCCGGCACATTTCATCTGCTAGTAGAATGATGAAAACTTTGACCAGACGAGGACCGACGCAATGAGATCAAACTACACATACTTTCTCTTTGTCTTCGTTTGTTCCTTCTTCATACAGACCGTGGCACACCATGCCCATGCGCAAGAAGCACGGACATGGAAAAGCGCTGACGGTCGCTTTACCGTGCAAGCAAAAATCGTCGGATTGAAAGCTGGCAAAGCGTCGTTGCAGAAGGCGGACGGCAAAGTTGTCGAAGTAGACATGAGCCTACTTAGCAAAGCTGACAAGGACTATGTCGAAGGATTGCGGAAAGCGCAAGCGAAAAGAAAACAGCCACAACAGCAGCCTCAGGACAATTCCCAAACGCTTTCCATTCCTGGCGTCTTCTCGATCAACTCACCGGGACATGGTTTCGCCTGGAACACGGGTGGTGAACGAGTCGTAAATGGGGTCCAAGCGTACCGACTTGGCTGTTCCAAAATTGGAAGCACCGCAACGGTGACGTTGATCGTCACCATTCAGAAAGGTGACACGGATGAGAAGCGTGCGCTGTTGATGAAGTCCAATTATCAAGCATTGATGGACAAACTTGAGCAGGGAAAGGTAACGAATGTGCAGAGGACGCCTCTGAAGCTCGACTCGCCGATTCCCAGCCGAGTCGAATTTGACTTCTCAGGCCAAACGCCGAATAACACTCCGGTAGCAATTCGCATCGTCAACATATTCAAAGAAAACACCTACTCGTTTCAGATCAACGGAACCAACAAAGCGGACCTCGACCAACTAGCAACCGTGATCGATACGCTGAAAGAAATCGGCACGACCCCCACGCCCACAGGACTTCAAGAAACAGACGGACGATTTCGCCACGCAACATACGGCTTTTCTTACAAGCCGCCATCGGATCTCTCTCTCGTCGACAAACCACAACCTGGTGTCGTTGCACTCTTTGGATCTCCCTCCGGAGCGAATGTTTTCTTTCGCTGCATTGGCAAGTCAGACGACTTCAATCTCGAAAAGATGTTCGCAGATCTCAAAACCAAAGAGACTGATTCCGCTCTGGAGGGATTTAAGTCGCTCGGCAACGGTGACCTGCAGATGCCAGGCAGAATCTGCAAGTTTCGCAGCTTCGCGTATACAGCCCAGGAAACGCCACTCAAGGTTGTGCAGTACTATTTCACCAGCAAAAACTGGATCTATGTCGTAACGGCAACAACAAAAGAAGTTGACTTTGACAACTATCGAGAGAGTTTTGACGCGTCTATCAAAGACGTTAAGTTCTTCTAGGTAAGGTCGCGCTGGTAACCCATCCGTCGAGAACATAGAATCTGAAGGATACATTTCCTTCCTACCACTTCGCCTCGGTGCCGTGATGCCAATCACAAAGCGTCGATTCGCTACTACCTTAGCGACGTTGATCGTTTCGCTGTCCGTGGCGTCGTGTTTAGCTGGCGAAGTATCTAGCGCCCCGCAGACGTTTGAAACAGACATTCAACCACTGCTAACGCGTTACGGTTGCAATGCAGGAAAATGCCATGGCAAGTCTCGCGGCCAAAACGGTTTTGCGCTGTCGTTGCTGGGGTTTGATGCAGAGTTTGACTACGCCGCCCTAATTTACAATGCACGCGGACGACGAGTATCACAGACTTCTCCTGAGCAGAGTTTACTGCTGTCGAAGGCGACTGGCGCTTTGCCTCACGGCGGAGGCCAGCGATTTGAAGTTGGCAGCAAACCCTACGAACAAATCCGCTCATGGATCGCCGCCGGAGCCCCCGAAACGCCCAAAGACGCGCCTCAACTGCTTCGTATCGCAATGACTCCGAATCGCCAGAGCCTGGCCGCGAACGAGTCTTTTTCGATTGCTGTCGTCGCGGAGTACTCAGACGGTGGTACACGAGACGTCACGGAGTACTGCGCATTTCGCTCCAACGACAATACCGTCGCAGACGTGAGCCAGAACGGCAGAGTCACAGCCGGTGCGTTGCCGGGCGAAACGCAAATCATGGCTCGATACATGAACAATATTGCTGTATGCACAGCGACCATTCCGGTCCCAGGCAAACCGAACCAAGAGTACTTCAAGCTTTCAGCAGACAACCGGATTGATGCGTTAGTTACTGAAAAACTGGACACGCTCGGTATCGCGCCGTCGTGGCCTGCGAACGATGCGACGTTTCACCGTCGTGCTTACCTTCGCGCAATTGGTCGGCTGCCAACACCGAAGGAGACTCGTAAGTTCCTTTCTGATCAATCCGTCGACAAGCGTAACTCCTTAATCGACCACCTGCTCGAACAACCCGAGTACGCAGACTTTTGGGCCAACAAATGGGCTGATCTACTGCGGCCGAACCCGTATCGTGTCGGGATCAAGGCCGTGTGGACCCTAGACAGCTGGCTGCGTGATGCGTTTCGGAAGAACATGCCGTACGACCAATTCGTAAGTGAATTGGTAACAGCAAAAGGGAGCACTTGGAAGAACGGTGCAACGGTCATCTTTCGCGACCGTCCCTCGACCGTTGAGATCGGATCGTCCGTCAGCCAGCTATTCCTTGGCGTTCGGCTTGACTGCGCAAAATGTCACCACCATCCGTTCGAAGTTTGGAGCCAAGACGACTTTTACGGCTTTGCGGCGTTCTTCGCCCGCGTTGGCCACAACGGAAGAATATCGCCACCCATTTCCGGCAGCGAAGAACTCATCTACACCAAAGACAAAGGCCAGCTGAAACACGGTCGCACGGGCAAATACGTTCTGCCGAAAACTCTGACTGGTGAATCTGTCAAAGTACCCCCTGGTGACGACCCGCGCGAAGCACTCGTCACATGGATGCTATCTCCAGAGAACCCGTACTTTGCACACGTAATGGCAAACCGAGTCTGGGCGGAGATCTTGGGTCGCGGAATTGTTGATCCCATCGACGATATTCGATTGACGAATCCGGCTACCAACCAACCACTGCTCGATTACTTGGCCGAAGATTTTCGCCAGCACGACTTCGATATCAAGCACTTGATCCGAACAATCATGAAATCGCAAACGTTCGGGCTTAGCACCGCGCCCAACGATCGCAATAAGGCAGATCGTGTAGCGTTCTCTCGATATTACCGGCAAAGACTCCGTGCAGAGGTTTTGATAGACGCTGTTGCCGATGTGACTGATACTACGGAGAAGTTTGACGCTGTTCCGCCCGGATCGCGAGCCACGCAGATCTGGACTCATAGAACAGCGTCACAGTTTCTCGATACGTTTGGTCGCCCCGATCCGAACCAAGATCCACCGTGCGAACGCATGTCCGATTCCACAACGCCGCAAATCCTGCATTTGATGAACTCGCCAAAGCTAAACGAGAAACTAGCCGCTGATAATGCTCTTCCGGCCAAATTGGCGACCAGTAAGCGAACCAACGCGGAATTGGTAGAAGAGTGCTATCTTCGGCTATACTGTCGGTTCCCCACCGAACACGAACGGCAAAAAGCTCTGGCGATCTTACCTGCCAAAGATCGTAGACCTGCAGTCGAAGATCTGTTTTGGGCGCTTATCAATGGCCCCGAGTTCTTGTTTATCGATTAACGGAGAAACCCATGACGGTCCATCGAAACTGCGCGGGAATGCGAAGACGCGATTGTCTGAAACTGGGTCTTGGCGGTTTCCTCGCCGCGGGATTTTCGGGAGCGTTGGCCAGTCGAGCTCATGCAGCAAAGAAGGTGCAAACACCTACGAGTTGCATCCTGATTTGGCTCGACGGCGGCCCCAGCCATTTCGAGACCTTCGATCCAAAACCGAACGCTCCTTCTGAAATCCGGGGCGAGTTTGGCGCGATCTCGACGAAGGTCCCCGGCATGATGTTCTCGGAGAACATGACCAATCTCGCCAAGATAAGCGACAAGTTCACCATCATCCGATCCGTACGACACGACCAGAACAATCACGGGGCGGGTAATCACTACATGATGACCGGTGCACCGACACGAATCCCGGTCAGCTGTGGCGCCTTCGTGAGCTTCCATCCTAGTATGGGCTCCGCTGTCTCCGCGCTGCGTGGTGCGGACGATGGCTTACCGCCTTACTTCTCACTGAAGTCCATGACTCGTTCGGGTGGACCGAACTTCTTGGGGGCACGGCATGCTCCGTTCGTTGTCAAAGATGATCCAAATAGTAAAAGCTTTCGTGTCCGTGATGTAACCATTCCAAAGCTACTCGAAGAAGGCCGAGTCCAGAGCCGCCGAAAGTTACGGGAAGAAATGGACTCCATGAAGCGCTACACCGACCGCGCGGTGGCCGATCCAATTCTGGGAGCCGACGAAAACTATCTTCAGGCGGTCTCGCTAATTCAATCCGAAGCCGCTCAACACGCGTTTCAAATCGACCGTGAACCAAATAGCGTCCGCACTGCCTATGGACGCCATGGCTTGGGCCAAAGAGCTCTGTTGGCACGGCGCCTTGTCGAAGCTGGCGTTCCCTTCATTACGATCAACGATGGCGGTTGGGACCATCATTCCGAGATATTCGAAAAGTTCACGACGCAGGGACAGCGGATGGACGGTGGCTGCTGCACTCATAAGCGACCTCGACGATCGGGGCTTGCTCGATACGACGCTCGTCATGGTTATGGGCGAGTTCGGTCGCACACCAAAAATCTCGCAGCTTGCTGATCGCAAAACGGTAGGACGCGATCATTGGTCGAGCGCAATGTCGATCCTGGTAGCAGGGTGCGGAACGCCAGGCGGTCAAATCGTAGGTGCGACTGACAAACAGGGCTATGCGGCCATCGAGAACATTTACGCACCGGAAAACCTCGTATCCAGTGTCTATTTGAAACTCGGAATCGATCCCGACACGATTCTTTACAACACGAACGGCCGACCCGTCCATCTCGTAAGCGACGCAAGACCGATCGCGGAAATCATGTAATGCAGCGGTCGCGATTTACTGGCATCTGGCTTGCAATCTTTCTATGGCGTGCTGTTTCGCCAGCCGTTGCAGATCCGCCGTCCATTCTTCATCTCTTCCCTGCCGGCGGTCAGCGTGGTTCTACATCGGTCGTCACGATGCACGGCGACTTCTCCTGGCCTGTCAAGTTTTGGGCGCCGGGCATAGACATCTCGTGCATGAAGGAAGAGGGTAAGTTCAAGATCAAGCTTCCGCACGATCTAGATTCCGATCAAATCTGGTTTCGCATCTACAACGAAGACGGCGTATCGACCATGCAGTCGTTTCTCGTCGGCTCACTGCCCGAGACAATCGAAGCTGAACCCAATGAGACACCTGACTCACCACAAGATTTGACGAAGTCACACCCACGCCCCAACGATGCAAACCTGACGATAAACGGGACTCTGCAAAAAGACCACGACGTCGATTGTTTCGGTTTCGAGTTGGTGAAAGGTCAAACGATTGTGGCTGCAGTTGCCGCCAACTCCGCATTTGGATCGCCGATGGACGCGATCATTCAGATCGTTGATCGCCAAGGAATTGTTCACGCCGAAAACCACGATGACGTGGGCCTAGACCCTCGCCTGGCCTTCACCGCACCGAAATCTGGCCAATACATCGCACGGCTGTTTGCATTTCCTGCTAAGCCAGATTCGACGATTCGATTTCGCGGTGGCAAGTCTTATGTCTATCGCCTTACTCTAACCACGAAGCCATTTATCACGCATGCGGTACCGCTTTCGGCCACGCTCGGGACAAGCAGTTCCCACGACGTCCGAGGCTGGAACATTCCAGCTAACACGCAGCTACCACTTCGGTCGTGGGACGATCGCATTCTCAGGTCGTCTCTTCGTTCAAACACAAGCCTTTTACGTGCGGCTGGCTGGAGCGGGAATGCGATCGTCGAAATCTTCGATTTTGAGACATTACCGTATGAGTCGGTGACGACGAAAACGAATCCGCTACCGATTACCCCACCGGTCTCTATCACCGGCTGCATCAACGAGCCAAAACAGACCGACTACTTCACTGTTGCATTGCAGAAGAACCGACCCTACACCTTCCGCATCGAATCTGTGAGCTTGCACTCGCACTTGGTGCCCCACGTCAGGCTTACCGACGTGCAGGGAAAACTGATGACTCAATCGCCTGTATCAGCAAACGCGACCGACGTTGTGATTCACCATGCAGCAAAGGCTGACGGACAATACCACCTCACCGTAACCGATCGATATTCTCACGGTGGTCCCCGGTATTATTATCGCCTCACGGCTGAACCTACTCGGTCCGATTTTTCGCTTTCTGTCGAAGCCGACCAATTCACTGCGAACCTTGGCGAGGCTCTGGAGATCCCTGTCGCTATCGCTCGAGTATCCGGCGAGCCAAAGAAAATCGAAACAATTGAAATTGAAGCTATCGATTTGCCTGACGGGGTAACTTGCGAGCCGGTCAGTTCGGAACCAAGCGGTGATACGTCGGAAAAAGTCACGCTTAAACTCAATTGCAACAGCGAGTATTCCGGACCCATTCGAATACGAGGTACGTCGTCCGGCGAGCAGGTCCGACACGCTCTATCGCCGTTAGTCCATCACCATCGATTCGAACAGATCTGGCTGATTGCGAAGAAGGCTCCACCTGAAAAGACAGAGGACGACAAGTGAAGCACAGATCGATTGCCGGCCGTTGGCAGCTCAAACGGATTTACGCAGCGGTTGAAAAACAACCTCCGCACCAACTGACTTTACTTCCCAAACGAACTGCATGAGTTCCCCCAAGCGGCCCTTGGGAAAACCACCTCCCTTTTCTTTGAACCAAACGAGGTACTCCAGTGGGACCTCATGCACGGGCTTGCCTGCTGGCGGGAAGTTGTCGGGCCCATACTTACCGAAGGGCATGCAATATCGTTTCAAGTCTTCAAAATATTCCGCCAGTTTTTCGTGCTGGTCCAATTCTGAAATCTCAGACGGGTCAGGCTCTTTCGACTCTTCCATGGCTGGCTATTCTGAACGGAAATCGTGGACGGTCGCGGGACGGGACGTGCTTCAGCAACTAGAATAGGACAGAATACTTGATCCAACAACTTCGATACTTGCCACTATGACACCGTCTATTCACGCAACGTTAGCATTCGCTCTTTTGACGATCTCAGTCAGCCACGTTTTCTCCCAGGAGACGAAAAAGCCGAAGCCCGTTGTACCGGTCTTCAAAGACGGTGAAGCGCAGATCGTTGACGGCTTCAAGGACCCCGACTACTGGATCCGACATGATCTCTGGGTGGAAACAGAATTCGACTCGGATGGAGACGAGAAGTTGGATCGCGTTCACGTCAGTGTCACGCGGCCTCGCCAAACGGAGACTGAGGGGCTGAAACTGCCAGTCGTGTACGTGTCGAGTCCTTACTTCGCTGGCACGGGATCAGCAGGCGAAGATTATTTCTGGGATCCACGACAAGAGCTAGGCGAAGAGCCGAACAAACGCACCACGCAGCCACCGGTGAAGCGTCGCGGCCTACGCCCAATCATTTCGAAGTCGCACGTAAAAACCTGGGTGCCACGCGGCTACATTGTCGTACATTCCTCATCGCCCGGAACCGGTTTATCGCAAGGCTGCCCAACCGTCGGCGGAGATAACGAATCACTGGCACCGAAAGCTGTGATTGATTGGCTGTGTGGTCGCGCAGACGGATTCACAACCCCAAACGGCTATGAACGTGTGTCGTCTGGCTGGTGCACGGGCAAGGTCGGAATGACCGGCACCTCTTACAATGGAACGATTCCTCTGGCGGCGGCAACGACTGGCGTTGAAGGGCTCGAGGCGATCATCCCCATCGCGCCGAACACTTCCTACTACCACTACTACCGATCGAACGGGCTTGTACGCCATCCTGGCGGTTTCATGGGCGAGGACATCGATTGCCTGTACGAATTCATCCACAGTGGCCCTGAAGCAAAACGCGAATACTGCGATTGCAACGTTCGCGATGAAGAGATGCTCAAACTGCAAGATCGCGTCACGGGAGACTACAACGACTTCTGGGCAGGCCGCGACTATTTGAATGACATGAAGCCCATGAAGTGCGCTCTCTTGATGGCTCATGCCTTCAACGACTGGAACGTCGTTCCCGAACACAGTGTTCGCATCTATGAGGCAGCCAAGAAGAAGGGGCTACCCACACAAGCGTTCTTTCATCAAGGAGGACACGGTGGCCCACCACCGTTGAAGATGATGAATCGCTGGTTCACTCGCTATCTGCACGGCGTAGAGAATGACGTAGAGAAAGACAAAAGAGCTTGGATCGTTCGTGAAAGCGACAACCGCGAAAAGCCCACCGCTTACGACGAGTATCCCAATCCAGATGCTGAGCAGGTCGTGTTCCATCTGGAAGGTGGAGCCCCACAACGCGGCCGACTTTTAACCAGTGTGAAAAAGTCGCAAGATGAAGAAACACTTATCGACAACTATTCATTCAACGGCGAAGCGCTCGCCCGTGCAGAGTGGACGGAACATCGACTGATCTACGTCAGTGAGACACTCAAAAAGTCCGTCCACATTTCCGGCACTCCAGAAGTCTCGATCAGACTATCCTGTGACCAAGAGGCCGCAAATCTCTCCGTTTGGCTGGTATCTCTGCCATGGAACAAACGCAAAGATGCAAAGATTACGGACAATATCATCACCCGAGGTTGGGCAGATCCGCAAAACCACAAATCAATTTCCAAAAGCAAACCACTGAAGCCTGGCAAAGCCTACCAGGTCAAATTTGACTTGCAGCCCGACGATCAGGTCATTCCCAAGGGTCAACAGATCGCGCTAATGATCTTCTCGAGCGATCAAGACTTTACGCTTTGGCCCGAACCCGGCACGAAGCTGACCATCGACCTCGACAAGACCTCATTGTCACTCCCAATTGTTGGGGGCGAGGCTGCCTGGAAAGATGCGTTACGGGATGATTCAAAGGCGGATAAGCGATAGCACGTCAGTTGACTAGCAAAAGCTCGCCAACTCATCTGTTAAGTGGTTGAATGCAACAGGTTTCCATTGCCCTAAACGATACGAATCCCCCTTAACTCAGAGGGAATTAGCTTTCGATATACAAGGGCATGTGTTATCTGTTCCGTTACATGCATTGGCTTTGTTTTGTTGCAACGCTTCTCGCTGCTAGCGGATGTTCGCGAGCAAAATACCGACTCCAAGCCGACCGCGATGCATACTGCGCCATCCAGGAACGTAATCGCGATCCTCGTTGGGCTGCGCAGAACATTGGCATCGATATGGATCCTCGCAGCCGATACTTCGAAACCTACAATCCAGATTTCTCACCGCTGCCACCGGACGACCCGACATCGCATCAGTACATGCAATGCGTTGATGGCAAGCGAGGGTGGAAGCACTGGTACGACAACGGGCAGCGAGTCGAACTCGAAAACCCAATCTGGCAAGACACACTTCCCGAACTTGCGGAGATCGACGAAGCAGGAAAGCTACGGCTCGATATCGAGTCGGCTTTGCAGCTGGCCTACGTTCATTCGCCGAACCACCAACTTCAACTGGAAACACTGTACTTGACATCGCTGGATGTCACTGCCGAACGCTTTCGATACGACACGCAACTCTTTGGCGGTTACGATGTTTTCTACGACCATCGAGGTGAACTTTCGCCTGGTGGTGAGCTCAATCAGCTGACTGTCGGCCGCCCAAACTCAGGGAATCCTGCACTGCAACTTCGACGACGATTCGCGACTGCGGGAGAACTTGTGGTTGGGTTTGCGAACTCGTTCGTTTTCGAATTCACCGGTGCAGATACCAACCTTGCATCGTCGATTCTCAACTTTACGCTCATGCAGCCGTTACTTCGCGGAGCCGGTCGCGATGTTGAACTCGAGGACCTCACGCAGGCCGAACGGAATTTGCTCGCCAACCTGCGCGGATACGGGCATTATCGGCAAGGCTTCTACACGCTAGTTACGATTGGCGACATAGGAGTAAACGACGTCCAACGCGGTAGATTGAGCACAAATCTGCGATCGTTCCCGGGGCAGGGCGGGGTGGGTGGTTACCTTGGCTTGCTTCAACAGTTGCAGCAGATCCGAAACGCAGAAGCAAACCTGATACTGCAATCGCGGACGCTGGCGAAGCTCGAAGCGTTCCTAGACAAGGGCATCATTGGACCCGTTCAAGTCGAACAGTTCCGACAGAACATTCAGAACGACCGCGACTCACTCTTGCGTAGCCGCGTGAGTTACGAGTTGGCACTTGATCGCTACAAGATCGATACGCTGGGCCTACCGCCCCATGTAGAAATCGAGCTCGATGAGTCTCTGATCAACCAATTTCAACTCATCCCGCAATCTGCAACAGAGATTCAGGATTCGATCTTTGTCCTGCAGCGTCAGCTACGTCGGCTACCGAAACTGCCGTCGGTGAATAATCTCGACCTCGCAATCAGTGACCTATTCGCGTTATCGGAAGATATGCAGCGTCAATTGGTCTCCGTTCGAGACGACCTGCAAACAATGAATGAACAGATGGCATCTCGTGCGCAAGGCTTGCCCGACAATCTCGTCGCGGGTCTTGAACAACAGCGAGACGGTTTAGTTACTAGCAACCAACAACGAGTCGCCCAATTCGACAAAGTCATTTCCGAGCTAGAGGCTATACAATCAAACCTTTCGGATGCCACCGTCGGAGATTCCCGGACCGCGCTCGTAAGATGGATTGATGACGCTCTCGCTGCATTCGATCAAACGGTACTACTACAGGCGAGTGTTCGTCTTGAACTCGTAGACGTGCCGCCGGTGGATTTGAACTCGCAAGATGCATACCACGTTGCTCTGGCTAATCGCCTCGACTTCATGAACGGACGGGCAGCACTTGTCGATACGTGGCGGCAGATCCAAGTACGAGCCGACGCGCTGCAATCGTTTTTGAACATCACCGCCTCGGGTGATCTTCGTACTGCACGCGACAATCCCGTTAGCTTTAGAGCTCCCACTAGTAGTCTCCGCGTTGGCGTTGAGTTCGATGCTCCGTTTACAAGATTGCTCGAGCGCAACGCTTATCGCGAGTCGCTGATCAACTACCAGCGTAGCCGGCGTGGTTACATTCAATCCTGTGACGATCTTAGTTTGGGGATCCGACAACTTCTGCGTCAGCTGGATCAGCTCAGGGCAAGCTTAGAAATCCAACGACAATCAGTTGCCATTGCGATCACTCGCGTCGATTTAACCCAGAATCAGCTCAACGATCCTCAGCCCGCCGGACAATTCAATCGACTCAGCGCAACAACCGCGATCAACTTGTTGTCGGCTCAAGAGTCACTGCGAACCTCGCAGAACAGCTTTCTTAGTGCGTGGTTAGATTACATGGCAACCCGCATGCGACTTTACCGTGAGCTGGGAGTGATGTCATTGGATTCCGACGGCTCGTGGATCGAGTATCCGCTTCCTGGTTCAGAGCTTGACCGTGACTTGGATCAGCTGGCGCCCGTACCGGAAGCACTCCCCGCGATACCACCAAATGTTTCCGATGAAGTAATCGACCTAATCGACTCAGTGCCGATCATTGAGGATTCAACGCAGCTTGAAGCCGCCACGGTCAGCTGGTCGCAGGAGCCAATTCTGCTGCGTCTCCCGGAGTAAACCTCTTCCGGTGGTAATACAATCTGATACGACTTGTTGCCATTTCGCATTCGTAAATGCTGCAAAACAAGCCTGCCCGTTGCCTTCTTTGGGTGAGCCGTGATGTTCCAGGTATAATCGAAAGTTAGCCAGAAACGTACCCGCCTACCCACCCACAGAACGCATTCTTCCGTTCATGGTCGTTAAACTCGAAACCCAAGACCCAGACACCGAACAAGCCGCGATAACCAGCGCCGCCCCCGATCGAACGTCAAGCCTGCTGGGTAGAGTTCTCCTAATCGCCGCGGTGGCGCTCGTTGCCTTCGGCGGTGGGCATCTCGCGAAGGATTCCTTCACTCCAACAAAAACAAAATTGCTCACACATGCCGTCAGCCGGCAAAACCTAAGAGTAAGCGTCATTGAACAGGGTACGCTCGAGAGTTCCAACAACACGGAAATCACTTGTCGAGTTCGAGGATTTAATACTGTCACCAAAGTTATCCCAGGCGGTACTGTGGTCGAACCCGGTGACGAACTGGTCCTCCTTGATACCAAGGTCGTAGAAGAAGCCTATAGCCTTACGAAAACCAATACGCACATTGCCACTGCAACACTCGAACGAACCCGGGCGGACGTTGCGAAAGCCAAAATTGCCATCGACGCATACTTAGAGGGACGATACCGCAACCAGAAAACGGGACTCGAGAACCAAATCAAGATCGCAAATCGCAATCTGCAAACTGCCGAAACACTATACGAGAATTCGAAGCAACTTTTCGAGGACGGCCATGTGACGGCACTCGAAGTCGAAAGTAACGAGTTCAATGTGACACAGGCAAAACTCGAGCTGAGAGTACAAGAAACTCAGTTGAGTGTGCTAAACGAGTTCACAAAGGAGATGGAGCTGGAAACGCTTAACGGGAACCTCACCGCGAGCCAATCCAAACTGCAAGCGGATGAAGCTGGCCTAAAGATGGAGAAGGCCCGCCGCCAACGTGCCAAAGAAGATGTTGAAAACTGCGTCATCACAGCCGAACGCGGGGGCCTGGTGATCTATCCGTCTTCTGCGGCCTGGAAGGACACTCCCGACATAGCGCAAGGAGCCACCGTGCGCAAAGACCAAGTGTTACTTCTAATGCCAGACCTGACTCAAATGCAGATCAAAGTCGGTATCCACGAGTCGGTAATCGACCGAGTGCATAAGGGACTAGAGGCACGCGTAACGCTACCCGACAAAACGCTGAACGCCACGGTCTCTTCAGTCGCTACGGTGACTCGGCCCGCCGGCTGGTGGACGGGCAACGTCGTGAAATACGACACGATTATCGAACTACCATCGGCCGAAGGCCTCAAACCAGGTATGAGTGCCGAGGTCGAAGTCATCATTGCAGTGCACGAGGATGTGTTGACGATTCCCGTTTCATGTGTGGTCGAAACTGACAAAGGCGACTTCTGTTGGGTGCAGACTCCAGACGGCCCCAAGCGACGTTCAATCCAACTCGGTGATACAAACGACGTCTTCATCATAGTGAAAGCTGGGCTGAAAGAAGGCGACGAAGTCGTACTGAATCCACTGGCCGTTATTGAAGAAGCTAAAAAAGACGCCGCCAACACACTGCAAGATTCCGTAAATGCCAAGGTTACTCCTCCCGTGACGACGGAAATAAACACGGAGGTCACCGGTGGCAAATAACGAACAAACTTCAAACATTGGACTTTGGAAGATCGGCTTGATTGCCCTGGGCGTTCTTGCGATTTTGGTTTGTGCTGCCACGCTACTTCCCGGCGCGCGTTCTTTGAACGCAAGTGATGGCCCTCGCCTCACACATACCATCGATCGCGGAGAACTTTTAGTCACCGTGACCGAGCAAGGTACGCTCGAGAGTTCCGAAAACACCGAAATCAAATGTAGAGTTCGTGGCCGGAACACCGTCATCTTCGTCGTTGATAGCGGCACCTACGTGGAACCCGGCGACGTACTCATTCGGCTCGACACACTCTTCATCGAAGAGCAGATTGCCGAACGGACGAAGTTCGCACTTTGGTCCCGTTCCGGCGCAGAACGTTCGCGAGCCTCCGTGGCACGAGCCAAACTAGCGATTGAAGAGTACATTCCCGCCGATGCCGACAAGCTTGGGCGGTTTGGTGCCGAACTCATGGACATCCAAAAAGATCTCGCGATTGCAGAAGCTAGTCTGCGAACTGCCAAGAACAGACTCAGCCATGCAGAGATGATGAATAAAAGCGGCTACGTCAGTGCGCTCGACTTAGAAGAACGTACGTTTGCGGTTGAGCGTGCCAAGCTGGCCGTGGAAACCACGAAGACGCGAATAGAGGTCCTCGAAAAGTTCACGAAGGCTGAAGAATTGGAAACACTGCGAGGTAACCTCGCGGCAATAACGGCCACGCATCAAGCCAACGTCGAACGCGCTGAAGCAGACGCTAGTCGCCGCGACCGGGCCTTGGAAGAAATCGGCTACTGTGTGATAAAGGCCGATCGAGCTGGGATGGTCATTCACCCATCAGCTGCAAGATGGAAGGACGCACCCGAAATTGAGGAAGGCGGAACAGTTCACAAGGATCAAATCCTACTGTTGATGCCAGACCTTGAACGAATGCAAGTGACCGTCGGGGTGCATGAGTCCATCGTCGATCGCATCAGCGAGGGCCTCGAAGCCCGGGTCAAGCTGACTGACACAACGCTCAACGGGCAGGTTTCATCCGTCGCTTCCATTACGAGTCCAGCAGGCTGGTGGACTGGCAACGTGGTCAAGTACGACACGGTCATCAAGCTGCCGAAAGGCGAGAACTTAAAGCCGGGAATGAGTGCCGAAGTGCAGATCATCGTGGCGAAACATCAAGACGTACTCCGCGTTCCCGTCGCAGCCGTCGTCGAAACAGAAAACGGATTCTTTGCGTGGGTGCAGACAGCCGATGGAGGTACCGAACGACGAACGCTGCAACTCGGTGACAGCAACGATGTCTTCATCTTGATCGAATCCGGCCTGTCACTAGGTGATCAGGTGGTACTGAATCCGCTGGCCTACATCGAAGAAGCCCAAGAGGAAGTGCTTAGGGCAGTAGAGGAAACGGAATCGGATGGCTCGTAACTCCCACATCTTGCTTTTCTCTTGCTCATCTAGCAGCTTGCCGAATTGAACAGCACTCTCCTACAAACCGTACAAGTCGGGCTTAAGAGCCTGATGCTGCAAAAGATGCGAGCCGGCCTTGCCGCGTTAGGTATCTTTATTGGCACAACCACGGTTATTTGGCTGGTGGCCATGGGAGAAGGCGTCAGCCATCGCGCACAACAGCAGATTCTTGAACTGGGTGCCACTAATGTCATTGTTCGAACAAAGAAACCGAACACAGCAACTGAGCAAGACGCAAATCAACGAGTAAAGATTTACGGTCTGCTGAGAAGAGATTTCGACCGGATTTCACAGACCATCCCAAACGTACGACGCGCTGTGCCCATGCGGGAGCTGCGGTACGAATTGAGACTCGACAACCGCACTGCCGACGCGAAACTAGTTGGATGCATTGAAGACTATCTCGAACTAAATCAACTCACGATCAGTCGAGGGCGTTGGTTGGCTAGACGCGATCGCGGCAAGAAGGTGGTGGTCTTGGCCGACGACACCGCAAAAAAACTCTTTCCGTACGAAAACCCAATTGGCAAAACTATTTGGGTTGGGAGTGAGTTTTATGTTGTTATTGGGCAAACCAAACCGCGTACGGCTTCTGCTGCAATCGGCGGTAGTCTCGACTCACGTGACTACAACCTCGATGCATATATCCCCTTGCAAACCATGCGGCAACGAGTCGGCGATTTGGTGATGCGCCGAGTTGGCGGCGAATTCCAAGGGGAGCAGGTCGAACTAAGCCAGATAACGATCGAGATGGATGACGTCCAAGATGTCGATGAGGCAGCGGCAATCATCGAGCTTCTGCTAAAGAAGTATCACGCCAAGGAAGACTATGCTGTGGTCGTTCCGAAAGAGCTGCTTCGCCAAGCAGAAAGAACACGTGCGATGTTCAATCTTTTGCTGGTCGTCATAGCAGGAATCTCGTTGGTCGTAGGCGGCATTGGAATCATGAACATTATGCTTGCCACGGTCACCGAACGAACGCGAGAAATCGGAATCCGGCGAGCACTCGGCGCCAAACGAAAACACATCGTTCAACAGTTTTTAATCGAGACCGTGGTGCTCACGGCGAGTGGGGGATTAATGGGAGTGTTATTCGGTCTCTCGATCGGACCGCTCTTTCGCACGATGCGAACTGGCTTGACCATTTTGTCACCCGACCTACTTCCACCAATTGCTTACTCGCTCGAGCCACGAATTGCTCCGTGGTCGGTAGTCCTATCGTTAGTCATTTCACTTGGTGTAGGACTGATCTTTGGCGTATACCCAGCGCGGCAAGCGGCATTGATGGATCCTATCGAAGCATTG
>CAYNJG010000036.1:0-43651 GCA_964397295.1 uncultured Pirellulaceae bacterium
ACATGAGTGTGCTCTTGCCACTGCCTGAAAAGCCGATGATCGCAACGAATTCGTTTTCTTCTACCGATAAGTTGATGTCTTCGAGTACTTCGTAGCGGTCAGAATACGATCCGAACCCAACACTCGCGTTCTTGATCTCTAAAAATGCCATTTGCTTTTCCTTTTGTCTTCGCCTCATGTAGTAGCGAAAGTCGTCAAGACTTTCGGCGCGCCCAGTGAACGAAACTCTTGATGAGTTCCGCTACCAGGGCCAATCGCTTTACAGAGCTGTAGCCGCGCCGTCGAAGCTAACCAGTCGCTGGAACACGATCATGATTCTGTCTAGTGATAGTCCAACTACGCCGACCACGAACACAACGACAAACAGCTGCGCGAAGCTTTGCGACGAACCATTGTTGAACATGTCACCGACGTACTTGCCGATCCCAGGACTCGATGAAAGCAGTTCCGCCGCGATTAACACCATCCAACCAACGCCAAGCGAGATGCGTAGGCCCGTGAAAATCAGGGGCAGCGCCGACGGAATGACGATTTTGAAAAGTCGATTCCAGAAACCGAGTCGAAGCACTCTAGCGACATTCACGTGATCTTGGTCGATAGAGGCGACACCAAGAGCGGTATTCACGAGCGTCGGCCAAAGCGAACAAAGTGCGACCGTTACGGCCGATGCAAGAAACGATGGAGTAGCCAACCAGCCCCAATTTGAGTCCACGGTTTGAAGCTCAAATCCGCCAATGATAATGCCCACAATTGGTAACCAAACAAGCGGCGACACTGGCTTGAATAGGGCAATCAGTGGTGACATTGAGGCCATAAACACATCGCTAAGACCGCACAGTACGCCGATTGGAACGGCAATCGCAGTAGCGATGAGGAATCCGAGGAAGACACATGCAAGGCTTGTGCGAATCTGCATAAAGAACGTGTCTGGCTTTGCGTATTTCGATTCTGACGTCTTCATCAAACGTTCGTTGGATCGGATGACTTTGGTTCCGAGACTCAACATTTCACCTGGTGCAACAGCGGCAACAAAAGCCCTCTTGTCCTCGTCCATGCCAATATTGAGTTTCTCGACTTGGGTGGATAGATTCTCAGAGGTAAGAAAGCTCTCTCGCTTGCGTAAGAACTGTTTCATCTGATTGAGCGAATTCCTTCGTTTTCGTTCCTGCTCCAAAACGGCCCATTTTTCACCCCGGCGCTCATCGATCTCGGACCGCATTTCTTGAATATGGGTAGCTTCGACGTCAGCGATTTCCAAATCCTGCTGAAGCAGCTTCAAATAGCCCTCTTTCGCTTCGACGTCGGACGGACCAATCGTCTCAGCCTTGGCCAGCAATTTTTCTTTTCGACTCTGCGCATTTGCCTCGTATTCTCTTTCCTTCATTGCAAGTGCTGCCAAGTACGGAGCCAATGCTTCTTCAAGTACTTGATTTCGTTTTTGCTCCAACTGACCGAATCTTTCAGTTGACAGCCTCGAGAACTTTTCGACTTCTTCCAATTTGGTTTTGACGTCTGCAAGGGCTGCCTCTCGTCGCTTACCCGAGGCCTTGAAGTCAACTTCTTTCTGATTCTCGCGGCTCGCAAACTGAACGATTCCGTTCCAAGCCTCCACAACTCGGCCGGGGCCCGGAACTTCGCCAGACTTTGTCTTGTGCCGCGGTCCAACGTAGGACCAACCTGCGACAAAGACGACGAAGGTGAGAATCGGTACGCAGATAAAGAGACCGATTTTTCGCAGCTGAACCGCTGGCTCTTCGCCGTAGCACAGCCTGACGATCGGCTCGAGAACTTTCAGGCCCGCAATGTCGAGGCCTCGGATGATTTTGTATTTCATGTTGGTTGTCTCTTAGGGAAGAGTCGCGACAAGTGTCGCTGAGGGAATAAAAAAAGGAGAAGCAACAGCTCCCTCAACTGTTGCCCTCCCTCTTTTCAGGCAATGCCCGAAGTTGGTGAAATGCGAAGTGAGGGAGGAACATCGCATTCCGAATTTCAATTGGGTCACGCCAGACGTTTGGCCAGTTCCCGAACAGGAGGCCGTTGTTGTTTGACGAGGGTTTCGACAGTGCCTCGCTTACCGCGTCGGGTTAAACGCTTACGTGCAGGAAGATCAATCCTTGTTGCCGATTTTGTGAGAGTTCAGATACCCGATTGGGTCTTTACCGTCGTACGTGACGCCATCGATGAAGTCGCTGGTCGGTGGCTTATAGCCATCGGTGTCCCAAGGCACATCCGCCTCAGCCAGCAAGCCTTCTTCGACCAACATCGTGGCGGCCTTCTTGTAGACATCCGGAAGGTAAACAGACTTCGCCGTTTCGTCGTACCACTCGGCAGGCTTCGCTTCGGTGATCTGTCCCCAGCGACGCATCTGTGTCAGGAACCAAACTCCATCGCTGTACCACGGGTACGTGCATTGGTGCTTGAAAAAGACATTGAAGTCAGGCATCGGCCGACGGTCGGTTTTTTGAAAGACAAAGAATCCCGTCATCGAGTTCTTGATCACGTCGTAGTCGGCACCGACGTAGTTTGACTGAGCGAGAATACTCACAGCCTCCTCGCGATTGACTAGCTTTCCAGACGCATCGGTTTCATCCAACCACTTGCCAGCACGAATAAGAGCTTTAACAACGGCAAGATGCGTGTTCGGATGGTTGTCGGCCCATTCCTTCGAGACACCGAAGACTTTTTCTGGGTTGTTCTTCCAAACGTCGTAGTTCGTTGTGACCGGAACTCCTATGCCCTTCGCAACGGCTTGCTGATTCCAAGGCTCCCCAACACAGTAGCCGTCAATGATTTTTTGCTCCAAAACGGTTGGCATTTGCGGCGGAGGTGTCACTGACAAGAGAACGTCTGCGCTTGTTTCTCCAGCGAGGTCGGTATTGGTATACATCCCGGGATGAATTCCTTCAGCTGCAAGCCAATATCGAAGCTCGTAGTTGTGCGTTGATGTTGGAAATACCATTCCCATTTTCATCAACGCTCCCGATGCCTTCTTCTCGTCGACAATGGGACGCAGCGAAGCTGCCGTGATCGGGTGCGGAGGCGTGGGTGATTTGAGTTTTTCGTCATTGGCCTGCATCTGTTCCCAAATTGCATTGGAAACCGTGATGCCGTTGCCATTCAGGTCCATCGTGAACGCAGTCACAATGTGAGCCTTGGTGCCAAATCCAATCGTCGCCGCAATGGGCTGACCGGACAGCATGTGAGAACCGTCAAGCTCGCCATTGATCACGCGATCAAGCACGGTCTTCCAGTTCGACTGAGCTTCCACCTCAACTTGCAAGCCTTCGTCGGCGAAGAACCCTTTCTCTTTGGCGATAACCAAAGGAGCACAATCGGTCAGCTTAATAAAGCCGAACTTGAGCGTATCTTTTTCGAGGTCCAGCAGCTGCTTTTCGCCAGTTTTCGTGGCGATCGCAGCTGGTTCACTTGGTACTGATTCGGTTGGCGCCGTTTCTGCCGAGACCGTCGTCGTTGACGCGGCAACTGTCGGTTCGAGACCGGACAAATCGATTCCATCGAAACTAGACGATGTCTTCGAAGAACAGCCAGATAAGAAAAGTGGGATCGCAAGAGCGACGAAAACTGAAAACTTAATGAAGAGCGAGCTACAACGATTTGCAACTCCACAATAGGCACATGGCACGTGTCGATCCTTGATGGAGAGGGATTAGTTTCATAAGTAAGTCCGCCTGACTTCCGCCTTAATTTGCCTATCGAATCGTAGATGCATGCCCCGTGCCAATCACACAGCAACACGCTATCACTGCACGTTCTTAGGCATTTTGCGAATAGCCTGCCTACAATTCGCGCGGTTGCTGCGCGAGTGAGCAGCGTGTTAAGAAATCGCGAACGGTACGTCTTACGCAAGCCGCAAGGGAAAAACAGACCATCGCCTTGCCACTGGTATGGGGTAGCCTTCCGCCGTTGACGATATTGACGAGTAACCACGACCTCGACAGCGCAGTGGATGAATCAACCGCTGGGTCGTAAGCCGGTTACTGCGAGATATGAAATCGGGGCCTAACGTCCAACGGCCAATTTGATCTGGGAAAATGTCGGCGCAAACCGAGCTTCGTTTTCGCTTCGTGCAGTCTGGATATTAGGCCTTTGGTCGGCACTATTCATCGAGACCCGTTTTCGGCGATGCATCTCGGCGAGCATTTGCTGACGGGCGTACGCATCAACGGGAATATGAAGTTTGACGTTAGCCATGCTGCACTCCTTTTGTTGCAGGTTATTACATGATTCGCATTTGCGTCCACTCGTCCATGTTGACGCTGTCGTCGTCTGTGTTGGGTGGCGGCAAAGTCGATAGCGTGATGTCTCCGCGTGAACAAAGTTCGGCGACAGATTTCACGACACAATCTGGTGTGTAGGCGTAGTTGCTTGTCTCGTTCAACTTGGTTCCACCGGACAGAACAAGCACCGTGCGATATCCCATTTGGACACCGCCCAAGATGTCCGTGCTCATCGTGTCACCGATCATCACCGTTTGTGATGTCGATAGGCCTAGCTCCTTACGAGCCGCTCGCATCATCAACGGACTCGGCTTGCCGATACTGAACGCTTTGGCTCCTGTGGCTGTTTCCAAATAGGCCACCGTCGCTCCGCAGCCCGGCCGAGTTGCTCCGTCTTTCGTTGGGCAATTCGGGTCAAGGTTCGTCGCAATCAGCTTGGCTCCGTCAAGTATCATCTGCACTGCGGCTTCGAGCATTTCGAGGGTTACCGTGCGGCCTTCGCCCACCACGACAAAATCTGGTGAACTATCGACGTTCGCGATGCCATTCTGATGCAACGCATTGAGCAATCCACCGCCGCCAATCACGTAAGCCGTTCCTTTCGGTTTCACTTTCGCAAGAAATCGTGCTGTGGACATCGCGCAGGTGAACACATGCTGCTCGTCAACGTCGATACCCATTCGCCGCAATTTCATCGCCACATCCAAACGACTTCGCTGGCTGTTGTTGGTGAGGAATAGGAACGGGTACTCTTTGTCGATAAGCGTTTTGATGAACAGGTCGGCACCAGGAATGAGTTGACTTCCCCGATAGATGACTCCGTCCATGTCGATTAGAAATCCGGTTTTCATTGTTACTCTCCGTAGTTCGGGGTTTAGCGCATGCTTACACGGCTGTTGCTGCGGCGTCTTTCATCACGGTGGCAAGGGTCACGTACGTTTCCGTCCAAGCTGCCTGCACTTCATCGTTCCACGCATCGCCCAAGCCTTTTTCTAAAGTCCAAAGCAACGATGCCGCGACCGTGTCATAGTCTTCATCCTTGACCTTGTAACCAACGTGCCGTTTGCCAAGCTCTTGAACCGCCACCATGACCTGATCCAACTGGTGCAGGTTGGCGACGGCGACGCCAAGCATCTGCATTAGCTTCTTGCCCTGCTCTTTCATGTCGCCTTTGAAGAGCTCTTTGAGTTTTGGGTCTAGTTCAAAGAGTCGGCCGTAGAACAATTCGGCTGCGGTATCGGAGATTGCTTCGACGCTTGTCCAAGTGGATTTCACCAATGCAATTTTCTCAGGTGTCATTTTGGTTATTGCTTTCGTTGAGAGATGTTTGAGGTGCGAAGCCCAGCCTTACTTCCCCGCTCCCGCTAACGTGCAGGAGGGTGAATGCCTAGCTGTTCGTGCTAGTTATTTACTTAGCGGAATCCGCACGGCTACCGCGCCCATCACGTCGCCCTCCTTGAACTCCGGATACTCTTCACCGCGGTTCGTGTGTTCGTTGTGGCACGTCCAGCAAGCTTCGGCTACCGCTCGGTCTGGATAAAAGGCAGTGAAGTACTTCTTGCCACCCAACTCTTCCTCTTGATAAAAATTCTTGCCGGGATTCTCGTTTAGAAAGTTCAATGCTTCGGTCTCGAAGTCCGACGCTGGTTTGTGCTGGGGATTCAGCGGCCATAAGGATTTCAAACTGTAGGTGAAGCCGGCTTCTGGGTCTTCCGATACAAGCTCGGCCCCCATGCGAAACATCTGGGCCGGCAGCGGAATCGCGTGGCCGGTCTCTTGATCTTCCCAATACTCATCAGGCGTGACGGGTGAACTTTGCTTCTTCAATCGCGTAACGACCTGCTTTGCATACACGGTTCGATCCGCCATCATCACCGCATGCACTCCGTCGGCAAAAGCTTTTGGCGAGATCCCGCCGGATGCCGAGACGTTTCCAGCCGATGCACTTGCCGCTGGTGTTGGGCCGCAACCAACCACCGCAGCTACCGCTCCGGCCACCGCAACGCCTAACAGTGTGAGTCGCCAAAAAGATACAGAATTCATATTTCCCTCATTGTGTTCGTGATTAATGCACAGCCGATGGCTCATTTCGCAAAGCCAGCTTTCACATCCTGTTAGCTGTGCTAGAGACTACTTCCGTGCTTTCTTCTTTTTCTCTTTTGCTTCGAACCAACGTTTGGCCATCTGTGCACTATCAATTTCGACAGTGGGTTGGCCTTGAAAGCATCGTTCGATGAGGAGGGAATCTGCCAAGGAGTTCAAACTAAACTCCAACCCGTGGCAGCTCATGCAAACACTGCGGATCATCTTTTCGTTGGGACGAAGATTGCTGTTCTGGTTGTGCTGAACGTGTACGTTTCCGCCTTCCTCAATGCGAGGCATGTGACACGTTGCACAAGAGACACCAGTCCCCGGTTCTGCGTTGCCTGAATTTTCCTCCTGCCAAAGTTCGTAGTGAATTGATTTCTTGTAGTTATTCGTGTGCTCATCGTTGTGGCAGCTAATGCACGCATCGACGGCAGCAAACTTCGTGTCATCACCGTGAGCGGAATGACATGCGGAACAGTCGAGCTGTTTATGAGCCGATTGTTCGTGCATTGGCAGACGAGCCATACTTGGCGTCATCTTTGATAAACCTAATGCAAGCCTCATGCCATGTCGTCCTTCGACGAACGTTTCACTTTCCTCCTTGTGGCATGACCGACAGGCTTCGATGCCAATGTCGTTTTGCCATTGCGTAACCTTGCCGTCTTCCGAAGTAACATCATGACAGGCTCGGCAACTCACTCCGGCAGCCGCATGAGCAGTTGAGGCCCATTCGTCCACGATGGGACGCAGCAACAGATCGGTTGGCGCGTCCGCATCTTTGGAAGTCAGTGGCTGTTGCGATTCCTTCGTCTTCTTCTCCCATTGCGACAGTAAGTTTCGCAATGCAACGGTCACTTCATTGGACACGTCGGACTGGTCGCAGTTTTCGTAGAGAAACTTTTCGTACAACGCGCTGTTATCGTGATAATTGTGGCAACCCGCTGTCGAGCAACTATCGTGGCTCATCCCGATATGACTTGGACGCTGCTCGGCCACATCTTCATGACAGTGGAAACAATAATCCTGCGGAAGCGACACGCCCATAGAATGCGTGCGGTCCGGAACGTGCTCGCGATGGCAGGTAATGCACTTCTGCGCGTCTAGCAACGCCAGCCGGTCAGCGTTTGTCGGATCGTTGAACTTGCTGGCCGGATGGGTATCCTTCGAAGCCTTCAGTTCGGCTGCGTGGCATGACGTACACGCGTCTTGCTTCACACCCATGAATTCGGTGTGGCACGCGTTGCACGAGAGTTCAATCTGATAATGGCCATGCGTGGTCTCGCCGGGGAGCAAGACGGCCTTCGCTGGAGCATTCACGCTCTTTACGACATAAGCAAAGTAGCCTACGCCCAACAGAGTCGCCCCACACCACACAATCCAGAGGTATCGGTTCGGAATCAAATTAGTCCGTCGCAGCACGCGTACTCAGTGCTGAACGCTCCTTCAATAGTAGTAAACACAAAAGACGTGCACCGCGATCAGCAGCGGCAGTGGCCAAAACAGCATGATGTGTAGCAACGTCAGCTTGGGACGCCATTGCCGCAGTAACAACGCGGAACTCGGAGACACGCGTGACTCAAGCGAAGCAACCAATCCAGTAAAACCACCGATCAAGTTGATACCGACGAAACAACTCATGAGCCAGAAGTTCAGACTCGCGCCCCAATGCCAGCCCGTGTGCGCAAGAAGTCCAACAAGCGTGACAACACCGAGCGTCGCGTGCGCCATTCGCCATGTGCCGAACACTCCGAAATTGATCCGTTTGATCCGCTTCCGCAAAGAAAACAACAGTGAGAGCACGGTCACAGCGACCAGCGTGTAGCCAGACACTTGCTTCCAAAAATCATCGCGCCAGAAGAAGTCGATACTGCGTTTGACGTCGACGACAGATTCCGAAAAGCCAATTGGCCCAAGCAACTTCATAACGGCAATGGCAACGATGGCAACTACTGAGGCCACGAATAAGCCGCGAGAACCTGCGATAGCCTCAACCGCCACGTCCGCGCTGCCAATCATCCGCGCCAGTAACGGGCGGCACGAACCGCACACTGTCGAGGCGCCGGTAGCGATGGCGAGTTGTTCGACCGTCGAACAACCTTGCTGACAAGCGGTTGTAAGATCCGAGCGCTTCACGCCCGCGCAACTGCAGATCAAAGCCGCCGGCGGCCACTGCGAGACATCATCACTTGCTCCTTCGGCAAACAGTTTTCCTCGCTGTCGAAATCTTCGAATCTGCCAGCCCCAGGGTTGTTTGAGCTCGGAGACTGCAACGCGGACCGCATCAGCTTCAGGCCATTCACCGACCCCCAAAGCCCCTACGATTTGTCGGTCTCGAATGAGAAGCTTTCGCGTGCCGCTGGCAAGTTTGGCTGAAACGATTCTGCTTCCGGCAGATTGCCCAATCGGTTCACCGAACGTGGCAACATCAACGCCCAACAATTTGAGTTTCGCGGACTGATCCGCCGCCGCAAAAGATACGTCCTCGCCGTGCAAGTGGTCGGCCAACGACTTCGCCATTTGATAGCAAGGTCCGACCAACCCATAAACCGTTCCACGATGACAAGCACACTCGCCGATCGCATGAACGCTCGCATCGCTGGTGGTCAGTCGGTCGTCGACCACGATTCCGCCGCGATGCCCAACTTCAATTCCGCTTTCCTTCGCGAGTTCATCGCGAGGCCGAATGCCGGCGGAGACGACCACCATGTCGGTTGAAATGGAGTCGCCGGAATCGAATTGTATGATCAGGTAGTCGCCATGTTTTTCAATGCTTTGCGTCCGTTTGGTGAGATGCACGTTAACACCAATCCGTTCGATCCGCGACTTCAGCTCGTCTGCACTTTCGCGATCCAACTGCCGCGGCATCAGGCCCGGAGCCATCTCAACAACATGCGTGCTGAGCCCCATATCACGCAACGCCTTGGCGGCTTCGAGCCCCAAGAGTCCGCCGCCTAGAACAGCTGCACTGCGAGCATTCTGCCCGGCGTTTGCAATTCCTTGAACGTCTTCGATCGTGCGATAAACGAAGACACCATCAAGATCGACACCGGGAATCGGTGGTACAAACGGTCGCGAACCGGTTGCAACAACGAGCTTGTCGTACTCGTGCCTTTCACCGGTTGACGAAACTACCCGTTGATTGTCCCGGTCGATTGATTGAATCGCTTCGCCAGTACGGAGCTCGATTCCCCGCTTGACGTACCATTCCCGAGAAGCGAGTTCGAGCATCCCGGGCGATTTACCGTCGAAGAAATCGGTGAGGTGCACTCGATCGTAGGCAGGACGAGGTTCTTCGCCAAAGACCTGAAGCGAAAACAGCTGTCTGGCTCTAGGGCTATTTTGATCTCGCTCTTCCGTCATATATCGGCAGAACGATTGACTGGTCATGCCGTTGCCAATGACCACGATCTTTTGAAGAGCCTTTTCCGGCATGTGCTATCTGTTGCTTGCGTATCGGTTTGTGCGGCAAACAAGACGAGCACGAGTTGTGCCAAACGGCGTGGCAGCGATGATCCGCAAGCTGGAAGCTAATCCACACCGACTACGAAGATGGCAGTTCAATCAGCGTCTGAGGCGGCAATTGAAAAACAATAAACCCAATCAACGCAGCGCCGACCAAGATCGTCAAGCCTAACAGACCGCAGGCGAGACCATTTCGTAGTTGCTCTTCTTTCGCGCTGTGATACGAAGCCACGAAGAACAACGAAGACGAAGCCGCAAGGCACAACGTCAAGAAGCACACGATCGCTCGCCCAAATCCGTAGACCTGGGCGAGCGAAAGGTAGATCGCAAAGGCTGTCATCACGATAAAGAGATTGCGGACAGCAAATTGAGGAGGTATTGGCATCGCCGACAACCTCCAGTGTTAACGTGCCCCTAACGGCTTCGGGCCAAGTTGGTACTTTGTGCCGCCCCGCTCGACCTCCACGGAAGTTGGCGTATCAACCTCAAACCCTTTTAGCGCCGACCGAAGTTCCTCGAGACTAGAAACAGGCTGGTCGTTTACCGAAACCAGTCGATCGCCCAGCTTGATGCCAAGGCTTTGAGCGGTTGAGCCATCGTAGATAGTTGTCACAATACTACCGCCCGTGTTTCGAATTCCGACCCCGAAGAACGGCTTCGATTTTAATTTTGGTTTCGCTGCAACAGCTGGATCAGGAGTTATAACGGACGTTGGTGTTAGGGCTGGCGTAGCCGCTTCGGGGGAACTTGATTCGAGACTTGTGGCCTCAGGCTCCGATACTTGCTCCGCCTCGTTCGTGGAAATCGCAGCGACTGGGGGAGCAACCGCGCCCACCACAGGCGCTTCGTCGATGACGTCTTCAGCAGTCGGTTCCGTGTCAAAGCTAATTGGGGCAGCTTCAACGTTAGGTACGTCATCAATCAGGTCATCACTGACTACAACATCGAGTGCGTCAGGTTGTTCCGATACGTCGGCCAATTCGACAGCGCTCTCAACCTCTTCTACCTCTAGCACCGTGACTGGTGGGAAATCGGGCTCAGAAGCAGCAACTTCGACTTCTTCCACCTGTTCGACTTCGCTCGGCACTCCTAACTCAGCGACTTCCGAAAGGTCTACGTCACTGGAAATCGCTTCGGCCTCAGGCACCTCAACATCTTGCAAAATTGGATCTTCAGGCGTTTCAGTTCCGATGGATTCGCTCGGCGATTCCGGTTCGATAAGCGACATCGCTGATGCAGCAGATGCTTCCACCTCCACCACCTCCTCATCCGGTATCGTAGTGGGCATGTCGCTTGTCGTCGCATGCGTTTCCGTGTCGGGAATTTGTTCGAGTTCTGGCTTTTCGTCAGCCTCTTCGACCATCGGTTTCAAACTCGTGGTCGTTTCTGCCACTACCGGCGTCGCAACGCTTTCTTCGAAATTCTTATGCGCCGCCAAAACCGCTTCAGCCTCAGCCGGCTCGCTCGCCGCACCTACATTCGCCGCGACAACCGCAGAGAAGACCATTGCGAACGTGGTGCCCCAAGCGATTCCTAGTCTCTTTTGTTCAGACATTGTGCCCGTTTCCGCCATGAAGATTTCCTTTTACTTTTTGAATACCTTGAACTTCGCTTTCAGTGAAAGCAAACCTCGCGCCAACGCGCACGTCGCGAGTTTATTTGTTGGAACGCAATCCAAATGCATAGATGCTTGGCAGCATGTGCTGAGCGAGTCGGCAGAGTAGCGCTGCCTGTTGGAGGCTTTCTGAACCGCGGCTGCTAGCGAATAAAGAATCAAGATGATATCGTTTTGACCACCGACAGTGCACCGTGCTTCACGAACGATGCGCATCCTATCGGCAAGCGGTGCCCGAATCGTCCGCAGCTTGCATTTCGCACCCGAAACATATTCCGGTTAGCTCAGCTGCCCTGGGCATTCGAGTTTTTTCAACAGGTGCCGCAGCATCGCGACGATGCATTACTTACTCCCGTTCGGCAGGCGGCCAGACGAGAACTTCCCACCCAACTCTTTCCCCATGTTTTCTGGAGAGCATGATGCTCCAACCCCGCCTATTCCCCATCTGTATATCGCTTTTGACAGCAGCGACCTTACTCACCGGAACCGTCACGGCTGGTGACGGTTATCTTCCTAATAGCTCAGCATTTCGAAACGTAGGCTACACAACAGCCCCCGTCGAAGCCGCAACCCCGGCGCCAGCTTTGGCCGACCTTGGTCCGGTGCCAATGCAACCGGCGCCGGTGGAAGCTCCCGTCATGGCGTCACCTCCTGCTGCCGAGATGTACACAGCGGCCCCCATGACTTGCCCGGCGGCCTGCCAATGCAGAAGTTGTTCGGAGGAGAAAAAGAAGAAGCTGGCTGCAGCCGCGAAGGGTGCGCACAAGCCACTGTCCTACCTGAACAACTTTTCATACCTGAGCGATCCGTGTTACGACGGACACTTGCTAGGTGACAGCTTGAAGCGTCTGGGCGGAGACGGCTTCAAGGTAGATCTTGGCGGGCAGTATCGTGCACGTGTGCATCGCGAAGAGAACCATCGTGGTCTGGGAATTACTGGCGGAGACGACGATTTCCTTTTGCATCGCATTCGTTTGTATCTGAACGCGGAGATTGGCGACAACTTCCGTGTCTTTGCCGAGACGCTACACGCGGACTCGAACTATGAGGAACTTAGTATTCGTCCGATCGAAGAAAACCATTTTGACGTACAAAACTTATTCGTTGACGTGAAGCTGTTCGACAACGGCAGCAGCAAACTGGTTGCACGTGCTGGTCGACAGGAAACTGCATTCGGAAATCAGCGTTACGTGTCGCCACTCGATTGGGCTAACACGCGTCGAACTTTCGATGGCGGTCGTCTGATGTATACTGGCGAAAAATGGAACATCGATGGATTTTGGTTTGCTCCCACCGTTCGTGACTTTCGCCAGTTTGATGAGAGCAACGAAGATGTAGCTCTCTACGGTGTATACGCAACCAACAAGGCACTCGACAACGGGACGCTCGACCTCTACTGGCTCGGTTTCGACAATGACCTTGCTGGTTTCTACTTCGACTCAATCGGAGCTCGCTATAACGGCAAGCTCGGCAACTTGTTGTTTGAAGCTGAAGGAGCCTATCAATTCGGCTCAAACGCGGACGGGTCGAATCACGAAGCTGGCTTCTTTGTGGCAGGTCTTGGAAAAGCTTGGAGCGAACGCCCATACAAGCCAACATCATGGGTGTACATCGACTGGGCATCTGGAAGTGATGAGCTGGGAGCTGGAAACGGCCACCACCATTTCCTTCCATTGGGTCACAAATACAACGGCTTCATGGACCTTTTCGGTCGAAGCAACCTCGTCGACTTCAACATCCTAACGACGTGGCAACTTTCGCCGAAAGTCAAAGCCCTACTCTGGTATCACAATTTCTGGCTTCAGAATGAGAACGATACGCCTTATTCGGTGAATCTGGCTCCGCAACAGGTGGGTGTAACACCCACGGACTCGCACCTGGGTAACGAGCTTGACTTTGTGCTGTCGATTGCGATGACCCCACGGTCCAATGTCGCGTTTGGCTACTCGCGATTTTGGGCTGGCGAATACTTCAACTCGCCAGGCCTGACGACTCGCTTCGGAACTCCGCTCACGCAGGACAACGCCGACGCAAACTTCTTCTGGGCTCAGTACACACTGAACTTCTAACGGCCCACGAACAAGCGGACGAATGAGATGTTGCGAATGCGGCTTGGCTGAGTGAAAACGATTCACTTAGCCAAGCCGTTTTTCCAAGCCGTTTTTCCAAGCCATCAGCGCAGATTGCAGAGGACAATATCGCACCACCCACATGTGACCACTGGCTAGATCTGACAACAATTGACATTAATCTTCTGCAGATCATCCGCATATGGCCGAGTCTCAACGAGTCGCAAAGGATTGTGGCTGTCGCAATTCAAAATATAGCCCGGCCGCAAGCTCATAGGTTATTCCACCTCTTGCTATTCTGCCATCTGAAGGCAGACATCGGCTTGTCCAACCGACTTAAGTTGGGACCAACTCAGCTGCCGCTTGGCTGAGCGGAGCGCCACCTACTTCAATCCGGTTGCGTGCTTTGAGCTATCGGTCTATCCGAAATCAATGGGAAGCACCGAAACAGAAGCGGTGTATTGGTCAAATACTCACGGTAGCGAATGGTCGGAAAAGTCGAGGCACCCACGTTCCAATAAGTGCATTGGCGTTGAGAACCTTCGATAACACCGATAACGCAAGACTCGACAGTTTCAGGCAAAAAGCCGGGAAACATCGCGAGCCAGACGAATCGGAGCCATTCCCCGCGTTTATGAAGATGGAAAACGTACCTCGCCGAGTAACTCTATGTCATCCATCATGGACAAGACCTCAAAACAAGACTGCCTCCAGCGACTGCGCGATGGCGATCCCGATGCTCTGGGCGAAATGTTTGCCGAGCACCAGCAACGCTTGTTGCATATTATACGGGTTCGCATGGATCGACGGTTGGCGGCTCGAGTCGATGCCGAAGACGTGCTGCAGGAGGTTTTTCTTGATGCTGCTGCACGTGTCAAACACTTCATCGATAACCACTCGGGGTCGTTTTTCATCTGGTTGCGGCTAGTAACGAATCAAACCATGGCCAATCTTTACCGTCGACATCTCGATACGCGGATGCGCGACGCGAGACGAGACGTGTCGATGCACTCGGGCAAGACAATTGATACTCAATCACGGCCGATTGCGATGCAGCTGATCGGTCACCTAACTTCGCCCAGCAATGCTGCGATGCGGCAAGAGTCGATCGAGAAACTTGAGCAAGCTATCGAGGAACTCAAGCCAATGGATCGAGAAGCAATCGCGCTCCGTCACTTTGAGCTTCTCGATAACAAGGAAGTCGCTGAGGTTCTCGACATCAATGAGAAAGCTGCGAGTATCCGGTACATCCGAGCTATTCGACGGCTTAAGGAAGCGATCAGTCCTCCAGAGGAAGCCGGTGACTCTGAAGAGGACCCGACCAAGTGACTGACTCATCAGAAATACGGAACGGAAACCGTAGCCATAGTAGTAAAGCGTTCGGTGATTCGCCAGATCGCGATCCGGTCGAAGAGCTCGCTGCCGAATTCGCAGAGCGTTTCCGCAATGGCGATAACGTCAGCATTGATGACTACGTAAATCGGTATCCAGCGTTGGCGGAAGACATTCGCGAACTGTTTCCGACGATCGCGGCAATGGAGCGTCTGAGCACGAAACGCATTCGAGAATCCGCACTGCAAAGTCGCTTGAAGCCGAAGCAGCTTGGTGACTTCCGCATCATCGACGAAATCGCACGGGGCGGAATGGGCATCGTCTACGAGGCCGAACAGGTCAGCCTCGATCGCCGAGTGGCAGTCAAGATTCTTCCTTCTCAGGCGTTCTCGCGGCAAAAAGATGTGCAGCGCTTTTACCGAGAAGCAAAAACAGCGGCGGGGCTACATCATTCCAATATTGTTCCTGTATTCGGTGTCGGTGAAGAAAAAGGGCAGCACTACATCGTGATGCAATTGATTCGCGGCGTCGGGCTGGATGAAGTGCTGTCCGAAATCAAACGAGTTTTCGTGGAGGGCAATTCGAGTGATAGTGCTTCTACTTCAGTGACTCGTTTCAACGCCATCGTGAAGAGCGCCGCGAACCTCGTTGAAAGTGATTTGCAAGCACAATCGACCCGCATTCAAGCAAGTACGGAGGATGACACGACCGAGATTCCCAGGCAATCGGCACGGGTGGCAAAACGACTGATCAAGCCAACTTCCTTGCGAGCTTCATTAGGCAAAGACTACTTCCGCAATGTCGCGAAAATCGGGCTGCAAGCGTCCCAGGCTCTCGATTATGCACACGCTCATGAGACACTTCACCGTGACATCAAGCCGGGCAATTTGATTCTGGATGAAGACGGTCGAGTTTGGGTCGCGGACTTTGGACTCGCTAAAGTCATTGCCGACAACGATGTGACTCGATCAGGTGATATCGTTGGCACGATTTCGTATGTCGCGCCGGAGCGATTTGAAGGTACGACCACCAAGTCGAGCGACATCTATAGCTTGGGCGTAACACTGCACGAGATGCTGACTTTGCAAAAGGCGTTCACAGGGCAGGATCGAGTTGAAGTACTACACCAAGTTACGCATGACGGAATTCCGGTCCCCAGTAAGCTAAACCGATCTGTGCCTCGCGATTTGAAAACGATCGTGATGAAGGCTGCGGCAAGCGATCCTGCCGATCGCTATCGTTCGGCAGCCGCACTCGCACGAGACTTAGAGGCATTCCTCGAAGACCGACCGATAGAGGCGCGTCGGCTGAGCTATGTCGAACATGGCGTTCGCTGGTGTCGTCGCAATCGACTGACGACTGCGATGGCGGGTGGCATCATTTTGCTCATAGCATCCGTTTTTGGGTTGCTCGCATCGGGGTATCGCAATGCGGAATTGGGACGCCTTCGCGAAGAGTCCCAACGACAGCGTGCAGAGCAAATGGCCAAAGAAGCGATCGGTTTCATCGACGGAGTGTATGAGCACTTCTCGCCGGCTGCTTTGGCCGATGCCACACTGGCCGATGTGTCGATCGATGGCGGCCTGGAAGGTGGTGAGCCTCGCGAGGAGACACCCATCTCAAGAGATACGGCGGTTATGCTCGAAAACCTGCTGGAGTTCTACGATAACTTCGCTGACGATTCTGGGGACTCAAATCAAGTTGCGGTCAAGCGTATCTCAGCAAGTCGTCGTGTTGGAGATCTCCATCGTCGTCTCGATCATCTACAAGACGCGAAGTATTCTTACCAAGAGGCGATTCGACGCATCGACGTACTACCCGATGAGTTGAAGCAATCACCCGCAATGCGAATCGAGACGGCGCGCGTGTACAACGGACTTGGGCTTTCTTCGCGTGACGCAGACGCTCATCGCAACGCTAGAGATGTGCTATCAGAGCAAGGTAGTCGAGAGGAACGGTTCGAACTCGCAACGACACAGTACTTGTTACACGCGGCAGAAGCTCGCGAGCATTTCCGGTACGGTAAGGGACGAGGAAGCAAGCGACGTCGAGAGTCGGAGCCGGAACCACGCTCGCTTGCACAGGCTGAATCAATCCTGATGCAGCTGTTGGAAGAAGCCCCGGGGCACGCAGACTACAAACTGCTGCTTGCAAAGTGTTTGCTGTTCCAGCGACATTTCAAACACGGACAACCACCCGCCGACAGTGAACATGCTATCGAAATTCTGAACGACCTCGTGGAACAACATCCGGATAAGCCCGAGTTTCAATACGAGCTTGGACAGGTTCTTTTGAGTAAAAACCGGCACCTTACTTCTTTGATGTTTCGTCATCGTCTCGACGACGAACAACTTTCAAAATCGGAGCGAGAATTACAGCGGGGTCTTGACGCGACTATTGACTTGGAAGTCAATCACCCCAACATTCCGAAGTATTACCAACTGAAGAAGGAACTGAACGAGTATTTAGCTCTGGTGCTGCACATGCAGGGTAGCCTTGCAGAATCCGACACTCGATTCGAGCGAGCAACCCAAATGCAGAGGCTCTTGATTGCCCATTCCGAGGATCAAGAGCGACATCACCCATGGCTTTACTTTTTACAGATCCGCCACGGACACATGTTGGTAGACGCCGGGAAATACGAAAGAGCAAAAGAACTACTTGCAATCGCAGTATCCCAGTCCGAAAAAGTTGCCAACGAATCATCCATGAACCACGATCAACATTCGTTCCGATTCCGTGACTTCATCGTCCGACACTCTGAGGACCATTTGGCGCTCGCCTATCGAAATCTAGCAAAGCTGAGCACGGAACTTGGTAATGAATCTGCGGCCAAGGAGTGGAGTCAGAAACGCGATGCCGTGCGCCAACGGTAACTGTAGCTAACTTGGCTTTCTTTCCTTCTTCGCCAAGCAAAAGGCGCTAAGCTCGAGAAATAGGGCGTCCAACTAGTATAATGCCCAACTGTAGAGCCTCGCTTCGGGGTTATATCATGTCGCCCAAGCAACTTCGTGGAAATCGGACTTCACAACCCAATTTGCCACTCACGCGAAGTCACGTCGGGAAAATGGTCGAATCTTCACGGAGAGATTAGATGCCGAAGCGGTAGTAGACCTGCGATCGGCCATCAACGCCTTGATAAAAGACGTTCATTCATTCGGTCTGAGTTAGCTGCCAAATGAATGGCACTGCGAAATCGAGACCGTTGCAGACAACGCCAACCGTGTTCACGACCGCTCAACGCAAAGAACCGATCCTTTGTGACTTTGTGGCTTCGTGAGAAATGCTTGAGTCAATCGCGACCGAGCATTCATATTCCACCAGATAAGAGCCTAGTCTCACACAAAGGCACAAAGACACAAAGCAAAGGACCGATCCTTCGTGACTTTGTGGCTTCGTGAGAAATCCCTGGAACTGCTCTACCTATTTTCTATTTGGTGGCACGCACGTCGTAGCACAGAAGCAAGTCTTGGTCGCGGATGTAGAGCTTGCCATTCGCGATGACAGGGTGAGCCCACGCGGGTAGGTTGGTTCTGTCGGGCTGGGTAAAGCGGCCTCGCTCGACAAGCTTCTCCTTATTCGGCTCGATCAAGATGACTTCGCCATCCTCCGTGCGGAGATACAGTCGCTGGTCCGCAAACGCAAGCGAACCTTTTTCTGCATCACGGTTTCGCCAGAGAACCTCGCCGGTTTGAAAATCGAGACAGGATAGATAGCCGCCGCCATTGCCACCGTTCGCTCCGTAAAGGCAACCGTCGTGTACGATCATGCCTCCGTGATGATTTTGCATGTTCGAGGTGAAGTAGGCCTCCTCCGCTTCAAATCCTTCGTCAGCGTTTCTGGCAAGCTTCACCGCACCACCTCCATTTCCATAGGCGGACGCGGCGAAAACCAAGCCGTCTTGGAAGATCGGCGTCGAGCAATTGATACCCATTCCATTCGCAGGACGGTCATAACGCCACAGAAACTTGCCGTCTTCGGCTGACACTCCGACAAGTGTCTTCGCGGTTAGTTGGACATACTGTCGTTGCCCTTCGAAGTCGATTGCGATGACCGAAGAATAGCTCGCGCCCGCACGTGGACCACCCCGCCCACGGCCTCCGAAGCCACCTCGACGACCTCTTCCGCCGAAGGCAAAACCACCGAGAGTTCCAGGGTTTGTGGAGCCGTCCTTGAATCCGGTATCAGCCAGCCATTCGTTGCCGTCTGAGTCCTTGACGACGGCAGTCGCACCGGCGTTGATACGGATCGTGTCTTTCGCATCACCCGACTGAGGAATGATTTCGATCGCTTTGATTGCTGGGTTCTCGACTTGGCGGGTGAAAGTAATCTTCAACTCACCATCAGTGACTTCGACGGGTACGGACTCGATATAAGCCTTGCGTGGACCACCAGCTTTCTTCCAAGGATCGAAGTCCTTGACGGTCTTGCCATGGACATCGAAAGAGAAGACTCGCTGTCCTTCGTCAGTGATGCCTTGATAGGTTTCAGCGAAATAGAGCTTTGCAAGATACTTACCATTGGGAACCTTGCGAGCGAACTCGGTCATGCCCCAGTGTTCGCTGACGAAAAGATTCGCATCCTTCGTGCCAGAAATCGATGGTGTTCGGTCTCCGCCTTGCGGGCGACCCGGGGTCTCGGTGGCGGGAGGCTCAGTCTTTGATGACTCCGTTTCGGGTAGCTTTGACTTCCAAAGCGTTTTGCCAGTCGCTTTATTCAGTGCCACCAACGTCGCGTCGGGACCACCGGGAGTGCAGATCAGTTTTTCGCCGTCGATGAGCGGTGACTCGCGAAAACTCCATGCAGGAACCGCACCACCGAAGTCTTCGGTCAAACTGCGCTCCCATACGATTTTTCCATCGGCTTCCTTCAGACATACGACTCTCCCACCCATGCCAATCACGTAGAGGGAATCGCCATCGACCGTTGGAGTTCCACCGGGACCTTCCTTGGATTGACGCATGCGTTGCTCGACAGCTTCACCCAAAGGTGAAGCCCAGATTTCTTTTCCGTCCTTCTCGGAGAGAGCCCAAACGATTTCCTTGCCGTCGCGGTTGCTCATACCAATGAGTTTTCCATTGGCTACCGCCGGGGCGCTATCGCCTCCGCCGATACCTTCAATTCTCCAAGCGAGCGACGGCCCACCGTCTTGCCACTCTTGCAACAGGCCTCGCTCACTTGAAACTGCATTGCGATTCGGACCTTGCCACTGCGGCCAATCGTCTGCAAGCGAAGAAGTGGCCAAGATTTGGTATACGAGCAGGATTGCTAGGGTTCGATACATACGATTACTCACCAGAGATAGATTTTCGGCTTGCCTACGCAGACTTGTGTACTAACGCGATACCAAGGAGTTCTTCAACTACAGATTCTACTGAATAGTTTCGGTGCGAATTGGTGCAGGTATTCTCGCCATAAGAACCAAGTATGTCCGCCTTCCGCGTATACGACGTCAAAACCATGCTTGCCCGTTGCGAACCAGTGCTGCATGACGTCGGTTGGATGAATCCTGTCCATCATGGCATCCATATCAAAGGCTTCAAACGTTCTCTTCCAGGAGTTGGACGATTCCCTCGTGTCCGCGCCGTTTCGCGAGTGCTCGTGGTTGCAGTTTCGGTCGATCATGTGGCAGCGACCGATCGGCACCTTTTTCGAGAAGAAGCCGCACCATTTTCTCTTGTCCTTTCTCCGCCGCGATCCCCAGCGGCGTCGTTCCTGTCTCCAGAGAAACGAAGTTGATGTCCGCACCAAGTTCGATGAAGAGTTTGGCGACTTCGCATCGGTTTTGCATCGCCAGAAAGTGTAAGTTCGTTCGTCCCATCCAAGCCGGTCGGTCGATCTCGAACCCTGCGGCGATCAGCTCATCTAGAAACTTGGCCGTCGCCTCTTTGGGAACGAACCAACCGCCGGGACCAGCGCCGGGAAAGACTTTCTTTAGTCCTTCGTTGCCGAACTTTTCGATATAGAGCTCTAGCAGATCGCTGTCGTTGGTCCAGATGACTCGGGCCAGGATTGAATCGAATCCGCTCTCGCCCGATCCAACTGCTTCCGTTTTCATGATTTCTTGGCGGAGCGTTGGTGGATCACCCGCTGGCTCCTCCCAACGTCCTACCGAGCCATGCTTTATGAGCAGCTGGTAGATTTCATCGTTGGCCGCGTGATCTGCAGACGTTCCGCTTGATTCGCACGGTCCGTTCGGATCGGCGCCGCGTTCAAGTAGCAGCTTGACCACATCGAGGTGGCCCAAACAACTTGCGTTGAAAAGTGCGCCACCGCATGCAAATTTTTTCTCAGTGAGATTGGGGTCGGCTCCAGAATCCAGGAGCAGGGTTGCGATCTCGACGTTGCCTCTGGCTGCCGCTCGACCTAGCGGGCTTGCTTTGGCGGCGTTCAGTCGCTGCGCGATCTTCGGATCGCTCGACAGAAAATCCTGGACCTTATCTACGTCGCCAAGATAGCAAGCGGTGTGAAAATCATAGTCAGCACCGCGCTGTAACAGCCGACGCATGCCGGGAATGCCGTCATGATAGTTCTCCCGATGACGCCCGACGCTTTGAACCTGCAAAGGCGTTTCACCCGCCGTGTTCTTTCGGTTTAGATCCGCCCCGTTGTCGCAGCAAAGATCCACCAGTTCCACGTTGCCAGCCCACACTGCCCAATGGAGCGCCGAGTTGCCGCGCAGATCGGACACATGAAACAATTCCGGTTGCTCCGTCAAACGACGACGGGCTTCTTCGGTTTCTCCAGTCGCGATGGCTTCACGCAACGTTTTGAAATCCTCGTTGTAGGGTTCCGCTCCGTGACGCCGCTTCATTTCCTCAAGCAGCAGCTGATGAACATCGTCGAAACCGCCTCGCTGTGCGTTTTCGAGCAACGTCTCCCAATCGAAAAGACCGGCTTCGAGGATGCCTGGTTGCGAACCTGCCTTGAGCAACACATCAACCGCTTCCGCATGTCCGCCCAGAACGGCGAATCGCAGCGGAATCGAATACCAATGTTGCACGTGTACCAAATTCGGCTCGGCGGCCAGCAATGACTCGATCACCTGCACGTTACCCGCCGCCGCGGCGCAGAAGAGATCCCACGCCGCGTCGCCGTCTACAGTTTCTCCGCCGTAAAGACAGACTTCGCCACGCATGCTTGGCGGTTGATTCAGGTACGTGACGCTTTCGGAGAAACGGCTAGCCATTTTTTCTTTCCTGACTCAGAGTGGTGACACGACAAGGTTACGGAACTCGCCGATCTCGCCGGGCTCGTCTTCATAGTCGTTGGGACATTCCCAAAACCCAATCGCACCACGCGGAAACATTTCGTCCCGATCGCTCCAGCGCAGACTGTCGATCAAGGCTCTGCCGGTGTTGCCCGCGTCATCGAGTTCGTGCAGCGAAAGTGTGAGTTCGAAACCAAGTGCCTTCAACTGAAGTCGATACCATTGGTTTTCAGCCGGCCTTTCTCCGCCGGACAGATCGTCACGTCGCCAACCGCGATGTTCCGGGCTGAATACGTGGAACCACGCTACGTTGCCGATTTCGCGTTCGCCTTCGTGAGGTTTTGGTACTGCGACCTGCACCATGTAATACTCGTCTGGCGAAATCCACCGAACGATGATACCCACGTCCTCCGCGACGATCCGGACGTCAACCGCGAGGGAGAAATCGGCGAATCCAGTGTCGATTGTCACCAACTGCGGATTACGAACGGGTGCGAAACGCAGAACGCCGTCGTTGACCGTTGGGGCGTCGTCGATTCGCCAGTTGGTTGACAAAGCCGATTCAGAGAATTCAGCGACAAACGGCAGAGCGCATTCTTTCTCTTTGGCAATCAGTCGATTTCGCTCTTCACGTGACTTCCCAAAATCAATGTTGACCGCATACAGTCCGTACTTGTCGTGAGCGACTTCGAAAGAGAGCGGCGTGCCTTCCTCAATCGCGTCGGGTTCTTCGCCAACGATGTGGTCTCGATCAAAGAATAGTTCTCCATAGACGCGGCGTTCATCCCGCAGATAGCCATAGCCGCGATCCGCGCGATACCAACACACCTCACCCTTGAACCGACCTTCGCCGAAACGAAGCCGACGGTGAGATAAACGCGGCGGATCATCTTCCAGATTGGTGACGTTAGAAATCGCACCCCGCCGTCGCAGAAACCGAACCATCTGCGGCAGACTCTGCTTTACGGCAACATCAAGCGGCGTTTCTCCATCTGCGGCTTTCGCATTGATGTCGGCTCCGTTTTCGAGGAGCACCTTCGCCGCCGAGCAATTTCGAATTTCAACCATGTAGTGGAGAATTGTCCGTCCGGCTTCATCCGCCGCCTGAGCATTCGCGCCATGAGCAAACAGCAGTTTCGCGATACGCGGAAAGGCTTTGAAAACGCTGTCCAGGTCGTTAGGTCCCAACGTTTCAAAACGCGCGCCGGCTTGAATCAGCAACCAAACACAACGGAGAACGTCGTCCTGTGAAGCGCAACGACGCCCGCCGTTACTCCATGCGCCGGTGATCACCGGCTTGCCCTTAATCAAATCGGGAGTCTCACGAACCGCAGTTTGCAAGGCTTCAAGCTGCCCGAATTTGACGGCGGTGTAGAGCGCGTCGGCTGGGCTGGGTTCATTGGGCATGGTTTACCCTATTGGTTATGGAATGGGTCACGCATCACACGGCCTACTTCTGCCTCGTCCTACGTTGCAACGGGACCGAAGGCGATCCAGCTTACGCCGGACTGGCCCGGTTCCACATCGCAGCTTCGACCTTTCATATTGCCACTTTTGAGTTCCTGGTGAAACGCCAGGCCAACAATACACGCATGGTGTCCTTCCACGTTCAGGCCGGAACCGGTCATGATGGTGTGTGGCGGTTCTGTGAAAAACGGTTTGAATGGTCGATGGTAGCTCGACCAATCTCCCGCCGTGGCGGTACGAGAGTGGTGGCGAACCAGGTGACTCGCGCCACAGTTGATCCACAGATTGCGAGCCCCGGCACCCAACGACTCACCCGGAGTATTTCTCTTTGCAATAGCGGCCCAATACAAACTCGCCTTGTTGGTCGCTTGAGACTCCGTATTGTATCCGGTTAGATTTTCGATGCCGCCGCGTGAAACACGAGCGACGCAATTCACCGCGGCATTTCCGCCATGGGTCGATGTGAAGAAGACCAGCGGAAGATCACACTGCTGGAAATGTTCCCCGAACAAGTCCGTGTAGTCGGTCGGCCATTCAACCATCGAATAACGCACGACCGGTTGCGGTGGGAGCTTACCTGTACAAACCTCGAAATCTCTTCCATTGCTCAGTTCATGCGGCTCAGCATTTCCAAGCACGGCGATCCATGAAAGTACAAGCTTGCCACTGACCGCCGCCTGACTCGCGTCGCGTTCATCAGTCGCGCGCAAAGTGTTGGTTACCCGAAGCCAGAATCCCTGCTGACCTTCATGCATCGCGACCGTTGCATCCGGAACGGCCGTTGGCAGCGAACAGTTGTTGATAATCACAGCTACGTTTTCGAGCCGACCGTCAGGGAATGTTTCGTCAAAGGCCACAAAGATTCTGTGACGGCAGTCGTCGGCTCCGAGCGGCCCCAAATTCACATCGAACTCAATTGTCCCCAACCGCACAATCGCGTTGTCAAAAGGAGAAGTCGGTTGGATCATCGCGCACGCGTCGGCGCGGCGAATGGACTTTTGTCGCCAGTCACCGTAGGTCATGCGACCGGTCTCAAGACCTTCATCGAGTACCAGACCTTCCGAGACTCCTCTTAAGTGCCCGCCGCAATAGGCACAGAGGAATTTGGTTTCACTCTCTCGCCGCCAAATACCAACCCGCGCTCCACAAAGTTCGATCCAGCCATCTTCGCTGAAGTCGAACAGGCTGTTCCCGCCGTGGGGGGTGGGAGATTTCCAACTTCCGACAATCGAATGCGGGTCGTTTACGTCGTCAGCGCGCTTCAAGCTGAGATCCCAGTCCGTCCAATCGCTGAAGAAGCCCGGCAAGGAAAAGACACCATCGTCGTCTTTGACAACCTCCACGATGTCGGATGCTCCACGTCCCCTCCATGCGCATCCACGGAGGTAAGCGAACATATATTTCCGACCCCCGAGGTGTTGCCAAAAGGCGATAGGATCTCCGTACATCAGGACGCGTCCCGATTCGGTGAATTCGTACTGGTAATTGAGAAGCTCCCATTCGCCCAAGATGGGATCGTTGTCTCTAGATTTTCTGGCGTTGTTTGTCATAAGTTTTGGCCACAGATGAATGCAGATTAAAGACAATAACGTTTTTAATTGCGACGCGTGGTTTGCCAAAGTTCAGTGATAGATCTGTCGGTCAGTTGCCCAATTGTGTCCGACCGGATCTTCCGGCTCCATAGCGTCGATCACTCGCAGTGTTTGCGGTAGCTGGATTCCCACCCAACCATGGCAGACAAGATTCTATTTCTCTAGGAATGGCTTGCCTTTTTGGCGAGATGCCAGGCTTCAATCATGCTGCCATCTTTGCGACGTTTCGCCACCGGCAACGACGTCGAAATCTTTGTTAGTTGGTGTCATCATCGACCACGGTTCCGACGACTTTCAACTGCGGGTTTAGCGAGAACGTGACTTCATCCGTATCGGGGTCGACCATTTTCGCTTTGACGCGCTGCCTCGAACGCTTCGTTGATGGGTCGACGCGGAAAGGCACGTGCGGCGCCCAAGTCCACGTCCAGATTCCTTAGTCGTTGGTCTTCGGCACTTCCTCGTTAAACCCCGCATGGAATTCACCATAAGCGCTGGCACCCTCGACCGGCCAGCTACCAAGCTTGTGAACGTAGATCGGCACGTCCTTCGCGGGGCGTGCCTGGTTGTGGGCATCAATTTCGTCGGGACTCGGTGGTCGGCTTTCGAGCAGCGAGGCAACCAAATCGACACCGCTTCCAGCAAAGACTCGATCCGTTAGATCGTTCACCAGACGCCGCCGCGTCTTGGAAGGACGAACCGTGGCGGTGTAGATATACGCTTTGCCGCTTGAGCCCTTCTCGCGTTTCACCAGTCCCTTGGTCTCGAGTCGCTTGAGCTGATCACTGACGCATGCACCATTGGCCGCGTTTTTTCAAGTGCTTCACGAATGTCTCGCGCAGTTAACTTGCAACTCTGCGATCTGACTGTCCAACTTCGGCAGATGCCCCGCAGCGATAACTCGCAGCGGTGTGACAAGATCACACAGATGCCTCATCCGAGCGAAATCATAAATCGCATTCGGTGCACAATGAACTCAACGGTCGATTTTCCTGTCGCTGGTCGATCGAGTTCGACCTGTTGGGGTAACCGCTCACCGGAAATCATCTGGCAAATCGTGCGGCGCTACGCTACTATAATTTCACGGTCAATAGCGAAGTCATTTGTAAGGACGTCAAATCCCATTGCCCAACGCGACATTCGGAGGTACATCGTAGAACCGACATTGGCGCCTTCGACCAGATCGACCACCTCGGCGTCGGACAGCTTTCCAGCTGTCAGGGCCTCGATGATTTGATCTCCATGCGGGAGTTCTTCATGAAAGTGGATATCGAAAAAGCGTGTATTTGATTTATTTAGAAAATCGGCCTCGTCCAACATTCGATGCCCCAACGCTCCCGCCCCGGCACCCAGGTTTTCGAGTATGCACGTGGCCCCCAATCGCACAAAGGGGCGTTCCACGACAATCCTGTCGAAGAACGTCCACCATAGCTTGACATCGAGTGGGCAAGCCAAGGGCTCAGTGCCCATGTATTCAAGGTCCTTTCTTGCTATCTCATAGTGCGGTTCTTCCTCGAGAGCAAAACGATAGAGGAAGTCACGAAGCGATCGCTTACCTGCTAGAGACGGGTGTGCAGCGACGGCCAAGAAGTGTTTTTGCACGCCCTTCGTGAGATGGTATTGGAATGAAAGCCACCGCACATAAATACGCCTGGTAATTCCACCACTTGACGCGACGCGTTCGATATCGGACCTAAAGGTAGCTTTCGCTTGCTCGATGACTTTGAGTACGGGGTCCATTCGCAATCTCCTTGTTGAATTGGTTCTTAATCGTTCTGTATTGCATCAAAAGTTGGGCGCATTCCAAAAGTTCATCAATGCAACACGCCCCTTCGATATCTGTAAAGGTGCTAGAGTATGGGCTACCGTATTTTTCGTTTGCAGGACAGATCATGGCGCACGCGGGCCTGTCACGCTGATCCAAATGGGCGGAGTTTACGACATAGTAGAAGCCAAGTCTAAGATAAAAGGGGATTAGCTCCTGTCGAACCATTGCGATGCAGAGTCGGGTTCCATGATCAAGTTCCGACAGCCAAACAGCATTGAAGAATTCCCTAGCAGTCGTCGTACCAGACACGCATCGGTTTGGCGTTGTGAAAAAGCGGCTCGCAACAACAAGTCCATCGGCGTACCCGGAGGAGAAAAGCCAAGCTGGTAGTACGTTGCACGAGACGTGAGTATCAAACTGGTCGTAACCTATCCGCATAGCCGCAGCTAACGTGTTCGCTGTTGTTCGCCAGCCGTAGTGTCGGCCAATTAAGTCAGCCAATTCCGGTCGATGAAGTGACTTGTCCTTGTAAGCTTTTGAACGCAGTGAGAGTGTTTGAGCTAGTTCGCGCAACGTCAGCTTTTCAAGCTGATGTATCGTACTTTTCCTTAGCTCATTGTTTTTCGCTCTCATCTCTCAACACCAACAGAGTGTTCGAACTTAGCTCGTAGAAACAAAGCAAATACCTTTTTGGCCAATCGCCAACGGAGGCAATCTACAAAGGCACGTACTATTCCTTACCTACGTAAGCTCATCGAAAGAGTCTGTCAGGATTTATCGGACGAGCGAATTCCTAGCTCGGAACAGACCTGTTGGACCATAGGCGTCTTGTCGCCATACTCTGTACCGCAGAAGTGCAGAAATCGAAGATCATCAGGGAAAACGGTTCGGCCGTCTCTCTGTGTCCAGCTATATTGGTAATTCCATTTCGCAGCCATGTTTTGTGCTGGGGCGCCGATCACGCGGAGGTGCCAGTTCAGCTGGCATTGGTCCCAAAGTACAAGTCGAATGCGTTCGATTTCTTGGAGCCGTTTTGCTAGAGGTTCCATCGTTTGGCGATCAAAAAGCATCACGCCAGAGTTGTAATAAGGTGGTGTGAAATCTGGATCGAAATTCCGCCGTATCTCGGCAAATGCACAAGCGAGTATACGAGACGGTTCGCCGACTGGCGTTACACTCTCGTCGTGGAGAGCACAGGTATACTCATTGAAGATATCTTCGTCATCGTTTGCGACCAAGATGTCGGCGTCAAGGAATAGCAACTGCTCATATCCGCGTTCGTACCCTTGAATGATGGCGTCAAACTTCGAAAAGTGAGGGCCATCGGTCGTATTCTTCTGGTAAATGACAAGATCTGCACCACATCGATCTGCATACCGCTGCATCCTAGGGAGCGTTAGCCTTGCCAAACGCTCGATAGCCTGCCCAATGACAACGGTGTAGATGACACGACCCATACTCACTGAGTGCAGCCTTCGGTTGTGAATGCTCTCACTGCACTGGCCACAGAATCTCGGAACGAATCCGCAGAAGCCCATGATTTGTCGAGATTTGACAAGTAACTGTTAGCAGCAAGGAGGGCGTCTTTGGTGCACAACTCGGGTACTTCATCAAAGTCGGTGTAGTACAACGGGTAATCTGTGCCCAAGTACTCTACAACGGCTGGGTGCGGATTGATGATGAGAGGCGTGTTTGCAGCAATGCAATCGACGACGACGTTGTTCGCTGACGCCGTAATGATGTGACTAAACATGACATTCTCCGTCAAGGCTGCTTCGTATTCATCGGCATGGATGTACGCACGCTCAGTAACTCGGCACTCGTATCGCTGGATATCCTTCGCAAAGTGCGAGCGAATCTTTTCGTCGTAGTGCTCGTGAAGCCATCGGCAGGGAAAAACGCGGTACTTGCGCAGCGGGACCGGAGGGACGCTGTAGATCGCCTGAGTGTTGCGCTGGTACCAACCCATCTGAATCAGCTTTTGCTTTGGGTTGGCCGAGAATCGCTCGAAAGACCACTTCGTTTCCGGAATCCTCATCGGATGCTTGACTGAAGCTATCGGGAGATCCGGTCGAACCTCCGAAAAGTAACCCCTTAGCTGATTGGTCAAATAGTCTGAAAGCGTAATGACACCACGTAGCCAAGGCTCCGCTTCGCGCCAGTAGGCTGTCTGCAGCATCGCGTTCAGGTTGTTTCGGGTGCCGGTGAAACCGGGATCATCTAAAGGATGATGGAAGATACCGATCCATGGCTCACGATATCCCGGTGCGCCCATGTGGTATCCAAAGCGTTGCTCAATAAAATCGTCGAGCACGATGCCGTCACCGCAGTGAAGATTTGACAAGGCATCAAACGCGTAGGGCCAGCCACTTCTATGGTCACCCTCCGAGAACGACTGATCGCGACGGCGAACCAGATAAAAACATGGGTGAGAAGCCTGCTCTCTGGCCAACTCCCCCTTGTCCCGGATGACAATGCCATCATCGCCGACGGTCTCAGGAAACAAACCAATTCGATGAAACCGATATGTCCATTCCTTAAGACGGTGGTTGCCGGAAGCGTCTGCAGCTTGTTCTACGAGCGAGGCTACGACCGGGTTGGGTTCTTCTCGAGACGGCGCGAAAAACGTTGAGCAAACGTCGCACTCGTCCCTGGATACCTCAGTCAGAAATTCGTCCTGGGACTCCGCTATTAGCGGCACCAAGCTACAGAAGGTTTTTCTATCACTCTCTCGGCGATACTTGCATGGAGAGGGCGTATCCAATCGAGGCTTCACCTAATGTGTTCCCGTGTTTTCCCGCAATTATCCGATAGCATGAATCCAAACAGTATCACCTTCATCGCCTGACGGCATACCACCACCAGGTGATATAGGAGTCGGGCATGTGTACCCGCTTGAAATCGGTGATTGGGTCGCAGTAAGCTCCCATTTTCCTTTCTTAAATGTGTACTGGCAACTCCCGTTCGGTCCGTTTTGACCTATCGTGTAGCCATTTGGCGCATTCATCTTTCTTCTCCCATTTTGCAAGTCGATTCAACGACGATTTTGAGCACGGCTAAACGGTTGTCAATACCGAACTTGGTTTCCGAGTGGAAGCGAATCTCGTATGAGGTTTGCTTTCATCGCGCGGAGTATACCACACGAAAGCCAGTTGGGTAAAATTTGTAGTCGGAGCTCGGCTCAGCATTGAGTTGGTCATCGACCGACATAAGCCGCGAAGGAGCTTGATGGTCTCCGCCTCGAATTGCGATAAGCTCGTACCCAAAATAATAATAGAAATCCTTGCTGACGCTTCGGAACCTAGGATCGGTATCCTTTCGATAATCGGCAAGCGTATCTTGTGCGGCGCAGCGTACGTTACCCAACGCGTCGAAAAGTCCCAGTGGATTCGGGCGTAGCAGAGCTGGTGTGCGACGCTGTCCCTCTGCATTACCTTTTCGCCATTCGTATTGAGGGCAAAAAGTGGGACTGCCAAAGTACGTTTCTGCGACCATCCCGCCGGAAAAAGCGTAAACGCATTCTGCATCGGTGGGTAACCGATACCCTGGCTTAGCAAGAAAATCAGACTTGGGCATTAACACCTGCTCTCCGTTCTTCTCCACGTACTCGTAGCACCATTCGTCCGGAGTTAGCCCATCTAGCTTTGAAAGTTCGACGCAGTATTGCATTGCGTCTCTGTGTAGGAAATTGTCATCTCGGGTGACGGGCACTTTCGGGTCACTAACCGCGGGCTTGATTGGATGGTTGGGCAATGTGGTGCGAATCTGTTCGATAGTCACCGGAGTCACAGACATGTAGAAGGTCGGCGCAGCCTTCGACGGGCTGCGCATGCCCCCTTTTTCTGAATACCGACCAATCAAATAGGGGTTCTCTTCCCCTGGCTCAATGCGAACGAACGTATGGCCGTTTCTCCGGTACCACTCTGATTGGGCAGATTCTCCACCGGATGCATCCAATCGTTCTCGCGTCGCCTTCTCGCCAAAGTGATTTAAAGCGAAGCCAGCTGCTGAATGCACATATGCATCCGGGTCTCGTTCATACAAATCGGCCAAGATCGGCGTCATTTTTTCGCGTTCGGCCGCATACTCAGCGATCCCGAGCACGATAGCGCCGCGCTCAAGCGAGGTTGAGTTTTCGCCGAACAATCGTTGCAACAAAACAGACGAGGGAATGCCTGATGCGGCAAATGAGTGAATCAAAGACGTGCGCAAACTCGGCTCTCGACGGTCCTTTAGGCTTAGCCAAAGGGATTCATGGCGGTCAAGCACCGTCAATGCAAGTATGAGATTGCGCAGGCGGGCGGTTCTCGCATCAAGCCTAGCTACGTCTCCCCGAAGGTCGGTTTCACTAACTTCCGCGAGTTGATTCTGAATCTCTGATTCGATGCGACCACAGAATTGCTCTTTGTCCTTAAGTTGCTTCATAGCTGGAGTAAGCAACCCAAATTCTTCTGGTGTCAAGTTGCACTCGACAAGCGCCCTCCAAACTCCATTCGCTTCACGATGCCAGCCTCTTAATGCAGCTATTAGGGTAACACGTCGTTTTACCTCTTGTTCGATACCAAGAACATCCACTATGTGACGCGAGAGAGGCACGTTGGCAGTACGAAAATCGGAAAACCAATCTGGGACGGACTTTGGTATTTCTTGATTGATTGAATGAACAATTCGAGCAGCGTACGGCGACCAGTCCAATTGCTTTTCCACTTGGACGAGCACTGTAGCCAGACGCAAATAAATGCCATCTGAAAGGTTCTCTTTCGCCATGCTTTGAGCCAGCGAGCTAGGAACCGCCTGACGATCCTCGTAGGACGATAAGCATTGAGCGATCGCGCGACATTGACCGGGAGTCCTGTCCTTGATGAAATCCTCAAGACTAAAATCAAAGTCTTGTGATCCGAGTCTTGCCCTGAACTCCTGTTCGTCCGTCAGAGTCTCTGATTCGATCAACGCGCAGAGCTTCGCTTGAACTTTTGAGTCACTACGTAGTCGCTCAACGAAAGGAGGGAGGCTCACCAAGTCGGCAACGAATAAATTGTCAACGGATTGCCGAGCGTAGTACTCTCGAACAGACCATGTCCCCAAGAGTGACAATGCAACCAAAAGAACAACCAGACTTGAAGCAACTACGAAGGTCTTGCTGGTCGAACGCTTGAGCGCACCGGCCACTTCATCGACGCTCTGATACCTTTTCGAGCAGTCAACCTCAAGACATTTCAGTACGACGCGACTAACCCCCGCAGGCATACTGCGATTCACTTTGCATGGAGGTCGCGGACTTTGATTGTTGATATCCTCGAGTACCTCAGTTACTGCTTGGCCGGAATAGGGACGATGTCCGGTGAACAGTCGATAAAGTGTAACGCCAAGACTCCAAACGTCGGTCTGCGCTGACGCTTGTCCGGCCTCGCCAGAAAGCAATTCGGGCGCCATGTACGGGGGCGTGCCGCACAAGCCTTGTCGCTCATCGGTTTCGATTTCGCTGGCCAAACCGAAATCCGCGACAACAGCTTGACCGCTGTCACGAAGTAGCACGTTGGATGGTTTCAGGTCTCGATGTACAAGGCCTTGTTGGTGGGCCGCGCCCAACGCTGCTGTTATCGACTTGGCAATGGCAACCCGTTGGTTGTACGTCAAGTGTGCTGTGTCTAATGCGTGAGATAGCGAAGAACCTTCGATAAACTCCATAACTAGAAAAAGCTGCCCGTCGTCAGTCTCATCCACGTCGTGTACCGTGACCAGCCCCGGATGCTCAAGCTTTGCCAACAACTGGCCTTCACGGAGAAACGCTTGACGCTGTTTGGGAGTCTGCAATCGGTGGTGATGTGGAAGCTTGACCGCAACGTGCCTACGAAGCTTTGGATCGTAAGCAAGGAAAACCTGCCCAAACCCGCCAACTCCGATTCTGCGCACAACTTTGAATCGACCAATTCGTTGTTTCAGGTCACATTCGGTAGGGCCATGACAGGCGTCTGATAAGTAGTCACTCCACTGACCGCTAATTAGGCCCGACGGTCCCCGCCCTGCTTGCGTTAGATTCAATGGGGAACGAATTTGCGAATCTAAAAAGCACTCATCAATCGTGTCTCTTTCGATTGTCTCGAATCTCTGCTCACAGCTAAGACACTCACTAAGGTGCTCCGCAATTCCTTCGAGGCCAGAGTCGAGTTCTCCACGTGCGAATTGCGTCAACGTCGCCAACGACGGGCAGGCAATTCCTAGCTTTGCTTTTCCCAGCACCTACTACGCCTCGTCAATCAGATCCCCGAATTCCTCGCGAAGTCGCTTTCGAATACGCGACTTTGCGAGATAAACTGCGTTTGTACTCATCCCCAACTCCGTCGCGACCTCTTTGGCTCTTCGATCCTGAGAGGCCAGAAGTTGAAATGCCGCCCAATCTCGTTCGGAAAACTCGCTTCGAATGAGTTCGATCGCACGTCGATAAAGAATCAACCGGTCTTCTGCGACGTCCTGGGGGGTAGATTCATATTCCGCTTTTGCAATCTGTTCCAAAGCGTCACTACCACCAATTGCCTTAGGTTGCCCATCAGCGTTTCTAAGAAGATCGACATACCTACGGTGAGTGATTGTCCACATCCATCCCCTGAACGTTGAATCGCCGCTCGACGAGAACCTTTTAATTGACTTGTAAACAGCAAGTATCACTTCCTGCTGTAAGTTATCGGCGTCCGCGTCGGACAAATGCCATCGGCGGCACCATTGATGGATCAATGGCGAGTAGAGCATGACCAGCCGGTCCCAAGCAGCGGACTCATTGTTCTTTGCGCGAATTAGCAAACTGGATGACGTAGTAAGACTATCAGGTGACGGTTGTTGCATGACGGAAGACTACGGTGGGTTATCGACGGATGCTCGAAAGTTTGTGACAGACTCCTGAGATGTACTAACAGAAAGAGACGAAATCTTAGCTCCAGAATCAGACGAAAGGCATGGTAAATGAGCTTGACAATAATTACAAACAATGGTGAAGCTTTGTTCGATTTCGAAGAGTACGAAAATAGCGATCCTGAGTCGTCTTCAATTCGATCGGTACATAATGAGCGAAGCTCGGACGAACAATCGGATGACATTGCAACGGAACTCATTCTAACCGAAGGATTAGCCGACAGCGACTCTGAATGGGGAATTGAAGCCGCCGAAAGGGGAACCAGGACACAAAGAGAGTTTGAGCTTACAAAGCTCAACGTCCCCGAAGTCAAAGTCGTTACGGAGAAGCAGAGAGTCGGACCTAGATGGGCTCGTGTCACAATCCGCGTGCCTGTAATCTACCGGCGAACAACACGATGGACGGCGGTCGCACGCGTGTCTACCGGCAAGATTTCCAACAAAACAGTTTGGGATTCTCTAAGGAGTTGCGTCGTTGGAGCAGTAGCCGCTGCGGGCATCGCTAGCGCCTTGAGTTCGGTTGCGTCGGGAGGTGCCGGACTCGCTGCCGCCAAACCAGCTTTCTTTGGATCGTTAAAGGCCTGTCTACTCTCAAAGGGCGGTCAGTTGGCCGATGCGGCGACCGACATCAGGTTGGAACTTCTTTCCAAACGAAAGGTTGGTCGCTGGAAAAGAAGTTCGTAGCTGTTCAAGCCTTTCGAGAACGTGACTAACAGGATCATCATGAATATGTCTAATTCATCTACTGCGTACAGAAGCACAAGGAATGTTCCTGCGCTTGCTACTGCTTTTGGTAATCGCGGTACCGAATCCATTCTTGCCGCGGACGACCGAGTACTTGTAGCTTCGACAGGAGAAGCCCCGTGGAGAATGATTTGTTCTCTAGAGATTTTTGCGGGTGACTTGCAATTTGTCGGTACGGGCTGGCTTGCTGGTCCATCAACAGTTGTTACAGCCGGTCATTGTGTAATTGACGAACAGTCTATGGGTGGTTGGGCAACCGAAATCCGGGTTACACCTGGTCGCAACGGCACTGACAGGAGGTTCGGAAGTTTCATCAGCAGAAGTTTCTCGAGCGTGTCTGGTTGGGTCGTTGGCAAAGACCGTGACCAGGACTATGGTGCCATTCATTTAGCTGAGCCAATTGGAGACGAACTCGGTTGGTTCGATACGGCAGCCTTGCCCACGTCGACCCTTAACGGGGCTCACGTAAACGTAAGCGGATATCCGGCCGATAAGGGAAATGGCAGTGAACAGCATTATCATGCGGACAAAGTAATACGTGCTGAGAATCGTAGAATATTCTATGAAGTCGATACGTTTGGCGGGCAAAGCGGAGCGCCCGTCTTCCTTTTGGCAGATGCGTCGTCCCGCCCTATGGTGGTTGGAATACATGCATATGGTGTAGGCGGCACCCCAACCCACTTCGGCTTCTCCGCCAACTCTGGACCAAGGATAACTCCGGAAGTCAAAGGTGTTCTGCAGGAGTGGACGAACAGAAGCGGGATGTTGCCATGATCGGGATTGTAGTCGACGAACGGGGCGAGCCCATTGCGGGAGCGATTATTTCAGTTGAACATGCCACCACGCCGACTTCCGAGATTGGAATTGTCACCAATAAGGGTGGCAAGTTCGGCATCAGCCTGCCGAATGGCACTTACGTACTCAAGGCTAGGTGCTCTGACGGACGTGAAGCAACTCTTGAGGTGACGGTGCCCAATGATCAAGACCTGGAGATGATCGCCCGGCTATCCCGGTACTAAGCGATGTCACGTAGCTAACAGGGCGACAGAAAGTGCAGCGCTGCAACCAGTTTTTCTTACGCAAGCGCAGAGCTTAGGCTGATCGTCTGCGAAACATCGGTTGCATCAACCGCATCTGGAAGGGGTTGCCGTAACTTGCGTCGGTGAATCCGACCGCCGAGCTTGACCTATTTCCTTTCACCGGAGTTGCTCTAAGGACGGTCCGGATTTACGTCAGCGTATTGCGCAAGCGGCACCATCAAAATCCTGTCATTTGATGCCAGGCGGAGACTGCTCAAGACAGGCTGCGGGTTACAACCCGCAGCCACGAAACCCGCAAGCCCTTCATTAATAACGACTTACAAAAACATAAAGTAGAGGCGGCGGACGGCCCTATTTGGACGTTTTCGCCAGGTTTAGGCACTCACCGCATAAACCTATGCAATACGACGCATGCAGCACCGTCGTGCACAAATCTGCATCTCTTTGCTACCGCTTGAGCGATAAAAACCGCACGGAGCTCCCGTCTTTAGGCGGAAAAGCAGACTCCATCCGACTGAAGCCAGAACTACGAACAGTTCTGAAACTGGCTCAGTCGACTGCCTTCGAATGCAGGAAATTTCGGAAAGGCGTGTCCCCGCGATGCTTTGGCTTCCGCTTAGAGGAATAGCTTGTTTTGGCCCCGATGAGCAGCAATTCGCTGCCGTCAATCGAAAGGACTATGACCATGAAAAAGTGCATCCTTGTTCTCCTGATCAGTGGATTGACCACTCTAAGCGTCGGTTGCTCCAACGCTGAATTCGAGTTTCCCAAGGGGACGCAGGGCCAAGAGCTCAGTATCCTGCGGAGCATTAACGTTGGGCCCAGCGGACTCTTCGAGGCGAAGGGCATCCATCTCATTCGGTCTGTCGAAGAGTACCAGTTGCTGTGCGAGGGCCAGAATATGGAAGCGGGCACAACCGATCTTGCGACCGTCAATTTTGCAACAGAATCGGTTGTGATCGCGGCTCGGGGAATGTGCGACACCGAGGGATACTGGATTGCCATTCGTGGTTTAGCTTTGGATGGTGACAACCTGCAAGTCTTTTCAGAATCAGGTTCTCCCAAAGGCGAAATGGCCTATATGGCGATTACGCATCCGAGACATGCGGTTGTCGTCCCTAAGCTGGCGGAATCGGTGAACGCAACGGCGATCGAGCTGGAATAGATCCGTTTCGAACCTTCATTGCCCAATTGCCTTGAGCAATCAATAACGACGTACTTCGCGCACATGCGAAGTACGTCGTTTAGTGCATTTCTAAAGTGTCTTTCCCGCGAAGAGTACGCGGATTTCGTGTCCCCTCATGCATGCGGGTCTCGCAAAGCCTTGTGAAGATTGGCTTCACCCAAACCCCCATTACAAGGAACCCGAACGATGCGTCTCCCATTCTCGAACAAATTCACGACCGCTCTCTTGCTAATGGGCAGCCTCGTTGGTTGCCTCCATGCCCAGAACTCGAAAGTAACCAGCCAGACTGAAGCAACTATCAACGAAGACACACAATCGCTGTTGGATCAACTACTGTGTTTAAATCCCGCTTGGTCCGACCGTCTCCCAAACTTCGACGTTCTTTCCACCCAAACAACAACGATCGATCGAGAAGTTGCACTGATTCAATCTCACTTGCGTCTGGCAATTGACCAGCTTCAGAACGCGGACGTATCGCACCTTAGCTCAGCTCAGTTGAAGCAACGCGCGCAAAACATCGAGCGACTTGAAACTTACATGATCGACGGAGTGTTTCCACAGAACCTCTTCGTACCGGGTCGCTGTCCCGTATTTATCGATCCTTGGGGAACCCATTGTGCTGTTGGCCACCTGATCGCATCGTCTGGCTACGCGAACTTGGCACAAGCAATCAACTCCGAGCACCAACTTGACTTGCTTCGAGATATCAAGACACCAGGTCTCTCAGAATGGCAACTCGCTTCCGGTTTGAGCCTCGACGAGCTGGCACTCATCCAGCCGAGTTACCACAGCCGACTATTGATCTATCCAAAAGAAATCGAAGCTCTAATCAACGGCGACTCAAGCCAAGTTAGAGCAGCAATCGAGTCTGGAGAACTATGCGTAAACGCTCGGTGCGGCGGCAAAACACTTCTTCATTTTGCAGCCGCAGCAGGCGATTTAGAACTCGCAAAGCTGCTGATTGCAAAGGGAGCTGATCTCTATGCGGTTTCCGAAATTGAGATCAAACGAGTCAACCCTGTCACTGCTGAAGAAATAGAAGCTGCATACAAGAATCCCTACTCCGGACCACGCAGCTCACAAACGGAGTACGAAGTCAGGTGGAATAAGCCCACGCTGATTACTCGGAATCCAGGGCGTCACGCCTGGGGGGACGTTGGAAATGTCTTCAGTGCACTAAGAGGTAGGGATATTGCAGGCGTACTAGCGGACATTGCAAACACCGTCACCGGTAAGGACGCACTCTACTACGCGACGTCGAACAACGGCATATTCCCTCCCATGGGCCCCATAACACTACCGCCTGTTGGCGCGCCTTCGACTGACGACGAAGCACGAGACGGCGGCGACTCCCGCGACGTTCCCCGCATCGTATCGCCGACGCCCACCATCGCGGACGTGCGAAAGCAATGGGATCAAGACCGGACTGCTGTGGCCAAACTCCTCATGGAGCACGGTCTCAAATTGCCTTGAAGCAGCTCATGACTTAGAAGCCATGATCGCGAGGTGCTCGACCTCGCGGTCATCTTCGACCGAACGTATTGAGCCGTAGCGAATTCCGCTTCAAATGGGCCGTGCTCCAGAAGAGCACAGAGAAAGTACAAAATGTTTCGTCGCGACGAGACTTCAAATCGTTTTTTGTGTTTTTCTTCTAGCTCGTTCGTATATCCGTCTAGCAGAATGAACGTCCATTCTTGACTCCACGACCTCATGTGCAGTAACATCTGCACATAGGGCACACCGGAGAAAGGTTGCATGCGATTCACTCCCGGCGAACTGGCGGTAATGCGATTGCTGTGGGAATACGGCGAGCAGAAACCGTCCGAAATCCAGATGCGTTTCCCCGAGACGATTAAGAACCCGGCATTGCGGTCGTACCTGACGATTCTAGTTCAAAAGGGCCACATCACCCGGCGTAAAGCCGGCAAGGCCTACTTCTACAAGGCCCGCACCAAACAGAAGCGGGCATTCCGTTCGATGCTCGGCGACCTCGCCGATGCGTTCTCGGATGGCTCGCTCCGAGGATTGCTGTTTCAGCTCGCAGAGGAAGAGCAGTTGACCGAAGCGGACATCAAGGAGCTGCAGTCTTTCATCAAAGACGCAACCAAACCCCGGAAAGGGCGGAAAAAATGAACGGCGAAATCGATGGGTTGCTCGGCTTGGTGCTTAGGGTTGGCTTTGTCTCAGGCGGCCTCTTGGGATTTCACTTTTGGTTTGCAAACGCGAACCCGCGATGGCGGGTCTGGCTATGGCGCACCGGCAGTATCAGCCTCGTGGCGATCGCACTTGCGGCCTTTTGCAAACCGCTGATTGCGTTCCGATTGCCGACGGCAATTCGTGTAGCTGCATTAAGCTCAAAGCTTCCACAAGCCGTAACGAACGAAGCGTCGTTACCCGCCAGCGAAGTGACTGTTGAAACTCCGACATCGGTCCTGCCGAATGGATTCGATCCCGAAGTGTCCACCGAGCCAAGGAACACATCCTGGATTTCAAGTCAGGAACGCAGGTCGTCGCCACTCTCGCTCGCCGCCATCGTCTGGCTGTCTGGCGTATCGCTCATGATAGTGAAATGGATTCTGTCGCAGTGGCGGCTTGCCGCTTTACTTGCACGAACAGAACGAGTACCGGATTGGGTGCAACAGTGCACCAACGAGATTGCATTGCAACTCGGCATTCAAACAGTGGACGTGGTGTCGACAACCGAGTTTCGTGCTCCGTCCGTAGCCGGCTTGTTTCAGCCAAAGATTCTGCTGCCCCAACGAATGCTCGCCGGCGACAATCGCGATGACCTGAATGCAGCGTTAACGCACGAGCTTGCTCATGTTCGTGGATCCGACCTTGCATGGGACGCGTGGATTCGCGCCGTCTCAATTTCGCTCTGGCCCAACCCGTTGTGCTGGAAGATGCCGAAGGCGCATCGCAATGCTTGTGAACGATTGTGCGACGGAATCTCGTCGCAACATGTCGGCGGCGAAGCGTACCAGAGCAGCCTCGCGAGAATCGCGTTGCAACTTACGGAGGCGAACCACGTAGCTGGGATGGCAATGGCAAGCACGCCGGATGTCATTGCTCGTCTTCGCTTTCTGCAGAAGTCGATCTCAACCGCATCTTTGGGGCGTCGCGGTGTAGTTAGCGCATTGACATTCGCAATTACATGCGGATTTATAGGAATCTCCGGAATCGACACTTCGCCCGCCGTCGTCTTAGCCGAGACGCCCGATCCATCAACGCAGATTTCGCCACCAGCCATCAAACCAGAGGAAACCCCAGACGAATTCGAGTCGAAGGCCGAACCCAAAAAGAACACGGAACCGGTCGTGGAAAAGCCGTTGGAGATTAAGTCGCCCAAACAACAAGCGACACAGACGAAATCGAAACCCCAACAAAAGTTGGAGAAGCAAGCCGTCGTCACCATAAACGGCAAGACAATTTACGCGATGTTGCCTCCTCAGCCAGACTACGAAGCCACTCGAAGAATTGGCAAACGCCGCGTATGGCAGCTGGCAAATGGCAAGCAACTGCGCGGTCAACTTCGGAAAGTCGGCCACCTCTACATTTCGATCAAGGTTGGCGAGAAGGAGATCGACGTGAAAAAGAGCGACCTTGACGATGCGGACCTAGAACTTGTTCATGCCTACGAGCGACTTCGAAAAGAGCAAGCAGCCTTTGCCAGGCTACGACAAGAAAAAGCCCGCGAAGCGGTGCTTGTTGAGCGGTTGCCAGAGTTCCGCCGACAATTAATGGTCGCTTGACCGACGTCTCCCTTTTTGGTGATACGCTTGCATTTGGAATTCCCAATTTTAGCGCCGATGGTGACCAGGGTGCTGTTTTCCTATACGACTTGATTTCAGGCGAGGAGATCACCCGCATCATTGTTGACGCACCCGAAATAACTGAACGGCAAACGCGGTTCGGAAGCGCATTCAATATTCTCGACCAGTGTTCGACTGATGAAAACCGTTTCCATCATGGTTACGACAGGCTATTGAAATACTCCAATGGTTGCATCGAATCGTTCCGCACCTCGTTCAAATATGATGTCCAGTTCTTCCCCATCTAGTCCAATCGACGCCATCGATAGAGCCTGTGTTGCAGCAACACATTCGTTTTCTTGCTCACCCGATTCCAGTCGCCGGGCAAGGTGGTTTGAGATGCTCAATCCGTAGCACATCGGAGTATCACACATGCTCGGCGTGTGATGGTGTTGCACGGCGCGGACCAAGTCGTCGGGTAGCTTCCAAGACTGTGCCACTACTGCACTGACTTCTGCATGATTTACGCCCAACGCCCGCATTTCTCGTTCAATACTTGGAAGGCATTCATCTTGCTGATTCAAGAGGTCGAGATATGTGGGAGACAGTGTCTCCGCCAGCAAGAGTTTACCGAAATCATGTAGCAACGCTGCCGTTGCGAAGTCGTCTGTGAAGGTACGTGGCTTATAGGCGGCAAGTTCTTCTGCGAAACTGAGTACCGCTACACAGTGCTGCCAGTAAGACTCTGGAGTCAAGTTGAAAACGGAGAGTTCCATATCTGACTTAGGCCGTACGCTGGCAGCAACCGCGACACAACGGACCACGCCAGCACCAAGTCGGACAACAGCATCTCTCACGCTCGAAACCGTGTTACCAGCATACGCGGACGAATTGGCCAAACCAATCAGTCGACCTGCCATCGAAGAATCAAGTTCAACCGCTTTGACCACTTCCCGTAATTCATAGTTCGGGTCGGCAAACAGTGCCGAAAGCCGTGTTACCGACTGCGGGAGTGGTCCTAATTCGTTGGCTGCGATAACCAAGGTTTCGTGATATAGGTCAGCCAATGTTGCGCTCCTTTTCTTATCTCTAACATCCACTCAAACTGCGATCGGTATTCATGCTTTTAGGTGCTTATGGAAAGAACACACTTGCCGTATCGAGCGATTTCGAATCCAACGAGGTCCGCAGTTCGAGATTCGAGGTCCTTGCTCAATTCGGAGTAGTGCTCTGCTGATTCACCATAGGCGGAACGCCCAAGAAGTACCCTGCCGCCACCAGTAGCAGTCAGTAAGTTGACGCAAATGTTTAGCACTTCATGGAGGTTTTCCATGATGCTATCTGGCATCGCTCCATCCTTGACGGCTTCTTCCACTCGCCCCGCAGGAATCTGCGTCAATGCCGCACCGAGGCGACACCCTGTCTCAAGATCGCACGCGATGTATCCGACCGCTTTGGATTCTTCGTTAAGGTATTCGGCGATGGAATAAATCCGCGGCGTTGAAGGCTCTATTTCCGAAACGTCGAGACCGTACAGGTCGCTCAGCAGCTGGACGACCTGATCCTTCGTTGTTAACGATGTTGTAGGCATTTGGTTTCACTTTCGTAGGTTTGGTGGGACTCTAGGACACGTGAGCTGTTAAGGCTTGATTTAACGCATCCGCATTGAATGGCTTCTTGATGATGAACTGGGCGCCGGACTCCATGGCAAGCGATTCGGCTTCCGCGCTGGATTCGGTTGTTATAAATCCAAAGGTCACTGTTGACCCTGACGCACGCAGCTTCTGCAGGAATTCAATCCCAGACATCTCGGGCATATTCCAGTCGCAGAGAATCAGTCCAGGCTCTTCGGCCGAAACCTGTTCGAGCGCTTCGAGGCCGTTTTCAGCTTCAACAATTTCAGACTTGGCCAAGTCCGTTTGCTTCAAAGTGCGTTTCACGATCATCCGCATCGCCTTGCTGTCGTCGACTACTAAAATCTTCATCTAATTTCACTCCTGTTTGTTCCTAGAACCAAAATTGCTAACAACTTCACCTGCATGAACGTCACGCAGAAACTGGCAAAATGTCATGCCAATGTATCGAAATCGGATGGCCTGAAATGGCGATCAAGGTTCGCCGGTCGAAGTCCATTTGTGGGGGCGATCCATTAATGGAAGTCACGGCAGGAAGCGACAACTGGGACTCGCCATCGTAGGTGCCTTTGACGTTGCCACCGATCATATTTGCAACTTCACCAAGCGCGTCACGAACTTCGGAATCGCTGAGGCTGCCAGGATCTGCCGAGAACATGATCTCGGCGATTGCGTTCGCACTAGCTAGAGGCGCGTCGACAACAAAAACCTCCTTCTTGACGCCCGAGATTTGAATCGACGCCGACAGCCCTCCTTGAACAAGCGGCGGCGTATTCGGATCGAGTACGGCGGTTGTCATGCCGAGCATTTCTCGAAACACGTTCTCGACGATTTGATTCATTGTGACGATGTCAATTGCCATGAAATGATTTCCTATGCTATTTGGACGGCCGAAACGCCACAGTGCTGCCGATGGTGACTCGCTCGAAGGGTACATCGAGTTGAATCAGAGTTTCGCCGCCACCTAGGAATAGGTAGCCGTCGGAACGCATCGATTCGTGAATACGACGCAAGATCTGAGCTTTGGTAGGCAAGTCAAAGTAGATGAGAACGTTACGCAGGAAAACGACATCATGCTTTGTGATCGTCGTCCATTTTTCAGTGAGGTTCATTTTCTTGGCGGACACCATTTCGCCAAGCTCGGGTTTCACTTTCCAATTGAGCCCATTCTTGTCGAAGTTCCGAATTAGCAACGAAGCCGGCAACCCTCGATTAACTTCGAATTGACTGTACGTCCCATCGTTTGTTCTTTGCACCATGTCATCGGACAGATCCGTGCCGAGGATGCGAACCTTCCAGTCTTTCAACTTTGGGAAATGAGTCCGAATCGTGATCGCGATGCTGTAGGCTTCCTGACCGCTTGATGCAGCCGCGGACCAAATCGAGAGTGAACGAAGCGCCGCCCGGTCCTCGACAAGGTCTGGGATTACGTGATCTTTTAACGCGTCGAACGGCTGCATGTCGCGAAAGAAGCTGGTCTCATTGATCGTCATTGCCTCCGTCACTTTGTCATGCAACGGGTTTAATGAGTTGTTCTTTAGTTCCGCAACC
>CAYNJG010000037.1:0-42715 GCA_964397295.1 uncultured Pirellulaceae bacterium
TGATAGAACTGACTATGCCTTCCCCAGAAAACAGTCGGCGGCTTATTCTGCTTGACCCACATCCAATATTCATTGTCGTTGCTCCCCAGGTCGAGCTGCCGCGACCCCAATGCATCACCAGACAACCGAAACCTTCCGGGACTGTTCGGACCAGCCATGCGATCAAAGTCAATCGTCGAGCGCAACGCGCCGAGCTGACCAGGAATCGAGAGTCGAACGTTTTCGCTGTTAAGCTGCCGGACGCGATCGCTGTTTGCATTGATGGCGGAGACAACTTGATTAAGGTCGGGCGGAGTTTGAAAAACGATCGGCGCATTGTTTACGGCGGAAGGACGCGTCAACATGCAACCCGAAGAGAACAGCGTGAATGCAACGAACAAGAGCAAACTCAATCGTTGAACAATGTTCATATGTCGGGCCAAATCGTTGGTCATGCTTAGCTTCCTGCGTCTACCATCAATTGCGACAACAACGATTGAATTTCTAACGCACGTTCGGATGAGATGTTCATCACGGGAACGGTGTACTCGTTTTCGTTTTTCGAGCAGTAGCAAACAAGGGCTTCTCCCAGCTGCTCTTCCTCCGTCGTATCCACCAACTTAAAAATCCGCCGCCGAATCAACAGCAGCGTCAACACATACCGAACGTCAAGCTCGTCGGGTTTATCGTCCGTTTCGTGGAAGTAGTGAAGCATTACATCATTCGGTGCCCAGTTCAGTTTTTTCGATTTGGGATCGGGCACACTCGCCTTCCACCAAGCGATGCAATCTTCAGGTGGGCCTTCCCATGCTTCCACCGAAACATCACGACGAACCGTTTCACCACCGTCACGAATCAAATAGGCGAAAAATGTATCGCCCGCTTTGAACTCGCTTTCCGTTTCCGCGCAAACACGCGTGAATTTTTTCACTTCAAAGTCGAGCACGTTCGGGCATCCAAATGGGCGGTTGGGGCGGGATGATACGAATTTGCCGGAATCAGAGCAAGGCTTGTGAACAGTCCGATAGCCGGACGCTACAACGTCGCTTGACAACAATGCGGCGGTCGCTCAACTTGCTAGCAATGAGCCATTCGACTGAAGAACTAGCACGCCGCTTGCTGGCAGGAGACTTAACCGAGGAAGACTTCCTCCGAGAAGCCGCCAAACTATCGATTGCCACTACCGATCATGCCAACATCGATTTAGATCGACAGCGTCGTGCTGGGTATCCGGAGGTTGTGTTCGGGGAAGGCAAAACAATCGAGGCCTTGCTGGCAATCGTCGCGAAGTTGAAAGATGCACAGCAACCGATTCTAGTTACGCGTATGAATGCCGAACAAGCCGATGCGTTGTTGCAAGAGTTTCCGGAACTCAGCTACAATCCCGTCGCGCGCACCGTTCGATCAAATCAAGCTGCAACAACAGGCTCCGTTGCCGTTGTCACGGCAGGCACTAGCGACTTGCCCGTTGCCGAAGAGGTGCTCGAAACGCTGCGATGGATGGGAGTCGAAGCGAACCTAGTGCGAGACGTTGGTGTTGCCGGACCTCATCGATTGCCGGCCCATTTAGACCAATTGCAAAACGCGCAATGCGTCGTCGTCGTCGCAGGAATGGAAGGCGCTTTACCCAGCGTAGTGGCTGGTTTTCTTTCCGTCCCAATAATCGCGGTTCCCACGAGCGTCGGCTACGGCGCGAACCTGGGTGGTGTTGCGGCACTCTTGAGTATGCTCAACAGCTGCGCGGCCAACGTTGCGGTGGTCAACATCGACGCGGGTTTCAAAGGTGGTTACCTTGCGGGCATGATTGCGCAAAACGCTCGATCGGAGAGCACGTAAGCTCGGATAAGCACCATGAATTTGTACTCCGCCATCGACGAGTTACCCGACGACTTCCGCGCGGGCGCCGTGACGATTGGCAACTTTGACGGAGTCCATCGTGGGCACGCGGAACTGCTCAAGCGACTCACGACTCGGGCGAAGGAATTCGGTGGGCCATCGGTCGTGTTCACTTTCGAGCCACATCCTGTGCGGCTCTTGCGTCCAGACGAAGCCCCTGCGCCACTAACCTGGGTCGACCGAAAAGCCGAACTGCTTGCGATGCTGGACGTGGACGTGGTCATCGCTTTTCCTACGTCGCGTGAGTTTTTGAAGCTCACACCCGAAGAGTATTTTCAACAGATCATTTGCGATCAGTTGAGAACGCGTGCGGTGGTGGAAGGGCCCAACTTTTTCTTCGGAAAGAATCGCGCGGGCAATACGGATACGTTGCGTGAACTCTGCGAACGAAATAATATCGCGTTGGACATCGTGACACCGATCAAACTCGATACTGAATTCGTTTCCAGTAGTCGAGTGCGTGCCGCGATTGCCGACGGCAACGTTGATTTGGCGAACGAGATGTTGACGCAACCATATCGGGTTCGCGGCATGGTCACGCATGGGGCAGGGCGGGGTGCAGGAATCGGCTTTCCGACCGCTAACCTTTCTGCAGTGGATACGCTCTTGCCAGGAGTAGGAGTTTACGCGGGCCGCGCGATGGTTGGCGGAGAAACGAAAATTGCCGCAATTAATATCGGGCCAAATCCGACCTTCCACGAAAAGGTTCCGAAAGTCGAAGTGCATCTGCTGGACTTCAAAAAATCGATCTACGGTGAACCGCTGGAAGTTGACTTTCTTGCCCATTTGCGAGACGTCCAAAGCTTTGATTCGCTCGAGCAACTCAAAGAGCAACTGGCTCGCGACATCGAAAAAACGCGTTCTCTCGTAAAATAAGCAATAAAAACGTCTTCTTTTTACACCCTTGTTCGCGGATGTGATGACCAAAGAAAACAAGCAACCTAGAATCGGTGAATCCAATAATCGTCAGCATCAATCTGGCAAACATGGCATGGAAAAGCCATCAAAATAATCTACGGTTTCAATATGAAAACTCCGCGATAGAACCAGCGTGAGGGAACACATCAATGACGTTCGACAGCCTAATCTTCATTCTCCCGTCGGTTCTTGCTGGCCTAATCGTACTTTTCCTCGGCTACAGCGAAATCAAGAAACGCAAGTCCAGCAAGCCAAAACCGAAACCGAAAACACCAAAACAAGCCGCTCCGAAATCTGCCCCTATCCCAACTGAGCCAACGCCAGCACAACAAGAACTCGAAGAAGCAGAAGCACAGTCCAAAGAGGACCTGGCCTATCGCCAAAACTTTGCCGAGCGTTACGGAATCGGTTCTGAGGTCATGAACGAAACGGGCAAGAAGAAAGATGAGTGGAAGCCTCAAACTTTAGATTACTAAGTTAGGTGAATGGCTTCTTTGGCAGCATGGTATATCTTTGGGTGGAAATAAGAGACAATTAGGTCGTCGCGCGCCGCCATCGCCCAGTTACCACTCAACAGAAAAATCCGCATGCCGCTCAGATGGACCGAACTCCTCGAACAGCTAAATCGGGGCACGAAATTTCTCATTACCAGTCACGTTCGTCCCGATTGCGACTCGTTGGGTAGCGAACTCGGCCTCGCGAAAGTTCTGGAGGCCATGGGCAAAGAAGTGTCGATCGTCAACGCGGACGCGACGCCCGACAACATCGCCTTCATCGATCCCAGCAACAAGATTCAAACGCTGGGTGTCCACGTAAATGCGGATTCTATTCCCGAGCATGACGTCTTTATCGTGGTCGATACCAGCGCATGGATTCAGCTTGGCGATATGGCCGATGTGATGCGGCAGTCGACGGCAACGAAGCTAGTTATTGACCACCACATGAGCTCCGACGATTTGGACGCAATTGAGTTCAAAGACGTCGAATGTGAGGCAACTGGTAGGCTCATCGCTGAACTAGCGGAAGCGGCCGGAATTCAGCTAACACAGTCCATCGCACTGCCTTTGCTGGCCGCTTTGATGACCGATACGGGTTGGCTCCGCTTCCCGTCAGTCTCAGCAAGCTCCTATGAGATTGCCGCAAAACTTGTCGCCGGCGGAGCCGATCCGTCTTGGCTTTACCGTCAACTTTACGAGCAAGAAACCCTACCGCAAAACGTGATTCGCGGACGCATTGCCTCGCGTATGAAAGCCGAGGCTGACAATCGTATCGTACATACGTTCGCATTAAACAGAGACTTCGCTGAAACTGGCGCGCCAAGAACCGCAACGGAAAACTGCGTGAACCAAGGACTTCGCATCGCCGACACACAAGCGACGTTTTTTATGGTGGAACAAGAAACAGGTGGCTTCAAAGTCAGTTTTCGAAGTCGCGGCCCCGCCGATTGCAGCAAGGTCGCCGAACAATTCGGAGGTGGCGGACACAAGGCTGCTGCCGGTGCATTCATTGACGAAGGCTCGCTCGAAGCTTCTCAACAAAAAATCCTTGCCACACTCTCGGCGGCACTCGAAGGTTAAAACCGGCTTGACCTAGACCCGCTAACAGCACGCTATCGGCCCGGCATAACGCACAATCTGCACAGCTTAACGCCGGACGGGTTCCGAGTGTACCGATTCGTTCGTTTTGTTTGGCAGTGTCACTTTTTGCGCGTCGATACATCCTTCCGGGTATGAGGGTCCTATCCTTTGAGACGCGCATTCGCTAACAGTGATTTGTGCATCGACTTGTCGTCTCTTCCCCTCTGCAAAACTCCCACGGAACTGCGCACGCCCCGGTGCGCTGTTGAGGAATGATTCGATGACAACACGTGCAATTCTGTTACTGTCCTGCCAATTACTAGTCACCAGTGCCGTCTGCGGCCAGGACTTCGACCTCATCAATGTGGCGCAACACAAGAAGCAGGTCACAAACGCGGCTTACCAAGAAGCGCCTGCGATCAGCGAGGTGCTAGGGAACCCTTTCGGTGACGATGCCGTGATTAACGCGGAACCTCCGGTGATACAACACGCTCCGCCGGTTTACACACCACCGAATACCTTTGTCCCCAACACACCGGCCGCTACATCTAGTCATGTTGCTCCGGCTTGCGACGCGGCGGCAGCTAATTGCGATACTGCCCCCAGCTGCAGTACAACCCGCGATTCTTGCTTGTCAAAATGCGGAGGAGGCTGCGGTGGCAAACTTGGTGGCTTATGCGATTGCGACCTAGGCGACGCATTTTCGATCAGCGGTGCATTGCATGGCGACTGCCCACCAGCTATCAAGATTGGCGGCTGGTTGCAGGGCGGATACCACACCGCCGACAATAATCTCTTCAATAATCGCCCTGATAATTTCGCATTGCAGCAAGGTTGGTTGTATGCGGAGAAAGCCGCTGAAGCCGGCAGTCCTTTGGGTTTTCGAGTCGACGTGATGTACGGTACCGACGCAGCGGTGACCCAAGCGTTTGGCAATCCAGCCGGTAGCTGGGATTTCGCCAATGGCTTCGACCACGGCGCCTACGGCTGGGCGATCCCGCAAGCGTATGCTGAGTTGGCATTGGGCGGTTGGAATATCAAGGCTGGGCACTTCTACACACTGGTTGGGTACGAAGTCGTGACTGCTCCGGATAACTTTTTCTACAGCCACGCAATCACCATGTTCAACAGCGAGCCATTTACGCACACGGGCGTTCTGGCTTCTCGCGACATCGGCGACATCACTGTTTATGGTGGCTGGACGCTGGGTTGGGATACCGGTTTTGATCAGCTCAACAGCGGAAATTCTTGGCTTGGTGGATTCAGCACACCTCTCGGAGAAGACACAACGCTGACTTACATTTCGACCGCAGGTAATTTCGGCGCGCGTGGCGACGATGCATATTCACACAGTATCGTCATGGACGTCGCGATGACGGATAAGTTGAATTGGGTTGTGCAGAGTGACTTGCTGCGAGTCAACGGGACAGGAGAAGATAATGTTGGCCTCAACCAGTACTTCTTGTACTCCGTCAATGACTGCCTCGGACTCGGTGCCCGCCTCGAATGGTGGAAAGGCGACGTTCTGACGGGTTATGCTCCACACGGCGGAGTTGTTCCTGCATTCGGAAGTTACTCGAACTATGCCGCAACGTTTGGTGCTAATATTCGACCTCATGCGAATGTCGTCGTTCGGCCAGAAGTTCGGATCGATTGGTCGCCAGCTGCGGACTACGACGAGTCATACTTCGGCATCGACGCCGTGCTGACATTCTAGGCTTACCGTTCAACACACAAATCCGATGAGCTCCGGTCGCGTGCGGTCGGAGCTCTTCTACTTGGTTACTTGGTTGGCCCTGCCCACACAAACGAAGGGCTGCCGGTTACGTCTGAGACTTGCGATCAAAGAACTCGCAACCATAGCGCCAGAGTTTTTCGTAAACGCGACGATGCCCACGCCCCAAACTTATTGAGCAAATCTCACCGGCGTGCAATTCGTCGGAAAGGCTCTCCGGCACGGCAACAATACCCTCAAAGCTGGCTTCCACGAGCACCTGAGAGTCACCTTCTTCACCATCCGCCGACGGTTGAACAGCCAGCGGTCCTCCCGAGGTTGCAGCCAGTGCAGGATGGAGCACGCGCCGCGTCGCACGAGGTGTTACGCGTGAGAAAGTTGCCGACCGGTCACGCAGACGATGGCCCTTGATGGAAAGCTGTACAGGCGCGTTAATCGACCCACGAAAGGTCTCTATTTCCTTCTGCGGAATAGAAAGTCGAACTTCTTTCGTTCCTGTGGAACCAACTGAAAGCAAATCCGAACCGGAAGTCATAAACTTACCAACCAACGAATCAAGCTCGTTTGCGATGACGGTACCAGCGATCGGTGCTCGCACAGTCAGCGATTCAATTTGAGAAGCGAGCTGGTCCCTTTGTTCTTCGAGGGACTCGACTTTATTGCCGGCGGCTGAATAAGAAGCCAAATCATCATCATTGTGCGTGACCCGACGTTGGACATTCTGAATTCGCAGCTGTAACTCCAGGTCAGCTAGTTCGCGTACTAGTTCTGGATTCTCCATTGTCAGCAAGACTTGGTCTTTCGCTACAACATCGCCAGGCGAAACGTGTACCTTACGCACAAAGCCAGGGCGATCCACTCGTAGATCATGCAGTGGCGAGTATTCAACATAACCGTGGGCCCGCGTGCTGCCGGGCCATGGCAAGCACATCGCGCCACCAAACAAAAGGCAACTCGCGAGGCTGACAGTAGCAAAGCGCACGCGGCTGACTGGGTCTGCGTCACTTCCTCCGGTAGCGAACATCAAGCACATCCGTACAAACGGCACCCCAAACCATAACAGTCCCGAGAATACGGCCAGGACAAGTCCCGCACCGTGAAATAGGTGTGCTGCAACGATCACAATTCCGACATAAAAAACCAATCGCCAAATCATCGCACCAAAAGCGTACAGACGGATGAAATGCAGTTTCCAGCCAGTGAACTTCATTGGTGTTGCTCGCATCCCAAACAGATGTCGTCGCTTGAAATATTGCAGGTAGCGTTGCCCGGACTCGTACAGGTTTTGAATATCCAGCAAATCGGTCAAGATGAAGTAACCGTCAAACCGCATCAAAAAGTTCAAGTTGAATAGCAGAGTCGTGAAACTGGCACTGATGACAACGTTGCGGGCCACGGTGGCAACAACTGGGTTCGTCGTGTTTGCCCAAACGATGGCAGCGATCGCCGCCAAAAAGAATTCGATGTACATCCCGGCTGCTGATACAGCAGCGCGCTGCCACTTTGAACGAAAACTCCACGCCGCCGTAACGTCCACCCATGCGATCGGTGAGAACATGATAAACATCAAACCCCAACGGGTTACGCGACCACCATAGCGCATGCAACAGACCGCGTGGCCCAACTCATGCAGGACCTTCAACACCAACCAGACGACCAACAGTTGTAGCCACTGGCCCGATGAAAACACGTCAAACAAAGAGGAATGAAATCGAGTCCACTGCGTGAACACGGAATAGCATCCGAAAACACATACGCTCAACCAGATCAAGAAGAAACTAGAACTGAACATCCACGACGTTAATGGATAGATGGCTTGAAGAATCGGCTGCGGATTCGGTAGCGAAAACTTAAGGAAAAGCGGATTCCAAGCTCCTAGTTTTGCGGTTTGCTGAAGTGGTTTCGCCCAGGACTGCCCAGGTGCCACAGTCTGTGGTTTTCCGGTGAGCGAACCTTCCACAATCTCCGCCAGTCCCGTCTGCACAAGCCAACCGGCCAGCCGAGACACATCAGCCGGCGGCGCTTTGTCTTTTCCGATAACCGAATCAGCTTCAGCGACCACTTGCCGCAGCGTTCGCTCGCCATCGAAGAGCGAAGCCAGTCGCCAGTCGATGACACCCAAGCGGTAGAATTGACTGCGAATGGGATCGTGGACCAACAGAAATGGCTCGCCATCGCAGGAGCGAAGCGAGTGGGTGACTTCCTTGCGAAGCTTGACCTTGGCGAGACTCGGTTGATGTTCGCTACGATGTGTTTCGCCTAGTGGCGCTTCCAAATGCTCGAGCTGCTTTTCGGACGCAGATTCGTTTTGCGGTTCGTTCATTGCACTGGCCTACCACGCGAGCCAACTTACAAGGTGATCCCAAGCTTTGTGGAACAGATTCCAACCCAGCATGTGCCGGTCGCCGACAATTTTCGCTCGCCCACGCATGCCAGGCCTCAGCGTGTCGTTCGCGTTTTTGAGTTCGACAAATCCGACGAATACGTTCTCGTTTTCGCGTGATTCCGATCGTGGCTGAATCGACTGGATCACTCCGTCGAATGTCGTTAGCGGCATTGCCGAAAGACGGTAACTAACGCTTTGACCGACTCGGACGTGGGAGATGTCTTCGTCTGGAATTTCTAGCTCGACGAGCATTTCCGATAGCGGCGCCACCTCCAACAACGTGTCACCCATCGCAAATCGCGAACCTTCTAGTTTCTGTGGATCGCCACTGACCACAACGCCGTCGACGGGACTACGAACTTCGAGGTTTTTTAGACGTTCGTTGAGCTCATCAATTTGTAGCTGTAGTCGTTTTGCCTCGAAGCCAGCCATTTGTGCAGCCGCTGTTTCGAATCCGGCGGCGGCCGAATCGCGAGACTTTTGCGCACCCCTTAAGTCTGCAGTCAGTGTTGAGATTTCCCACTGAATGTCTCGCCCATCCATTTTCGCAAGCAATTGCCCAGCCAGAACGACCTCGCCCGGTTTTGTCATCGCTTCTTCAAGACGACCTTCGTACGGAACGGAAACGAATCTTCGTTGCTGCGGCTGCACCACGCAATCCGTTTTCACTTTCAATGGCAGCGGAATCAGCAATAGCAGCAAGGTGGCCGCAGTGGCTGCCCAAAGAAACTTCTGCTTGTACCAGGGTGTTGCAGAGTTTGATATTCCACCAAACCACTTCCGAAGTAGTGTGGGCTCCGCTCGTCGCATCCAAGTGAGTTGTTGCGAGAGAACTCCAACTGCTTCATCTGAAATCGCACGTGTGATAAAGCCGGTTGGCGAAAGGAATAGCATCGCGCCAGTGACGGTTCCATCTGCGGAACGCAATTCACGGCGTCGTGCTACACGTTGGCCGGTTTCTCGCTGGAGTACATCAGTGGCTTGCGTTTCGAGTACTTTTTCATCACTCAACGAATGCTCTGCAGCCAAGACGGTTTCGTCTAGCAGCTCTTCCAACACGGCAATCCGCCCCGAGCGAGCATCAAACTTGTCGTGCCCGGAGTAACCAGCGACTTTGCATGGTCCGGCACCGTTTCGACGAAAGCCTACAACAACTTCGTCCGCCCCGGTCACGTCCCGCAGCCCATCCGCAACGACGCGATATCTCGACGTACTGGATGACTCTTTCGACGCATCTAAGAGAATCGCTTGAACCAAACGAAGGTCAGCAAACTCAGCAACACTACAACCACCGTTTTGCTCGGCATTCCTCGCGGCACCAAGAAACGCAGCGATCCAAGTCATGACTTGGATCAAATAAGCGATCGTCCCGCGCGCCTGCGCTGGCGATTCCACGCTGATCGCAACCGCCAGAGATTCGCTTCCGAGCGGACAACCAAGCACTGGCACGGCAACCACTAGAAGGTTGGAATCCGCCTCCGTTGTTCCAGCTTGCGGGGTACCTTCTGCGGCAGCAACCGCTGCCAATCGCATCACGTGCTGCAGCAGAGCTCGCAGGTGCGACAAGTGTGACGGCGAGTAGTACTTCGGCTGAATGACGAGTTTTTTCTCAGCGTCACGCTCAAGAAAAACAACACCCAACGCCCCGGTTAACTCCGCAGCGATTTCAACAATTTCTTCAGCCAGTAATTCGCGTGAGCTCGAAGTATCGGCTAAAGTCCAAAGTCGCTCGGCAGCTTCTTTCGCTGAGAGCCTCGTACGCTTTTGTGGTTCCGATACCGGCGGAGCAGCAGACATCTCATTGCTCCGTTACAAAGTTGGCGAGTAGCAAGACACCGGCCACGACTTATCGTGTAGCTTTCGCAACTGAATTTCGGTCAGCGTTTGAATGATCGGCGTCGACATCCAAAAGGCAACGTAAACCACTCCGAACGGCACCATCGGCGTTATCAATGACTACGTGTACTTCCAACGTGCCACTCTTCGCATCAACGGTAGCCCCAAGCCGCTCGATGATCGCCGGAACTGATCCTCCGCCGTCAGCAAGCTCCAGAGAAACGCGTTGGTCTTTCTTCAAATTGGCTGCCTGAGTAGGCGTTGCTGGAAATTTGACTCTCAACTTATCAAGCTGCGCCAAAGTAACGATCCGTGGGTCTGTAACTAGTGTGGGCTCACCTTCGCTTCGGTGAATTTTTGTAACTATACCTGCGAAAGGGCTGTCAATTCGACGCTGCGAAATCTGGGCTTCAATACGTTTGTATTCCAACTGGGATAGCGAAATCTCATCCTTCGCACGTCGCATCCGCGCTTCAGCGACAGCTGCATCAGTCTGCGAGCGTGACAGCTCTCGTTGCGTTGCGTGACCTCGCTGGCGAAGCAACAGGATCTGCGAAAGTCGTTCGTTGTGCAAATTAAGTTCTGCACGAGCTTCATCAAAAGCGCTGCTGGAACTGGCCTTCTTTTTTGCAATGGCAAGCGTCGCCTTGAGCACCGTGCTGTCCAATGCGATTAGCGGCTGCCCTTTTTGTACGTGGTCACCTTCAACAACATCGATTCGAGCGATGATTCCGGCATCACCGAATGCGAGTTCGACGTTCTTATAGGGCTCGGCAAACCCTTCAATCGTTTCGGCCGCTACGTTCGAAACGAGTGCCACGCAAATGAGAGCTAGAGCAGGAAAACGTGAAGACATATCTATTATCCCTGATGATCGTGTGAATTCGCTGAAAGCTTAGCTCAGAAAGTGCGGGGTGATGAGAGAATCCAACGATTTGTGAAATTTTGCCACAGGCTGCGTTTATCCAACCAAAAAACAGAACAAGCCGTATAGCTCGCCCTATGTTTAAGCATAGAAATATATTTCCGTATCTAAGCGCAATCCACGTGCGACAGCAGAAACTGAAAATGACCACATCCCCAATCGCAACTCTGACGCCCAAAGGGACGGAGGCAGCCGAACCACGGCTGAACCATTCGCTCACCGGTTCGACGATCGACGACGTGAAAGCCTCGAGCACGATAATGATCGTGGACGACGAGTCGGTGAACGTCAAAGTCACGAGGAAGTACCTCGAAGCCGATGGCTACAAGAGTTTCATTGCCACGACGGACTCGCGTACAGCGATCGATCTGATCACCGACAAAAAACCGGACTTGGTACTCCTCGACATCGTGATGCCCAACATCACCGGTCTCGATATTCTCAAGGCGGTCCGCCAGGATCCACAGCTCGAAAACATCCCCGTGGTCATCCTTACCGCATCCACTGATCGTGAAACGAAGCTAACGGCTTTGCAACTCGGTGCAACTGATTTCATTGCCAAGCCGGTTGATCCAAGTGAATTGATTCCTCGAGTTCGCAACATGTTGTTGGTGAAGTCTCACCAGGACGACCTGGTAGCGAACGCGGAACGACTCGAACAAGCGGTTCACGAGCGAACTCGCGAACTTGCTATTTCGCGAAAGCACGTGATCGAGTGCCTTGCCCGCGCAGCTGAGTATCGAGACGATGATACGGGTCGTCACATTGTTCGAGTTGGACGCTACGCAGGCCTCATCGCAGAAGAATTAGGTTATCCGCGAGACTACGTCGAACAGATCGAACAGGCAGCCCAACTCCACGACGTGGGTAAGATTGCAATTCCCGACGGAATCCTAAAGAAGAGAGGCGGACTTGCTCCGGAAGAATATGACCTAATGCAGAAACACTGCATGTTCGGTCACAAGATCATCCAGCCGCTTTCGCCACGCGAACGCATCGTGATGTACGCACACCCAGAGTTAGGCGCGAGAATCTTGAACGTCGAATCCTCGGACATCATCTTGATGGCCGCGAGAATCGCCTTAACTCACCACGAGTGGTACGACGGAACAGGCTATCCCATCGGACTCTCAGGTGAAGACATTCCTGTCGAAGGGCGTATCACAGCAGTAGCTGACGTATTCGACGCACTGAGCAGTTCACGCCCTTACAAAAAACCGTTTCCACGTGAAAAGTGTTTGATGATTATGTCGGAAGAGTCGGGGACACACTTTGACCCCGAGATTCTTGGCGCGTTCCTAGCTAGATCCGAAGACATCATCAAGATCCAACTCGACAACGTCGACGCGACCTAACTGACAGAAGTATTTTTTTGGCATGTTTCGCCTTTCCTCCACATTGCGAATAGCGCTCGGATTAGCCAGTTTGGCTGTCAGCGTCTTCCTCGCCTCACGATCCGTCGGCCTCGGCCAAGACGAATGGCTCGTGCGGTTGGAAGGTCGTGCTGCGCTGTGCGAAATGATCGCGATGCATGTCTCAAGCCAAATCGACGGCGGAAACCTATCTAAGCTCCAACCAGACCTTGAAGACTACCTAGCTCGCAACAAAGAACTCCGATCGATTGGACTTCGCACAGGTGAAAAGTCACTAGCGATCGACGCTGGCAATCACGCCGATCATTGGCAGGTAGACGAACAGTCTGAAAATCAAATGTTCGTGCCTCTTTTTGTAGGCAACAAACCGTTGGGTATCGTCGAACTGAGATTCGCTAACGCCAACACCAACACCAGCACCATACTGGGCTTCCTAACCAGTCGGCCGTTCATGCAACTGTTGTTCGTCTTGGCTTCGGGGACACTGCTCTATGCATTCTACCTAAGCAAGATGCTTAACCACTTGGATCCATCCCAAGTGATACCGGACCGCGTTCGCTCAGCACTCGACACATTCGCGGAAGGCTTGTTGGTTATCGACAGCTCAGAAACGATCGTGTTAGCGAATCGCTCATTCAGCAACATCCTGGGCGAAGAACACAAAATCGTTCAAGGGACGAACGTCAAACACCTACCATGGAAACGAGATGGATCCATTCCGCCGTGGACAGCAGCGTTGAAAAGCGGTGAGCCGCACTTGGGCCAGACGATGGAAATGACCATCGGCCAACGTCGCATTGCATTCATGGTAAACGCGTCACCGATCTACTCGGACAAAGGGAAACTGCAAGGTGTATTGGCGAGTTTCGATGATGTCACCTTGCACGAACAGCGAAAACGCGAACTCGAACAGACGCTCAAAGTACTTGGCGAATCACGAGAACAGATTCGACAGCAAAACACAGAACTCCGTATGCTCGCCACGCGTGACCCACTCACAGGCTGCATGAATCGACGTTCGTTCTTCGAGACGATTGGAACCAAGTGGGAAAACGCAGCAATTGCTGGCACGAACTTAACCTGCATCATGGTGGACGTCGATCATTTCAAGATGGTCAACGACGTGCATGGCCACTCGACCGGTGACGAAGTCCTTCGGAGCGTAGGAAAGATATTGCTCGAACTCGAACAGGCGGGCGCGACAGTTTGCCGTTTCGGTGGCGAAGAATTCTGTATCGCCCTGGAAGACACATCCCTCGAAGCGTCCCGTGAGTTCGCAGAAGAAATCCGAGAAGTCATAAAAGCTGCTCGCCCCGGCGGCCTCGACCTCACGGTCAGCGTCGGCGTTGCCGTTGCAGAAACAGCGGATCTGGAATTCCAAACTGCCTTGGATCACGCAGACCGCAGCCTCTACGTAGCCAAAATGAGCGGCCGCGATCAAGTAGTATGCAGAACCGACTTCACTGATGAACAATTCCAGCAACTGATGGACAAGAAAAACGCGATTCAAGACTCGGTAGTAACCGAGACGTTCACTGGAATTCCTTTCCATGCCGTCACCGCGTTAGTGTCCGCATTGTCATACCGAGATGCGTCTACTGCGGAACACTCGCGTCGCGTAGCAGACCTGACAGTCATGGCAAGTCACGGCCTTCTATCGATGCACCAGCAATTCGTTTTGGAAACCGCGGCGCTTCTCCATGACATCGGTAAAATCGGAACACCAGACGCAGTTTTGCTCAAACCGGGGCCACTCAGTAAAGAGGAAAAGGAAGTCATGTCACTGCATGATTTCAGCGGTATGGAGATCGTCAAAACAACATTTGACAGCCCAGAACTCGTCAATATTCTCGCCAACCGTTGCGCTTGGTTCGGAGGGCAAGCAAGTCGACCAGAAATGCCAAAAGGCAAGGACATCCCTCTTGGCTCGCGCATCCTCGCGATCTGCGACACGTACGATTCGATCGTCAGTGACCTATCCTATCGCGCCAAAGCGTCACCAGAAACTGCTTTCGCCGAACTCCGAAAGTTCGCCGGTACACAGTTCGATCCAGAATTGGTCGAACGCTTCATCCATCTGGTGCAAAACAGTAAAACGAAGAACGTGCAACTCAATGAAGCCGGAATCACAAAAGAATCCGCAAGAGACATTGGCTTGTTGATGAGCAGCATCACCCAAGCCATCAAAGATGGCAACAAAGAAAAAATCGGAATCCAAGCTGAACAACTCGCGGCTGCGGCGAGCGAATCGCAACTACCGCAAATCGCTGGCATTGCCAACGAACTCAAGCAACTTGCATCCACTGATCAAGAAGTTGAGCAAATGATGGAGGTTGCAAACACGCTGCTTGAGCTTTGCCGAGTCACGCAAAAAGCATACGTAGATGTCGGCAAAGAATCGAGAAAGCGACGCGAAGCGTTGGCTCAGCGTGTATTCTCAAAAGACAGCTAAGCCACAATTATCAGACTGAAGTTAGCTACGCCGCTCTTCTGGTTTTCGCTTCCTGAACTAGACCTCGTTCGCAGCGAGTCGGAACTCTCTTACGCCGAATTCGCTCAACATTGCTTCCCTCACGCCATTCATCGGGGGTCGTCTCACCCTTCGGATGCCATAGGTGATAGGTCCGCGTCCAACGGAGTATCGACTTGATACGTACGCCAGCTTGCCGTAGCCGAATCCGCAGATCATCGTCCTCACACCCCCAGCCCTCAAACGCTTCGTCGTAGCCGTTAATCAATTCGTAGTCACTGCGATGAATACCTACGTTGCCGCCGAATAGCTTTGGCTTCGACGGGTGACGAATGAACTCATAGAGCCGCGACTTGCGATCCATCTTGGCAAGTTTTTTCAGTTCGCTCGCTATAGCGAGCTCCATAAATCGTCCGCTTCGAACGGCAGCAATATCGACCTCTCGCGATACGTCCTCAGCCAAAAGTGCGCAGTAGCCCGCGTACACAATGCCTTTTCTCTTCCTCGCCAAATGACGCTGAAGATGATCGGGAGGAATCAGGCAATCGCCATCGAGAAACAATAGATACGGCGCCGTACTGGCGCGAGCACCCTCGTTGCGACACCGCGCCAACTGAAAAGTCTCGTGAGGATGCGTCGTCAGTTTGACGCGAAACGGTTGCTCTCTTGAGAAATCCAAAACGATGTCATGCGTTTCGTCTTCGGAGCCGTCATCGGTTACGACAACCTCGAACCTTCCGTCAACATTCTGCTGTGCCGCAATGGAATGAAGGACACGGCTCAAATGCTGCGGGCGTTGATAGCTCGAAACGAGAACAGCGATCTCGGGCGTAGTCATAGCTGGGCCATCCTGACGTGATTTTCCGGGGAGTTTAGAACGAATGTCGCCGTCGGGTCAACGCGTTAAGAGTTTGTTAATTGCTCGCCATCGTGCTTCTACCAAGACAAGGTTTATGCTATCAATGCCAGCTGACCTGACAAACAACACGGAGAATGCGTGATGAAAACGCTATACACGATCGCAATACTTGCGGTCGCCTTTGCCACAAGCTTTCAACTTCCTGCCGCCGAGTATGCGCGCTACGCGATCAACTCGGTGACGGTACCGCTCAATGCTGATAACAGCTTCGGACTCAACGTCGGAGGTGCGGACATCGATTTGCTAGACAATACAGACGAAGTAATTCCACCGTCATTCGCACTAGCCCCTTTTCAGTTTCATCCTCGTGACTTCAGTGTCTCAGAGGTTACGTCGATCGATTCGATTCGCCTCGGATTCCGAAACGACATAAGCTTCTTTACCGATGACGCGCCGGTCCAGGTTTTTTATGTACCTGACTCAAGCACAGACTTTGATGTCCCAGTCGTTGAGGATGATGAGTTCGGCAATTGCACGTTTGGCACACCATTCAATTGCTACGATCTTGAGTACGATTCTTCGAGCCCGAACGGAATTGACCCGTCACAGTTTTCAAGCGCCCCTATTCTGCTTGGACAAATCGACGTACTGGCAATCGGACCGCCAGCTGTAGGCGACCCGACAAACGAAGACTTCATTAAGGATGTTGTCGACCTCAATACTGACGCAGCGGAAAGCATGATAAGCCGGATCAATGCAGGTCAGGGCTTTCATCTGCTATTCGGTGCGGTTGACTCCGATAGCTACGTCGAAATTGGTAGTTTCAACACGAACCGAACCGACGGCCCCGGCGCCGATGTGCGACCTGAACTGATTATTGATGCGTCAGGCGTCGCAGCTGGCATTACTAAAGACCTTAACCACCACGGTTCGATTCACTCTGATGGTGACAACACCAGCGGTGATTTCTATGGCTCCGGAAACGATGATGGTTTTTCCGAGTACGGCATCGCCAACTTCCAATTCTCCAAAGATGATCTCGGGGTGAGCGAAGACGTCTCCGATATCAACTCCATTCAATTGACGTTGCACCACAATGAGCGAGGTTTCTCCGACGGCGACATGGTCGAATTTTTCTTCACGTCAGACACTGCGGCAGAACTTGGCTACGACGAAGATTTAGGCTACGACGTCAACCTGACCTACGACGCCGATCTTGAAAACGGCATTGATGAAGAACAATACGCCAACAACCCCATCTCCTTGGGCACGTATGAATACACACCAAAGTTCGGTGGCAACGCAGACACCTTCGATTTAGAACTGCCAGACGACGCCAAAGAGCAACTGATTGCGTCGCTGAACGCCGGTGACGACTTCCACCTGATCATCGCATCTCCAGAACCGGAATCGGATATCACGTTCGCAGGATTTGAAAATGCCTTCGACCCAGGTAACCCTCAGCTTACAATCAGTGTTGGCAGCGGAAGTGGCCCCACATGCGTGGTTCCGGACGGCGTGATTGCTGGTGACCTAGACAGTAGTGGAGACGTCTCATTCGCTGACTTCCTTGTCCTTTCGCAGAACTTTGGTTCGGCGGATGTTCCTTACGCCTCGGGCGATATCGACTGCGATGGCAGCGTAGCGTTTGCTGACTTCCTCGTCCTCTCACAGAACTTTGGGCAGTCAGCCGCTGCTCAATCTGTTCCCGAGCCATCCACTTGGGTATTGCTTGGGTTTGGTGCGGGCTTCGCGGGACTTTTGCGTCGCCGACGTCGATAGAAACGAAACCGTGTTAGATAATCGCCAATTGCAGGTTCACCTGCAATTGGCTTTTTTTCTATGAACGTTGGATAAACTCCCAACGTTGACGAAGCCAGCGTTCGGCGAAACGATAGACACCCGTTCCGAACTTGCTGCGAGAGACCGGCAACTTCACCATCGCCAATTGGCCCGCACGGACCTGCTTTGCTTCTTCGGGACCGAGTTCAATCCGTCCAGTGAGTCGAGGCTCGACGAATTCCCACTGCTGTTGGCTGTCATCTGCTACCGCTTTGGGACGCACGACCAGTGAGCCGCCAGCTGCTGCCGTCAAGGCTGCGTATTCAACGCTTGTCGATGCGCCAGGTTCCACCGCTGCGATTGGCAACTCTAGCTTTTCATGATTGCCCCCACGCATTTTCACCGTCACGTTTGCACCGATCTGCGAGGTGAATAACTCGGCGTCACGCTGCGCAATCGACAGCTTGATTTCCTTCTGGGTTTCGTCGCCAATCACCAGCAACTCATGCCCCTCGGGCAGATACGTACCTAACAACGCTTCCAAATCGCCCGAAACAATCTGACCAGACATCGGAGCTACAATTTGAAAATTCGCAAGCTGCTTTTTTCGCTCAGCAAGCTGCGTTTCCAGATTTCGACGGTTATCTTGCTCCATCAATTGTGCAGAGACTTCGCCGGCGCGCGACGCGATATCAATACGTTTCTTCGACGCATCCAACGCGTACGTTAATCGATTGGCTTCCGCCAACAACTCTGCGTTTTCTAGCTCCGCAATCAATTGCCCTTGCTCGACACTCTCACCCGCTCGGACGTGCACTTGTCGGACAAAGCCACCAACGCCAGTACGCACAATTCCACCAGCTTGGTAATCGACAACCGCCGGTGCCTTCACGAAAAATGGCCACGGTGCGAACAGACAAACCATCGTAAGCAAGCCGACTGCTGTGGCAATACGCAACAAGCAGTAAACACGTCTAGATCGTTCTTGTTCTCGCCCAAACAGAAAGTAGCGCAGATTCTGGAACACTGGTACACCGATCCAGAAAACTGCTCCGATGGCCACCAGTACCAATCCAGCTCCATGAAACAGCGTCGCTGCCATTAACGCAATTCCGACCGTGATCAGGATGCGCCAGAACATAGCAGCGATCCCGTAACATTTGATGAATACATCGTGCGCATCCCACTCCAATGTCGGCGTGAGCTCTACTGCGTATAGATATCTGCGGCCCAAGTAACTCAGATATTGTTGCCCTTGCGGCGCTAGGTTCGGAATCTCGATTAAGTCAGATAACATGTAGTAGCCATCGAAACGCATCAATGGATTCATGTTGAACAACAACGTCGTAACCGTCGAAAGCAGCAACACGTTAAACGCGATTTGATTCAACACTCCAGGATCTGTGCGTACCCAAACGATCGCGGCAATCGCCCCGATAAATATTTCGGCACACATACCCGCAGCAGCTATCATGATGCGCTGCCATTTCGACGCAAATCGCCATGACGACGTCACATCGACATAGAAGATCGGCGCAAATGCGATCAGCACGACGCCCGCTTCTCGTACTTCGCCGCCGTACTTGCGGCAGAATAACGCGTGGTAAGACTCGTGGACTAGCTTCAGGATGAGCCAAATAGCTCCCAACCAGATCCAATTGTGTGGAGTGAGAACTTCTGAGAAGTTTACCGCGATCTTGTTACCATGCGTAATCAGCTGGTGAGCAGCCAGACCAATGGCGCCGATCCAAACCAGCAGCATCAGCGGCGTGGTCGTCCACATTAGCCAAGGCGAAACCCGATCGATGAGCCGTTCCGGACAAAACAAGGGAATCTTCGTAACAAGGGGATTCAACCATTGCTGTAGCGTCTGGCTTCGTCTCTCATCCGACTTTTGATGCCATCGGTTTGATTCGTCGGACGTATTCGTCTTTGCCAATCCGCACTCAACCAGCCAGCGACTTATCGAAGCCGCGTCATGCTCAGTGAACGCATCGCGCCCCAGCACCGAACTCGCATGATGCATGGCATCGCTGATAGAATTCTTGCCGTCCAGCAACGAGATAAGTGTGTATTCGGGCACGCCAATCCGATAGAAGCTGGACGTAGCCGGATCCTCGATCACGTAGCTAGTTTCGCCGCCGTACTGTTGCGGTCGAAATCGAATGTCGTCACGCAACGTGATGCGCACTTCACCGATGGAATTCGTACTATGTTCCATTCTCTACACCATCCTTGTGCGAGTATGCTTTTCACAGCCGCTGCGAACAAAATTACCAATCAATGATGTCCACAATTTTTCTATAAGCACGATGGAAGACGATCCAGCCGACCGGTCGATTGGGGCCGATGATCTTTGCCGTACCACTCATGCCAGGTCGCAGGGAATCGTCCATCGCTTCTAGACTTCCGTCTGCCGTGAAAACGTTTCTACCAGATTCCGCAGACGCACGCGGTTTGACACTCTCAAGTGTTGCGGCGTACTTTTTTCCAGGCGCACCATCCAATCGCGCAGTTACGCTCATGGATTCGTCAACGTACGCGATATCGCTTTCCGGAATCGCCAGCTTCAACTCCAACGCGTCGAGCGGCGCAACCTCAAATAAGACCTGCCCACGTCGAACCGATGCGCCCTGAGCGTCATCCAAATTGCCTTCAATCACAACGCCCGCAATAAGCGTCTTGATCTCCAAATGATCCTCGCGGTATTGAATCCACTCGAGCTTCGCATTTAGCTCAGCAGCTTTCAAACCAGCAATCTGAGCTTCCGCGACTTCTCCTTTACTGAGATGAACGTCCGTTTCCTTTAGCGTTTGCGTACGAGCAGCGGAAGATTCTGATTTTTCGAAGCGTAACTCGCGATCTTCCATCACAGCCAACACTTGGTTAGCCGTCACCATGTCGCCAGGCTGCACGAAACTCTTCTGCAAGATGCCGTCAAACGGAACCGTCGCATAACGCTTGATAGTTGGCTCGACGGAACAATCGCAAGATATCTTATGCGGGACCGGAACAAGCATTGCCAATCCGCCCAACAGCAACGCAACCAGAACTGCGCGTCGTGTCTTACGCTTTCTTGGAGTGCCTCGAAGCAGTCTTTTTGTACGACAGAACGGCCCTGCTTCGGCTGCTTTGCGTAAGCGTAGAGCGCGAGCAAGGTGCGGTCCGACGGCATTCGCAGTATTTAGCGTCGTTGGTTGGTGCAGTGTGTCCTGCTTACCCAAAAAGAGCAAAACTCCTTGCTCCGTCTCGTCCGATTCAACCGGCGTGCTGATAACGGATTCGTAGCTATGATTCTTGATCAACTGCTGATGAACGAGTGAAGTGTGACGATCCCTCATCGACAACGGCGGCCAGATGGTTGTCTCACCACGCACTAACGTTTCGCTTGCACACTCTTCGAGTTGCCGAATCAGTGCGCTGTTGTTGTCAACTCCGCCAGTCCCAGACAATGCCGAGATCTGAAATCGTTGACCACGGCGACGCGGGACGGCAAAAGCGACCGCGTCACAGCCAACAAGCTTCTGTAACTCGTTGACCAAAATGCAATGTGCTTCGCGACTCGTTTCGGCGTCATTGCATTGATACAACAATTCAATGACGGCAGACGACACTCTGGCCTCGAACTGGTTGTTCGTCGCCGCTTGGTGGGAATACCACGCAGACATTCCCGTCGCGATAAGCTGCAAGCTGATGATAAATGGTTCGATCTGACCGCCCGGCACGAATAGCGCAGCATGAATCGCCTCAATCGCATGCCCATGAACGAAAACGGGCAAGGTCACAACCGTCTCACGCACACCGTCGAGCCGATTTAGTTGTACTTTCCCAGTCTGAAACGCCACGGCCGACCAGTGCAGTAACAACTCCTGCTGTTCCGGAGTTGTAAAGAGCCTTGCTTTTTGCCCAACAAACACCGCCTTCATCGTTTCGCCCTGGCGCAGTGCGTAGGCGACATCCGTTGCGTTTGTTAACGATCGTGCGATGCACAGGAACCCTTGCACTGCTTCCGTTTTTGTTGCGGCCGTGGAAACAATTCGTTCCACGTCGCTCTGCAGGGACCTCAGTTCCGGCGTTTTATTTCCGGTCGACGGTAAAACAAAGTGCGGACCATCAACACGACTGGCCTGCTGCGCACCGAGGCTTGTTTGACTTTCAGCCATAGTCTAGACATTCGTTTCGCCAAAGGATGGAAGCTTCGCTGCGTCGTTACGAATATGAGGTGAAGGAATCGGCGCGCCAGATTTAGCTCGTTGATCGAGTGTTTCCTTCAACAAAGCATGCAATCGCTCGACACCGCCCCACGTCATCGCGAGTCGCGTATGAACGGGAACCACTGTCTGATCGTCAGTTACTTCGATTCCGGAGCTGCACTCTAGCGTTACTTCTTCCACGCCAGCATTGAGCATGAATTGACTAGAATACAACGCCGCCTGCTGACCGTAGCGGACATCCAGGCTTAGAGCATCTGCGTTTTTATTGGTGGTCATGAGAATCCTTTCTCGAGTTCGAAACATCCAGTTTTATCGGTCAACGAAGTCGCAGAGCTTGCCGTACAGAATCCAATCGCACGGAAACACCTGACCGATAGTCACCATTCGGATTGTCGATCGCCACTTCCACACGAACCGTTCGACTATCGGCGTCGGTCGTTGGTGAAACGAACTCGACAACGCCAAAGGCACGCTGAGTCGTGTCAGTGAAGAAGATCGGTAACTTGTCGCCGCGATTGATGTGCGAGGCTTCCGCCGTATCGACGTAGAATTTCACGCGTAACTTATCGAGTTGAACGATCGTTGCGACCACAGGCTCCAGAGATGCCACGTGTTCGCCGTGATCCTTGTGCAACTTGACTACCTGCCCACTAACGGGACTGACGATGCGTCGACGTTTGAGCTGCGATTCGATCTGACGAACCTCCAACTTGGCCAGCGTTTGATTTTCCTGGGCTTCGAGCAGCAATGCCATCCCGATTTCTAACGCCGATTTGGCCGCATCCAACTCTTCTTCGCTCGCGTGGCCTTTCGTGTGTAGCCCCATGATCTTCTGATATCGACGCCGCCGTTGCCGTACGTCCGCGTCCGCTTGTTTCATCCTGGCCTTCAGTGACGCACGCAATTTCGCGATCTCTAGCGACGCGAGCAACACGTCCTGATTCAATGTCGCGACTGGATCGCCTGCCAAGACCGCATCACCTTGCTTCACGGAAATCGAATCGATAATTCCTTGCTCGGCAGCCGCAACGTCGATGGTCCGGTAAGGTTCGGTGAAGACCTCAATCAGGTCAGCAGCGCACCTCGGCGACGCAGTGGCCAAGATGACCGCAACTATGCAAGCTAGAGTTCTACCGGCAAAGTAGATCCTGTTGGAAATCTGCGGCGTCATGCGGCGTCTCCTCGCTTTTTCTGTTCTTGTTTGTTCGGTTGTGTTGGCTCGGCGATAGTCGTTAATAGCTTGTCTAGCCATTGCTGCTGCAAGTAAACCGCTCGACGTTGGTAAAAGCTCTTCTGTTCGGTCTTCTTTTGGAAACGACGAACCTGCGCCGCAAAACTCTTACTTGTTTCACCGTTTGATTTTGCCGCTCTGGCGATAGCTGCTGCCAAATTCGGTGAGTGTTGCCGAAACAGTTCGTCTTCCGCCGAAGCAAAGAACTGGGCCACACCCGGATCACCTTGTCGCGCGGCGCGTCCCTCAAGCTGTTGATCTATGCGCAGTGAGTCATGAAACTCAAGCGAGATAACATACAAGCCACCGAGTTCGCGTGACGTTTCCGTCAATTTGATGTCCGTGCCGCGCCCAGCCATGTTGGTGGCAATCGTAACGGCCCCTTCGATCCCCGCCTGCGCAACGATATCCGCTTCCTCTTCGTCCTGGACTCCATTGAGCACTTTGTGCGGCACCTGTAGTTCGCTTAGCCGTTTCGACAACGCGATACTTTCGGCGATGGTTCGCGTACCGACCAGTACAGGTTGCCTGCCTGAGTAGAGCTCTTGAATTCGCGCTGCAACCGCTTCTCGTTTCGAATCTACGTCCACAAAGAAGCGAGGCCGAACTTTGGTTCGCAAACATGGCTTCCGAAGCGAAATGCTAACGACACTAAGTTTGTAGAACTCCTCCAGCTCCACCTCATGCCCCAGTGCCGTTCCCGTCATTCCGCACAACGTTTCGTACTGCTGATAAAAGCGTTGCCGCGAAATCCGCGAAAGTGATCGGTTTTCGTCGGAGATACTCGTTTGTTCTTTCGCTTCGACCGCTTGGTGGAGCCCATCTCGCCACGTACGTTCATCAAAAATTCGACCGGTGTATTGGTCGACGATTTTCACTTCGTTATCGATCACCACGTAGTCGACCTCTCTTTGCATCAGCAACTGAGCGTGGAGGGCTTGTTCGATGTAGATGTTCCATGGCCGGAAAATGCTAGCCGGTGTTTCATCAAAGACTTTTTCTAGGCCTTGTTCAGTAAGTTCGACTTTTCGCTTCTGCAGATCGACCTCATAGTGCTCCCCCTCAGCCAGCTGGTTCGCCAAGTCCTTTGCGGCAAAGAAAACGCTAGGATCAGTTTGAATGGCGCCGTTGGGACCACTGATCACTAGCGGCGTATTTGCTTCGTCAATCAGCACGCTGTCCACCTCGTCGATGATCGCGAAATGAAGCTTCGACTGAACAGTTTGCGTCACTTTGCCAAGGCGACCTTGTAGTTGCAGCATGAACTTTTGCCCGAGAGGCATCCGCATTTCAGATTGCAGAAGGAGTTGATCGCGTAGGTAGTCAAACCCAAACTCGTAGCCTGTTCCGTACGTGATATCCGCTTGGTAGGCAGCCCGCTTCTCCCGTGGAGTATCGCCATCCCGCAGCAGCCCTACATTGAGGCCAAGTGCTCTGTAAACCGGCAGCAGTGTGTAATGATCACGTTCGGCAAGATAACTGTTTACCGTCGCCACGTGGACGCCTGCATTGGACAATGCGCCCAAGCAAGCGGGCAGGGCGGTCACCAGTGTTTTTCCTTCGCCCGTCTTCATTTCCGCGATCGCGCCCGAAGCCAAGACAAGACCAGCAAGAATTTGCACGTCGTAGTACGACATCTGAAGCTTGCGCCGAGTGGCTTCGAAGACCAGGGAAAAGGTCTCTTCTAGAATCGAGCGACTTCGCCATGACTCGCCGTCAGACACACGCCGTTTCAACTCGCCCATCATTGCAGCGAGTCGCTTATCCGGCCGATCGACTAATCCCTCCGCCCGCTCGCGGACCCTACGCGCAAGTCGATAGTCAGCCGACCTCGGCGCATAACTCCGAGGACGAAACCGATGTAGTTTCGAACGGTAAGGTTGGATCTCTGTCACGATTCCTGGTGGGGAAAACCTATCCGCCGTACGAGCCGCTTATCGACCGAACGCTTGCTGCAAAGGTGCAGCCAGCTTTTCCGTCGTCAAACTACTCGATTCATATCGATTGGTCGAAGTCGATTGATGCGGCGAGGAATAAAATGGTGGGTTCGATGGCGTGCTCTCATAGGTTTCAAACGAAGTCCCCATGGGAACAGCCGATTTGCTTTCGATTGCCGGCGATGCTTGGATTATTTCCATCGGCATCAACGGCAGAACCGATCTTGGTGCACCAGCCTGCCGAACCTCTTGCTGAGGCAAATTGCAGTTACAATTGCGATCGATCGCGACTTGGTGATTGGACAACAATGTGCCGATCGACCGTTTGAATGTCACTTGCGAAAGGTTGTGATCCAAGAGCGCCTGCAACAAGCCAAGCTCACCATCGGCAAGCCGGTCCTGTGCTTCCAAAAGATCTTCAAGCAGCAGACTTGCCGAACCATTGTCAACAGGCAGTAACTGCCAGCGATCGAACAAGTAGGACACCTCTTCTGCGGCAGCATCCATCGCACGGTCTTTCGCATCGAGTGACTCATAGGCAGCGTTGACTTGATGTACAGCGATCTCTACTTCTAACTTTAAGGATTCAACCGTTTGGCGGAACTGGTGCTGCAACCGGCGTAGTTCTAGTCGGCGTTGCTGCACACGAGCTGTAGCAGCACGATTCCACAGCGGATACTCATATTGCAAACCGATACCGTAACTCGGCTCGCCTTCCGTGAACTGTTCGTTGAACGCCCGGCCAATGCTGCTGTTACCTTCGAGTCCCGACGCATAGGTTTCCAAAACCACATTCAACAAAGGCAGCGCTTCACGTTTGCCCATGTTCAAACGGACACTAGCCGACTTTACCTGCTGAATGGCGACCTCGATTTCCGGTCGATTTTTCAGTGCTTCGGAAACAGCATGCTGCAGTTCGACCGGCAACTGCTCCGTCTGCAAGTGCTCCTGCGGAATCAACTCTACACCCAACGTATCGCCAAGCGATGGATCGTTCACGAGTGATCGAATACGAGCTTCTGACATTCGAATCGTCAGTCGGGTTCGCACCAACTGCGCTCGACGATTCTCAACAGCTGCTCGCGCTCGTACGATTTGGCTCTGCAGTGCGTCTACTTCTTTTCGACTTTCCAACTCGTTGAGAATCTTCAGACCATTTTCGAGCAAACGCTGCTGTTGCAGGTATTTCCCACGCTCAAAATAGAGCGTCCAGTACTCGCGTGTGATCGACAAAAGGTGATCTTGCAACTGCCGTTCGAACTCATTGCGTTCGAGCTTCGTACGAAGCTTCGCGAGAACCGTCAAACTCGTGTTGTAGACACGCCCAGCACCGCGGAGCAGCGGTTGTGTGTAGCTAAGCGTCAACCGCGACGATCCCTGGTCTTGCGGGATAAAGAACACAGAGTTGCTGTTTTGGTGACCAAACCGCTGACCAATTTCGAATTCACCACCAAGCGTATTCCTTCGACGGACACCAAGCTCGAAGGTCGCGTTATGATCACGAAGCCGATCGGGGCCGCCTGTTGTCAGAGTGCTACCAACGGGCTCGCTGATGTCGTCCCAGCGAGCTTCCATAAAAGACGTCCAATCGAACGCAGCATCCGCAGCCGTGATCTCTGTTTCGCTGATGAGTGGCGAATCGCTGATCAATTGAATCTGTGCCGAGTTTGCCAACGCTCCAACTAACAACGAATTCAATGTGATTTGAAGCTGATTGCTAGATGGACGTAAAGGGGAAGCCACATTCGACTCCCACCAACGCCCTTGCGGTGCCATACTGCCTATGTCCGAATCCGCCGATTCTATATCTCCAGCATCTTCGTTGAGTCCCAAACCTGGCAACTCGGGCATCGATACCTCAAGCGTCTTGGCTGTTACTTGCGGTGTAAGGAAATCAACGGGTCCGGGATCCAACGGACTAGGCATAGCCGATCCGGGATCGCCCAAGACAGGACGTGGCGGCTCGATCTCCTCAGAAAAACTCTGCCCGGCCGAAGCGTCGAAGACAGTGGGAACAGCTTCCTCCTCCACACCAATATCGTCGAGTCGCCGAATCCGAGTGTTACTTGAATTCAGATTTCGAATCGAATCATGGACACGGGGAAGTACTTGCCCTTGCACGACGGATGTCTGCAGCCCCAAAACGATCGCGAACCCAAAGGTGCACAATGGCATCCAGGCAACCATCGATCTGTTCGTCGGTCTAGGCGAAAGTTTATGAGTCATGATGGTGCCGTGGTGGAAAAGGTGCGCGATCCTTCACACGCCCAGTTTCAGCTTCGGTCGATTCCTCACGAGACAATGACAAGCTTTCATTGCTGCCGTCAAATCGGATTGTTTGGAAACCCTTGGGTGAGCGTCACAGACCAATCGTCCTATCGTTTATTTTCAACTTGATGGGTAGCAGCCAGGAACCATCCATCCTCAATACAGCAAGCCGCGTCGGGCAAAAACTCGACAAGTTGGGGCGGTTCCCCCGTAGAACACTGCGACATAGGCGACACAACCGCTACTTCTACACAAGAGGCACGTGCTACCCCCACTTCCAAGGAATTCACATCGTCAGACCTGTGAGTCCTACGCTGGTTGAGAGGCCTTTTCACCGTAAGTGCTTCTCAATAAGCCGTGCCGCAATTCGATGACGAAGCTATCGATAAGCGGCGAAGGATACGTATCTCACCAACTTCGACGCCGCCGTTAAGCACTATATGGATTAACGGAAACAACTTTCTGGAGGAGAAGCGGATGCAGAAGTCACTTACCACACGATGGCGTGGCTTAGTGCATCACGGAATCGCAGCGACGGCGCTGGCTGCCGGATTGGTCAGCCACGGCTTTGCACAAGAACCCGAACTCCGCCGCGTCTCCGCTGCTCCAACTACGGGAGACAGTTTCTGGGAAGGATATCGAACGGCGAGCAATCCGCAATCGGCGTCCAACAGTTACTTCGATGCAATCGTCCAACAGTCCGCGCCGATTTACTCTGAGCCAACGACGACCCAGCCAAGCGACCTTGCACCTGTCCAATCGGACTACCAACACGCCGCACCCGCGTTAACCCGCCAGGTTGTCAACGCTGTACCACAGCAAACCTCCAACGTCGCAATTCCTGCTACAAGCCAATACGCACCGTGGTGGGAACAGCAGGTTGGCGGCACATCTCGTGCGAACGCAAACTCCGTTCCTGTCTCCGTCAATCAGTTGATCGTGAGCGCACTTCAAAACTCCGCCCAGATCAAAGTCTTCAGCGACTTGCCGCTCATCCGAGAAACGGCGATTACTGAAGCTGACGCTGCTTTCGATTGGGTCGGTTTTATGGAATCGCGGTGGGACGATACAAATGAACCCGTCGGTAGCACGCTCACGACGGGCGGGCCACCCAGATTCAAAGACAATAACTTTTCGTTCTCGATGGGCACACGTCGGCGCAATACGTTGGGCGGTCAAGTAGAAATCTCACAGCGCATCGGACATCAGAACAACAATTCCGTTTTCTTTGTACCGAACGATCAAGGTACAGCGCGTCTGACGATGAGCTATACACAACCCTTGCTTCGTGGCGCCGGACGCGTCTACAACACAAGCCTTACGGTGCTCGCCGACATCGACACACAGATCGCCAAAAACGAGTTCTCACGACAATTGCAGTCGCACTTACTGGATGTGACCCGAGCCTATTGGTCGCTCTACTTGGAACGTGCCGCGCTTCTCCAGCAAAAAAAGTTGCTTGCTCGCGCTGAAGAGATCTATCAAGACCTCGAACAACGCCAGGAACTTGACGCGGTCAGTAGCCAAGTCGTCCGAGCCAGATCAGCCGTCGAGTCGCGTCGTTCAGAAATTCTTCGGTACGAGATGGCTGTTCGCAATGCGGAGTCGCAAATCCGAGCTCTCACAAACGATCCCAGTTGGGGTCACAATGACGGCGTCGAACTCTTGCCGGTCGATGCACCCTTCCGTACGGAAACGCCGGTTGATATGGAAAGTTCGGTTGCCACTGCTATGCGCTATCGCCCTGAAATCGGGCAAGCTGTGAAACAAGTAAAAGCGTCCTGCGTTCGCATGAACATGGCAAAGAACGAAGTGCTTCCCGTGCTCAATATGGTCCTGGAAACTTACCTGAGTGGACTAGAGGGCGATTCGCGGATCGGCGATGCATGGACTCAACAATTTAGTGAGGGTTCGCCGAGCTACTCCGTTGGCCTGCAATACGAAGTACCCATTTGGAATCGCGCGGCAAAAGCCCGTCTGCAACGCCGCCGACTGGAAGTTCGACAGTTGCAAAATCAATTCCGAACAACCACGGAAACATTGAAGTTAGAAGTTGCCGTTGCAGTTCGTGAAGTGATGACAAGCTATCGAGAAATGCACGCAAAGAGCCGGGCCATGGACGCAGCGAATAGCGAAGTAGAATACATTTCGGAACGGTGGAAAGCACTGGGATCTGAAGATCGTTCTGCAAGCCTAATGTTGGAAGATCTGTTGAATGCGCAATCTCGGCTTGCAGATTCTGAGTTCGGCTACCTGACTTCGAGCGTCACTTACAACCTCGCTCAAATGAATTACAAAAAGGCGGTTGGCACGTTGCTGCAGCAAGAGTTTATTTCTGTCTGCCGCAACTGCAAGTGCTGTCTACCGGGACAAACAGCGCAGAAATCTGGCGCCTTTTGCAATGCTTGTAACAGCGGAGCAGCTTCGCAAACGATGCCTGCCACACCATCGGTTTATCAGTCGCGGCCTGCCTTCACGCAACTACCAATCGAAATGGGACTTTCCAATCCGCCAACGATCAACACTCCCGTTCCATAACCAGGTATCTAAACCCCGGAACGAAAGAGCGATCAGTCGAGGCGATGCAATTCATCGCCTCGGTCCGTATCTAGGCAACCTTATCTAGGTAGGCGACCTTGATGCGTCTAACGCGAGTCGACAGCACGGCACAGAAGCCAAACGCGACCAATAAACTACAAGTAGGCTCTGGTACGGGAACCAGTATCGAACTCTGACCAAAGTTCCGCGAGACGATCAGGAAATCACGAAAAGCGACGGCACCGTCACTATCGAAATCGCCCGTTGACCATCGCAACTGATCATCCGACTGCCCAAAGTTGGCGGAGACGATCAAGAAATCAGCAAACGCAACTTCGCCGTCAAAGTCCGCGTCACCATTGAGCCTGCTTGCCATCGAAAGTAGCGAGTCAACATCATCGGAAGACAACACTCCGTCTTCATCGACATCGAACGACAGACGTCCAGTATCGCCGACTATCTGACGGCTTAACAAGTCGATATCCGCCGCATCAAGCTGGCCATCGAAATCAAAGTCGCCGCCAAATGCCGGAATCGACTGCACTTGCCGAAACGCTGCTTCCGCTAACAAACCGTGTGCTGCTGTCGAGGGATGAATCTCGTCCCAGAACAGAAACCCGGTAGCGTCCGAGGCATTGATGCCTTGGCCTGTTACATTCGAAAAAGCGAACTCGGTGGGGTTCTCTAGAATGACAGCAAAGACTTCTTCCAAATTAAGCCTAAACAGATTTAGATCGTCGGATTCGCGTTCTTGTAATCCCATTTCCAGCACTTCGTTGAACACGAGGGTGCGTTGATTCAGTGACGCTTCATCAGTGCGTCCGCCAGGAACAGTGCCAAGCAAAGGTAGGTTGATTGACAGAATATTGCGGGCGCCGGCTTGTACGAGTCGATCAATTTGCCCCAGCGCGTTATTCGCAACCAGCGGTGCGTCACTTGCATCGCCAATAAAAAAATCGTTGCCTCCGATTAGAACGACATACAGACCGTCGGACGTTGGGCTGTTCGATGACAGAAACTCATCGACCTGCTCATCCAGATCCTCAACGAACAGTCCCTGCAAAAACGAAGTGCCCGTCGTCTGCGCGCCACCATAGGCATAGTTTGAGCCACCGTCGGTGCTGGCAAGAAGAGGCCCGAGCCCTAGCTTGTCGGCAAGAGCCTCGGAATACACAGGCCCGTTGGAAAACCGACCTTCGAAATAGTCTGAACCGGGCTGGAAACCAAACGTCGCATTTTCGACATTGCCGACATCCGACAAACTATCACCGAAAACGGTAATGCTGGTGAACTGGGCTTGGACACTTCCAACCGTTAGCGACATTAGGAAAGCTAACAAGATAGTAATACGCACCAACTCTTTTACCTCGTTCACTCGAAGTCTTTTTCTGGCAAGAACTTCTGATCTATGATCTCACATTGGTGACGTTTTGAGATACAGATTCGAAAAACGAGTTAGAATCAACAGCTTGCCTACAATGTATGTTCTCATTCTACGAGTTCTTGGCAAGATTGGACAATGAAGATCGACCAAAAATACGAATGGCAAACGCCGCTTGACGTAAACCCCGCGATTGCGGTCCATCGTCGACTTGGTCGCGAAGTATCGATCCATGTTATTGATTCGAGCAGCCTATCCACCAAGCATCGGAAAGCCATTCGTGAAACGGTGAGCAAACTTACCAAGCTCGACCACCCAGCGATTCCTTGTCTCGTTGATTTCGTCGAACAAGACGGCAAGTGCTACGTCGTACTGGAATCGTATCCGCCCGCACCCGACGATCCGACCACGCAAGAGTTATTGGACGAACTGGTCGTCATCGAACAACTTGCCGATTCCCTAGTCCACGCAGCAGGGCAGGGCATTGTCCATGGCGACCTAGATCGCAGCCGGCTTGGAATTGACGCTCAGGGCGACTTCCGCCTTCTTGGTTTAGGGCTGAAACAGATCCACAACACCGATACAAATCTCCGCGCTGCCGCAAACGCCGACCTCTGTCAAATCTGCAAGCTCATCCATCAAATCACAGCTCGACACCAACCCACGGCCCACCCCACAACCAACGACGAACGAACCGAAGAACAAGAGACAAAGATCCAAGAACTCTCACGGCGAACCAGCCAACTGGCCAGTCTGACCACAGAGTTCGCGGACGACGAGAACGCTAACGTCACTCACTTCCACCCTCGTTTCCGCCAATGGCTGCAACGTGAATTAGCCGCTCGTGAGGCGAAGAAGTTATCGTTCACGGACAAACAAACTGAATCCACTATGGCATGGTACAACCGCCCAGCCATTCTATCCGCGATTGGAGTCGGTTTATTCGCGATTGTTGCGGGCCTGGTTTTGCTCTGGCCAACGGACGTTTCCCAAGAGCAGGAATTAAGCAAGACGATCAAGAACGCACCCAAACTCGAACCGGCTAACATCCAGCCGGACATCCGCGAACGCATTCAGGACTCAGCCGTTTCGCCACTCAAAGACGACGGACGTGTCTTCATCGATCCAAATGTGACGCCTCCCGTTGAAAAGCCCGAACAAGTAGACGCCGAACCAGATGCTGTTCCGGCCGAGAAAGCAATAGAGAAAGCGATCAAGGAAGAAATCGAATCGCAGGTCGAAGAAACACCGTCGCCCGACATGGAAACTCCAACAAAAACCGAACCAAAACAACGCACAGAGAGTCCGTTCAAAGACGCCCCGAACGCGATTACACTTCCCAAGACTACAGAGACGACCTTAACGACGATCGTCGCATCCACATTGCAGAACGAGGAGGAGCTACAAATCCGGCTGATTGGCGGCGAGCGTACCCTAAGACAAAGCGGGCATAAAATCCGCGGAAGCGAATCCCAAGGCTGGACCATCGATTACGTCAAAGACAAGAAATCAAACTCCGTCGCCAAACTCATGCGTGAAGATGGAAACTTGAACTTTCAATGGCTCGAGTTCGAGGGGAAAAAATCGGCTGAAGCGGCTCATCTTTGCAACGCAGCACTGTCGCTTCAGTCGGGCGAATGGAAACACATTCTTGCACTTCGCGAATACCAGTCCTTACCAATGCTCGCGTTGAACCTGGAACGAAAGAAACCTTACGAATTCAAGGTACAACATCCTCCGAATTCGCAAGACATTATGATTGAGTTCCTGCCCAACAACGACTCGTTAGCCACGGCACTACCAAAGAATATCATCGAGGCCGACGGTGGAAAGATGCGAATCGGACTCGACGCCGGCAAGGATTCCTTGATTGTCGTCCAATTCGAACCTCGCATAAAATCCCGCCCCAGTTTTCTTATTCGCGGTTCCGCTCGGCCCATCAAAGATGCTCGCTTCGTTCCCATAAAACCCGGCGCAGGCAAGGGACTGCAAGCCGACGCAATGCGAGTGTCTCAAGCGTTGTTCCAACTGAAGAACAGTAAAGACGGCTTGAACAATCAACAAAAGAAGCTTGTGGACAACAAGATCAAAGCGTTAGAGAAGGATAAAGAACAGCTTGACGCGTTCATCGAAAGCTATGCAATCGCTGCGCAAACGAAACTCAATCTGCGAGTCTATCGACAGATTGGACCTCATCAAATTCCGTTAATACGGTTCGGTGGAGAGTAACCACCGACTTCTCTATCGCCGACGGCGTAACACAGCCACGATACCAACGGCGAACAAGGCAAGAACGCCCGAGTTCGGCTCCGGTACTGCTTCTGCATTGTTGACGTTCTGACCGAAGAATGAAGACTGCACTAGAAAATCAGCGAAACCAACCGTACCGTCACAATTAATATCACCTTGGGTGTGATCATCTACATCTAAACCGAAGTTGCTGCTCAACACAAGAAAGTCAGCAAAGGCAACGACGCCGTCGCCGTTTACATCGCCGAGCGTGTCTGGATCACACGGTCCGGCGATTTCGATGTCATTGTTCACAAAGGTACAAACTACAGTTTCGCCTAGCGCAAGCGATAGCAAGTCATCGTCTAGATCGCCGCCGGAGCACGAGAGATCCGTAAGTTCATAACCGTCCGGCCCACCCGATTGGCTCAGCGTATAATTTCCAGCGTTTACATCGACGCTATCAATAAACGAATCACCCACCGATCCACTGATCGTGTTTGGACCGACTGCAGCCAATCTCCAATCGGCCGCAACTGCCGTTCCGCCATCGTCGTTCACGACGGTGTTGGTCAACGTAAGATTGGGCGAGATATCATCATCGGTTATCGTGCAAACGATGTTCTCACCAAGCTCAATGGATAGACCGTTGCTTGGATCGGAATCACTGCCCCCAACACAGCTAAGATCCGTGCGCACATAACCTTCTGGCCCGCCAGGGAAATCACCAACGGTGTATTCGCCTGCGTTGACTTCAGCATTAGTGACGTCGGCGGAACCAGATTCGCCGCTAATGTTTGTTGGGCCACTTGCTGCAACCGTCCAATCGGATGCAACTGCTGTTCCGCCGTTGTCGTTGACCACGGTTTTTCGAATCGTAAGCGTCGGAGAAATATCATCGTCAACTAACGTGCAAACAATATTCTCGCCAAGCCCGATCGCCAAACCGTCAGCCGGATTCGCATCCGCACCACCAGTGCAACTAAGACCTGTTAGAGAGTATCCATCTGGGCCGGATTGAGAAAGCGAGTAAGTGCCCGCATTCACCGATGCGTTTGTTATTCCGGCAGCTCCTCAGCACCGCTTACGGATGTGGGACCCGTGGCCGTCAAAGTCCAGCTCGCATCGGTTGCTGTACCGCCGCTGTCGTTAACGACTTCTTTGAGAAGCGTAAGCGATGGCGAAATGTCGTCATGGGCAAACGTGCAAACAACGTTCTCGCCCGACGCCAAATCGATTCCATCGGTGAAATCTGTATCAGCACTTCCGCTGCAACCGAATCCCGATTGACCATATCCGTCCGGGCCACCGGTCGCAGTTATTGCGTAAGTACCAATCGGCACATTGATGTTTGTTACGTCGTCACCACCCTGGACGTCTACAAGCGTGAAATCTGCGCCGTCGGTTACACCCAGCACCCAATCCGTGGCAGCAGCTGTGCCGCCGTTGTTGTTGATGACGAAGTTTTCAATAGTCAGCGTGGGCAGTTCGTCAAACGGAGCTACCAATTGAATGTTGTCCAGAATGAATTCATTGTCATTGTCGAGGCCAATAATAGCCTCCGTGTCGAAGGAGCCTTCTCCGCTTCGCCCCTCTACATCAAACTCAAAATTGACGCCGGAGATCCTTGTGAGATTTTCCGTTAGGTTTTCGAGCATAAACCCATCCGCAAAATCTAACTGGTCCAGGGTCGTCGTGAACGTCTGTTGGTCACTAGTGATTAGGGGCCGAAAATCTGTAGCTCCGTCTGCTTCTCTAGTGAGAAGCTCAGCCCATACAGTGGGTTCTTCGCCTTCATCATTAAACTCGAGAAATTGAACACGCACGGTCGATCGCAAATCTTCTGTTCCAGCCACTCGTGCATCAAAGCTCAACTCGAATTGAGACAAATCGTCAGAGATAAAGGATTGCGGCGCCCCAGCATTCATATCATGCCCAAAGCCAAATCCCCAGTTAGCAACGGTGAAGCAGGCCGGCTCGACTTCCCAAGCCGAAGTATCGAGCGTCGCTACCGCATCGTCCGTTAGCGATAGCTCTACCGAGACGCTATCTGAACGGTCGACCGCTGTTACGCAATTGGGCAGCGTTTCCGATGCCGAACTAAACGCGAAACTAGAGTTCGGAACGGTGTCCGCATCGTCGAAGGTCCATTCAAACAATGGAGCTGGAACTTGAGCGATAGAAAAACTGGCCGCCAGCAGAACGATGGCGATAGCTGCAAAGTTAGAAAGGATACGCATAGGACTCCCTGCTCATTCGAATGGATGAAAGCTGCGAAGAATATACATCCCATCGCAGATTACTTCCACGTTTCGGACGGAAATCTTACGACAAGACACCGTCAAGAACAGTAGTCATTTCGCTGGCAGGCGTTTACGAAACTTAATGTGTTTAAACGAAAGCCTAAGTAGCAGCACGCACTTCGCGCACAACTACCAAGCCAATTCAGCGGGAAAAAACTCAGCGATCAAATCGTCGTAGTACGGACGAAGCTCTTCTACATTCGGAGGATTGCTGGCTTTTGTGTAGAGATCATACGGATTGAATTTCTGCACCCACGGCAAGTACTTCGCATCTTCTTCATTCGTGAGTTGCGAATAAGCATTTTCGCGATGCCACGGATAGAACGAATGGTAGCGCAACATGTACTGCGCTTCCTTGGGCAAGTAATCTTTGGTGACATGATAGATGTACTCATCATGTCCCCACGACATCATGACATTGCTCAGCCCACATCCTTCTTCGTAGATTCCGGTTTCCGTTTGGTAATCGGTATTCTCTGAGTCCGGATTGTCAGCGAAGAACTCGGAAAAGACGATACTGTCGGAGAACTTGCAACCGACGGGAAAAGTGTCACCGACAACGGCCCATTGTGGTTCGCCGTACAAGCAAAGTACTTTGCCAACGTCGTGCATCAACCCCGCCGCGACGAACCAACGCGGATGACCGTCGGCACGAATCGCTTCTGAGGTTTGTAGCAAGTGTTGAATTTGCGTGAGATCCGTATCCGGATCGCTGTCGTCCACAAGTGTATTCAGGAACTCGAGCGCGTCCCACACGCTCATCCGACGGCGGTCGAGGGACAAGTATTCGTCACGCTTTTTCTGGACGAATTCCATCGACTGATATCGATGATTCAAGCGATAGAACTCACGAACGGAATCGCGTGTCGTTTCTTCGTAGTTGCGAAACTGGTCTTCGGACTTTTCTGAGTCCGTAAATTCAGATTTTTCATCCGCTGGGTCAGGATAGCGACGCAGCAAATCATCTTCCCACTCGTCAAGGCTTTCCAATGGTTCGTTGTTCGATGAGTTAGAAATCATGAAATGCTCCCGAGCATGAGTCGACGCCAAACGTTCTCGTTATCCCAACATGATAGATCACCTTTGCGTCTGCAGCAAAGTGCAACTTTGACGCCAGCTGGCTTTCAATACCCTCGGGAGTCCACCACCTACTTGCGGCCGTTTCCTTTGGGGTTTTCCCGCCTCTTTCGGAAGAAACGGGACAAGATTTCGCCGCACTGATCCTGCATGATGCCTTGCACGATCTCCGCTCGGTGATTCAATCTCGCATCACTAAGGAGTTTGAACACACTGCTAACTGCACCGCTCTTTGGATCGGGAGCTCCGTAGACAACTTGCGGAATTCGAGCGTTCAAAGCCGCACCAGCACACATCGGACAAGGTTCCAACGTCACGTACAGAGTGCAGTCGTTGAGTCGCCAGCTGGAAAGCGATTCAGCGGCTTGCGTGATCGCGATCATCTCAGCGTGTGCTGTTGGATCGTGCAATTGCTCGCGTTGGTTGTGAGCCGCCGCGATCACTCGTCCGCCGTGCGTAATGACGGCGCCGACAGGAACCTCGCCAGCATCACAAGCTTGCTCGGCCAACTCCAAAGCCATTTTCATGTAAATATCGTGCATTTAAATGTCTAGCAGTACGGTGACTTTCAGCGGAGCACCAAACACGGGCTTTAGCTTTGACGACGATGGTACCGCGACCGGAGTCAGCGTTGAAGGTCCACTTCCCAATTCTCGACCATGGATACGAATCTGTCCTGACTCGCCTTTCACTCTGCCAAGCAAGTCACGGCCCTTGTAGATTCGAATCTCACGAGCGTTAGGACTTCGTACCCGCAACAACGCCATCCCACCAAATCGCATTTTGCGGCTCTTGGGAATCATCGAACAAGAAATGTCACCTTGGCTGGCGGACTTCAATTTATTATTGGCTGTAACAACGTTAGCAATCGTGCGCCCCTGCGTTTCGATCAGCGTATCTTCAACCGCGACAACTCGCAATTCGTGGTGACCGTCGGGCAACTTCGTAGTATCCCACGTGATGGGTGCGTCAGGCGAAGTTCGAACGGCCATGACTCCATCAACGTATACGTTCACGTTGCGAATTTTTGCGCCGGTTTTGGATTTCACGTCCACATCAAATTTCAAGCTGCCCGTGACGGGCTCACTAAGGTCTACCCCAGATAGCTTTACCTCGGGAGCAACCGCCCACGGCTGGCAAAGGGGATCGCCCACGATGATCTGCTGATACGGAGCAAGCAAAGACTGATAGAAAGCTTCCGCAACACTGCAACCTCGCGCGTAGTGCACATGAATCCGAGGATGAGGAAACTTTGCTGCCAGTGCATATGGTTCAATAACGGTGCCGCTCGACGCCGCAGCGCCATGGCGAAGAAATTCACACAGCAGCGTTTGACTTGTTCCCGCTAACAAACCGCCATGGCTCGTAAAATTCTCGCAGATAGCACCAGGTAGTATCGTGCTTTTCGAAGCGCGCCACGTGAAGGTTGCTCGTCCCGTCATAGCACCCATGACATCCGATTTTTCTACTGGCAAGCATCGAATAGGATCCGATGCCCCTTCGACTTCCTCCGCATTTACGCCCAATTCCTTCAATGTCGCCACAGCTTCCGCGAACAAGTCGTGACGCGTGGTCGAACGAACATCTGAGGTTTTGACATAATAAATCGTTCCCGCTGGCTTCTTTCCATCTGCCGTGACCGCACGCGTTAGATAACGCATTACTTCCCGAACCGTATTGTTTCTTGGTCCCCGTGTGGCACCCAACATCATCGAAAGATAATAACGTGGAGCACTCTTGGACTTCGTGCGTTCGCCGTTCGGACCGATTGCCGACTGAGCGCTGAAACCTCGCGATTCGTCAGCGTGATCTGGCAGAGCATTCTGCGCATACGAATTCACGCGATAGGTATTCCGTCCAGTCAGATCGAATCGGTACTTCGCGTTCTTTTCAAGGACCAATTCGTACAGGTACGTCAAACCTGTCAGCGACGCAACAGGGTGCTTTTCAGATGGATCCACCAAGTCATCGGAAAAATTCACCGCGTATGGAAAACCACTCGAATAAACGATGTAATCGATTTGCTTGGAGAGCTTTCGGTTTTTGATTTCTTTTAAAATCGGAATCAGCAACTTCGACCGAAACGTGGCGACATCGGTTCTCATGGGAGCGTTCGGCCAATCAATCCCAAACACACAAGTAGCTGGTATCTTTCGCCAATCCGCGTAGTTGTTGGCAATCGTCAACGAGTCATTGTCAGCCGAGTTCACGATCAGAAAAACGTTCTCGGGTCCGCCTCCTGCTTGCGCGGCCGACGCCACCATCAACAACAGCAGCAACGCTGCTCCACACTTGCCGACGCGTTGAATCCGCCTGCCTTTGGTAGAGCGTGAAAAGATCGAACTACTACACACCGCTACGGCCGCCCATCTCGACCTGGACTTTGATTGGAAATCCATTGACAGCCTTGCCCGCGCCGGGTTTCGGAATCGCGATTGGCGTAAGCAGTGAACTTCCGGCTCCCAGCGACGAGGCACCGACCGTCAATTTCCCTCCAGCACCCGGAATTGTGCCCAGCAACGTCTGCCCGCGATAGAGTCGGATTTCGTGAGCACCGCGACTTCTAAGTTTGACCTGGGCAGATTGCCCCGCGCGCAACTTACCGTTGGTCGGTGAAAGCTCGCATGTAACTCCAGTCAGCGAAGTGACTTCTGAACTACTGTCAGCTTCTTCTGATCGGTTCATCGAAACGAATCCGGTGATTGTTCGACCTTGAGTTTCAATAGGCGTATCTTCGATCGCCACCACCCGTAGCTCGTGATAGCCGTTGGTGAATGCTGACGTGTCTAAGACAATAGGCTTATCCGGCAAAACTCGCGCGACCAACTTTCCATCAACGAAGATATCGTAATTTCTAATTGGGGCCCCGGATGGAGATTTTGCTTCCACCGCAAACTCCATGTCGCCGGCTATCGCCTGTGACACATCAAGACCCACGATCTTGACTTTGGGCGCAACACCCCACGGCTGACACAGTGGATCTCCAACGATTAGCAACTGGTACGGCGCTGACACCGATTGATAGAACGACTCAGCCACGCTACACCCACGAGCGTAGTGCAAATGCATTCTCGCGTGCGGAAACTTGGCGCTCGTCGCATACGGCTCCGTCACAGTTCCACTCGACGCGACCGCTCCTGCGCGAAGTGACGCGCACAGCAGTGTTTGCTTGTCCACAAATGAACCATCGAGTACTCCGCCGTAACTGGTGAAGTGCTCGCAGATCGCGCCTGGCGAAATACGACTCCCGGTTGCTCCCCAAGCAATTTTGTACATACCAACCATCGCGCCCTGAACATCGGGCTTCTTCAACGGCAGGCAGTTTTTCGGGTCCGGCAATCCTTCGATTTCTTCGGCGTTAACACCCAGTTCTTTGAGTTTCGCGACAGCATCGTTGAACTGTGCGTGCCTTGTCGTCGACCGAAGTTTGTTGTGCTTGACGTAATAGATCGTGCCTTTTGGCTTGGTCCCATCGGCTTCGACACCAGTTTTCAAATAGCTCAGCACCTCAGGCACTGTATTGGTGAACTCGTTACGTGTGTAACCAAGCATCATCGATAGGAAGTACTGCGAGCCCTGCTCTTTTGCTCCAAGACGTTGGCCCAGCGTCCCCAAGCCATATCGAGCTCGGAATCCGTGTGAATTGCCATCAGCGTTTGGCAGCAAGTTCCGCGCGTAAGCATTTACGGGTCCACGGTACTGTGCATTCTTCTCAAGCACCATTTGGTAGAGGTAGGTCATGCCCGTGAGCGAACCCTTCGCGTATTTCGAGTTCTGACCAGCCAAATCTGCAGAGAACTCAACCGCGTAGGGAAACCCGCTCGAGTAGACGATGTAGTCGATCTGGTTCTGCAGACGACGTTGCTTGATCTCTTTCAGAATCGGTACGAGCAAACGGTTGCGAAAGGTGTCGATGTCGATTTCTTCTGGGGCGTTAGGCCAATCCACGAAATACATGCAGACCGCTGGAACTTTTCGCCAATCGGCAAAGTGATTGGCAATCGTCAGTGAATCCGGATCGGCCGCGTTAACGACCAAAAGCACGTTTTCCGGCCCGCCCCCAGCCAAGCCCACCGAAGAGAATGTCAGCAGGAATAGCCACACAAGCACGAAGGCCCGTCGATTTGCTTTTGGCTGTTGGATCACAATATTTATCTCCTCATGGTCAGCGTAGCAAAATCGAGCGCCCCCCTCACAGACTTGTCGACAATAACGACCAAGCGACGATCGATTTTGCACTCAAATTCCGCGAAACCGTAACGATACAGTCACCTGTCAACGGAACGGAATAACCGCTAGGATGCTGGGCTACACTTGGGTTCCAGCCAGCAGCGTGCTGCTGGCAATTCGGAACAAACCGACGAGCCTTGGGCAAATTCTTGCCACACGTCGTCCAAACTCCCTATCAACCCCTGTTTTCTTGCCTCAAAGCGGTACCTCCAAATGGCGGAAGAGAAAAAAAACCACTGGAACTTCCTTTCAAACCTTCTTGGTGCAGAGCCCAAAGATGAGCCCAAGCCAGAGGTGAAAGAAGATGCTCCTGCGGCAAAAGAGTCGGCCGAACCGGCTCCCGCCCCAGCTCCACCGTCACCGAAAAAGAAGAAAGAGCCGCCCAGAGCAGCCAAACCAAAACCGTCTGGTTGGGGCGCTCTCGCCTCCGAATTTGGCATTGCCGGCAGCGACCCTGAACCACAGCAAGAAGAGCCACAACCAAGCCCCGAGCCTACCCGAACTCCGGCCTCAGCCTCACAGTTCGAAGAAACGACAGACGCACCGCCACGAGAAAGACCCACTCGAGAAAAGCGACCGTCGTCCGGTCGCTCGTCACAAAAAGCGGCCTGGGAATCCGACGAGTTGCCATCCCAGCTACCTGGTTTCGGAAACGCTCCCAAACCGACCCCCAAAGCCGAAGACGCCGTCAAAGCGGAGCCTCCAAAAGCGGAAGCACCACCAGCGCGTACCCGGGGCAAAGAAGAGCCCACCGAACGGAACGCGGAAGATCGACCGCGCCAATCCCGCGGTCGTGGTCGCGACAGGGACCGAAACAGAGATCGTGACCAACCACGTCGCGATCGAGACGAAGCGGACCGCCCGCGAAGTCGACGCAATCAAAGAGACGCAGAGCAGGACTCGGAACCAACGCCCGATCGCCAGCCAGCGGCGCGATCCGATCGCGATGACGAACAGAGCGACAGCGGAGAAGAAAGACGACCAAGACGTCGACGACGACGGCGATCATCAGGTCGCGATCAAGACGACAGCCAACGACAAGATTCGGCAGCACGACACGACGAAGATGGCGTTGAAGACGAAGTAGTCACCACCTCGAATCGCGGCCGAGACAGTCGTGATCGAGACGAGCAAGGGTCCGATGAGGATCGACCACGCCGCAAACGAAGGCGTCGTCGACGAAGTGGCGGACGCGATGCTGCTGTATCGGAAGCGGACACGCCAGCAGTCGATTCAGAATTCGATGCTGACGATGATGCAGATGATCGAGACACCGGCGGCGATCATCGTGACACGGGCGAACGCGAACGCTCAGGCCGTGGCGGTCGGGGACGCTCACGCAATCGACGGCCGTCTCGCAATGATCGGCAACGCGAAGCAGCACACGATGATCAGGATGATCACGACGACGACAGCGATGACAATCTCGATGGCGAAGACCGACCTCGTCGACGCAAGATGCAATACACGTCGTGGACCGACGCCATCTCGCACGTCGTCCAAGGTAACCTTGCCAACCGCTCCAAAGGCGGCGGAGGTGGAGGAGGAGGCCGCGGACGCGGTGGCAGAGG
>CAYNJG010000038.1:0-6133 GCA_964397295.1 uncultured Pirellulaceae bacterium
TTGTGAGTTCGGTCGAATTTGCGTCGCGGGTTAGTTGGTCTATCAACACATTGACGGCGGAGGCAGCTCGCGGTCCAAATCGGTTCAAAATGAGCAAGATGCCGACACGTTGTTTAGAGTTCGCGCCTGGCAGGAGTTTGGCAAGCCGCTCGGTCGCTAGTGTTTGGATCTTGGCTGAGACCGGAATCCATGCTTCGACGGCCGCTCGTTTTACAACGTTTGATTCGTCATGCAGAGCCTGAACTAGCGGCTCGATGATTTCCGTTCCGTCAGGGGCAACGCGCCCAAGTGCCGCGATTGCCGCTGCTCGTACAGTATCCTCCGAATCAGTCGAGCTGAGATCGATTAACCTTTGAGTAGACTCGTTCGCTGATGTGCCAATGGCTGCCAGTGCCTTTGCGGCACCGGAACGAATGTTCGTGGTGTCGTTTGCGAGTGCATCAATCAAGTGTCCCACAGTGGAAGGACCGATTTGTGCGAGACTATCGACCGCACACGCTTGGATGTGATCGCCTTTGTCGTCGAGTCGTTCAATCAATTCGTGCGTGGCTGCTTGCGCGTCTGCTCCCATTTGGCCGATTGCACGCACGGCCACTTCACGCGTATTACCAGAGGTGGCGCTGAGCCGTTCTCGCATCGCGGGCAGTGCCGCTGGGCCAATACTTCCCAATGCGTATGCCGTTCGGAAGCGGCGTTGTTCATCACCGCTATCCATTCCGAGCAACAACGCGTCGAGCGCGGGAGCTGCTTTGGGGCCCAGGTGGGCGAGAGCTTGCGTTGCGTCGTGCCAGATCTGAATATCGCGATCTTTCAACGCTTCGATAAGTGCGTCGATCGCTGCTTCTGCTTCGGGGCCGTATTCAGCAAGTTCGTGTACGGCGTCTCGGCGTTCTTGTCGATCCGAACTATCGAGTCCTTTAACAAGTTCGGCGATTGTTGGACGGTCTTCGGATAGAGCGTTACTTGGTAGCACGATCGCGAGGCAAATGAAAAAGACAACAGCACGCCAATTCATGTTGTTAACTCAAGCCAGGAAGGTTGCCTGTACTGTCGCCCAAGTACGGAATCGTTACGCCCACGCGTTCGAGCATCGACATGTAGAGATTCGTCATAGGCGTTTCTTCGGCGTACTTGATGTGGCGACCAGGAACGATCGTGCCACCACCTTGGCCAGCAAGGAGTACGGGAAGATTCTCATTGTTGTGTCGATTGCCATCGCTGAGTCCGCTGCCGTAGACAATCATGCATTGATCCAAAAGCGTGCCGTCGCCTTCTGGGACAGATTTTAGTCGTTCTAGGAAGTACGCGAACTGTTGCATGTGGAAGTGATTGATGCGCCGGATCTTTTCAAGCTTCTCGGGGTTACCGCCGTGATGCGAGAGATCGTGGTGTCCATCGGGTACATCCACCATGCGGTAGCTGCGGTTGCTGCCGGCACGCCCAAACATGCAGGTGGAAACTCGCGTCAGGTCCGATTGGAATGCCAACACCATCATGTCGGACATCAATCGCATGTGCTCGCCAAAGTCTTTGGGTATACCTGCAGGCTTTTCGTAGCTAACGATGGACTCGTCTTGTTCGGTGTCGGTATCAGATTCAGAAGATTCGATTCGCTTTTCGATCGAACGAACGGCAGATAAATACTCATCGAGTTTACGTTGATCTTGTTTGCCGACCTTCTTTTGAAGTCGTCTTGCGTCTTCGGAAACATAGTCGAGCAAGCTGCGTCGTAGGGCCAGCCTCTCTTTTGCGATGTTGGCACCTGTTTTGGATCCGTCACCAAAGAGCCGCTCGAAAACTTGGCGGGGGTTCGTTTCTTTGGCCACCGGGGTAGTTTCCGAAGACCAAGAGATGTTGTTCGAATAAGCACAGCTGTAGCCAGAATCACAACTGCCAGTGGAGGAACCGCCTTCGCAGCCGATCTCGAGCGAAGTGAATTTGGTCGCGCCGCCGATATGTTCTGCAGCGACTTGATCCACCGAGACTCCCGATCGAATCTTTCCGCTGCTCGTTTTGCGAGGCTGCGCGCCGGTGAGGAAGACGGAAGCAGATCGAGCGTGGTCACCGGCACCATCACCGTTGGCGCGGCCTTTGTCGTGAGTGAGTCCCGTTAGAACGCTAACGTCGTAGCGGACATTGCGAAGCGGTTCGAGGATCGAAGGCAGGTCGTATCCGAAACCTTCTTGCTTCGGCGTCCAGTGCGATAGGTTCACGCCGTTGGGGACAAACAAAAACGCCATGCGTTTGGGGAGCTCTGTTGCCGCCGTCGCGCCAAAAGCTTGCACGGGGGCCATTGCGTTCATCATCGGTAATGCGACTGCTGCACCGAGCCCGCGAAGCGCGGTGCGTCGAGAGATGTGCCAATTTCGACTCATTTATTTACTCCCTGCTGGATGACCCGCGTACCGAAAGGTATCGCTGGTAACGATCGCGAAAATCAACTGCGAAAACTGATGATCTCGCTTCTCCACGTGCTCTACTATATCGTCAACTACGCACTTATCTCTTGGTGAAAGTCCTCGTCCTAATGCGTAAGTTAGCAGTTTTCGGGTTAGGCAGTTCATAAAGTCCTTGCTGCTCGATAGCAAGATCTTACGTAGTTCCGCCGGTTTATTAAACGTTGAGCCATCCGGTAGTTCGCCAGAGGCATCGATATCGTACTTTCCGTCTTTGTCGCGCCACCCGCCGATCGCGTTAAAGTTCTCAAACCCGAAGCCCAACGCATCCATTTTTCGGTGACAAACGGCACAAGACGGATTTTCACGGTGTTGTTTCATCCGTTCGCGTAGAGAGCCGAGAAGTTCATCGCCTTCTTCTAATTCGGGCACATCGGCTGGCGGAGGCGGTGGCGGCGTACCGAGTACGTTATCCAAAATCCACTTGCCGCGTTTTACCGGTGATGTCCGGGTTGGATTCGACGTTAGTGTGAGGATACTGGCGTGCGTGAGGACACCCCCGCGTCGATCGTTTTTCAAAGAGACTTTTTGAAACTCGTCGCCCTCTACGCCTTCTACGCCGTAGTGCTCAGCCAAAGTGCGATTTAGGTATGTGTAGTCTGAGTCTAATAATTCTAGAACGCTACCATTTCGCTTGATGAGCTCGTGGATATAGGTCAGTGTCTCTTCGCTCATCGCGTCGCGAAGTTTGTCGTCGAACGTTGGGAACAATTTCGGATCAGGCGAGACGGAAGACATCAAACGTAACTGCAGCCATTGCCCGAAAAAGTTGTCGACGAATGCGCGAGATTTCGGGTCGCTTAGCATGCGTTCAACTTGCTTCGTGATCTGTTCTGGCTCGGAAAGTTTTCCTTCGTCGGCCAATCGCGAAAGCTCTTCGTCCGGGATAGAACTCCAGAGAAAGAACGACAGCCTCGAAGCGATCGCGTGACTATCGAGCGGCGTTGGCTCTTGTCCATCCGCGTCGACTGCAGCAGCGTCTTCTTCGGCGCGGAATAAAAACTGTGGCGATGCGATAATTCCTTGCGTCACAAATAGGATTGAGTCCACGTCACTTTCCGAGACTCGAGCGACGTTGTACAGCTCCATCAATCGTTGAATCTCGTTGTCATCGATAGGACGTCGAAACGCTTTTCGTACGAGCGGACCAATAGCCTGTTTCGCGCGATCTTCGTCGAAGCCACTTGTGCGATTAAGGTTGCCAAACGTGTGGCTCCATGCTTCGCTGTCTTCTTTGATCGCGTTTGTGACTTGCTCGGCTGCATTCAGGTACTTTTCCATTAGCAGCGGCGGCAACGCGAGAACCGATCCTAGGTTATCGAAGCCTTCGCCCACTTCGTCAGCGGGAAAGTCGTCGGCCGGTTTGACTTCAACGCCAAACAAATCGCGAATCGCGCTGTTGTATTCGACTCGATTCAGGCGTCGAACCGACGTGCGAGGTTTGATGGGTTGCTTCGAACAATCGAAGTTCGCCAAGCCTGCATCAATCCATTGCGTCACCGCGTTGCGTTCTTCGCTCGATGGCTGTTCCGCGTCTTCGGGCGGCATTTCTTTGTCACTGATTTTTTGCACGATGTTCGACCACGCTTCGAATTGCATCGCGACATCGGGAGCCTCGGTCAGGTCGAGCATCACTCCGGCTTCTGCTTCGTCGCCGGAATGGCAGTCGGCGCAGTACATCTCCAAGAACGGTTGGATTTGCTTGTCAAAGTCCTTAGCGAGCGCAGCTGCGTCCGGACCTTCGGCGAGGCAATTCGAGGAGAGTATCAGGAGCAAAAACAGGTTCGCTCGCATCTGCTATTCCGAGCAAAAAGAGGACAGGAGGCGGGACCGTTAATTATAAGGCCTTCGGATGGAACGGGCGAGTGCGAGAAAACATGCGATATTCACTGGTTTTTACCGCTGTAGCGATGTTACGCTTGATCGCTTAGCGTCGCTCTGCAAGATTCGGCGTTCGCATCCTGAATCACCGCATGCAGCACCAAACTAAAGGATCCAAGAAATGCTTACCAAAATCATTGGCCGAGTTACGGGTGGCGACGATCTGACGATCGAGGAAATGTCGCAAGCAATCGATTTCATGATGCAGGGCGAGTGCAAAGAGGAAGAAATCGGGCTGCTGCTGATGGCTCTACGCGCGAAAGGCGAAACGATTGACGAAGTGGCCGGTGCGGCGTCCGCGATGCGAAAGCACATGACAAAAATCAACTCGCCTCACGAAGAGCTGATCGATACTTGTGGAACAGGTGGTTCCGGTCGGGGAACGTTCAATATTAGTACGGCAGCAGCTATCGTCACCGCCGCTGCAGGCTTGCCTGTTGCCAAGCATGGCAATCGAGCGATGACCAGTAAAACAGGCTCCGCCGATGTGCTGGCAGAATTGGGCGTGAACGTCGAAGCGACTGTGCCGCAAATCGAAGAGTGCTTAGCGGAACTCGGGATCTGTTTTTGCTACGCGCCACTGATGCACCAATCGATGAAACACGTCGGTCTTGTCCGAAAGAAACTGGGCGTGCGAACGATTTTCAATTTACTCGGTCCGCTCTGTAATCCGGCCGGTGCGTGCTATCAGTTACTCGGCGTCGGCATTCCGGAAATTCGACCGCTGATGGCAGGTGCGCTTCAAAAGTTGGGAACGAAACGGGCTCTCGTTGTGTCCGGCGAAGACGGGATGGACGAAGTTTCGCTTGCTGGATCAACGGACGTTTCGGAAGTCAGCGTGGACGGGTCAACTGAGTTCGCGTGGAACCCCGTCGTTTTCGGTGTTGAGATTTCGAGTGATACGAACGGCATGCTGGCTGAGACTCCGGCGGAAAGCGCCGCCGTTATCCGGGGCATTCTGGATGGCGAAAAAGGGTCTGCACGCGATATTGTTGTTTTGAACTCAGCCGCTGCTCTTTGGTTGGGCGGCAAACAAAACAATCCCGTGAAGTGCGCGAAGCTTGCAAGCAACGCTATCGACGATGGCGCGGCAAAAGAACTGCTGGCCAAGCTTGCACAAAAGAGCTCTTAAACAAAAGAGCTGCTGCAAGGTTCTTTACTCGAACGGAGCCGAATGGCGTTGACCATAAGCGGGAAAAAGAACTAGTATCCGCCGGACCCATTGTTTTGATGACGATGAGTTTTCGGATTAATCTGAATTCATCAACCAATCTGGGCCGAAACAAAAACAGAGTACCACCGTAGTGTGGTAACGACACGCTGGATATGGCGTGAAAATGAAGCAAAACCACGTGCGAATGGATTCGCGAGATACGAATCAGGGATGAGATCATGCCAAAGCAATTTGGTTTCGCCGCTTGCGGCCTGGCTGTCGTTGTCTTAGCTACCGGACTTGTTGGATGTCGAACTACTACGACGCAACTTGCGAGCGTACCCGGTTTCGGGTGGCTAGAACGTGGTGAAGAAGGTTGGGCCAACTACGAACCGGCACCGCCCAGACCATCGGCCACATCCGAGCCAACTGGAGCTGGAGCGACCTCAAACGTCGCCAGCAAAGATCCATTCGCTAAGCCAGTAAGCGTTGCTCAAACGAATGCGAATACGCGGTTCGACACGGACCGTTATCTGCCAAAGTCTAAATCGGCAGATGGTTCGTCGACGCGAACTGCGTCGACTGACGGCTCATCCACGCGTACTGCTTCGACTGGTGGCTCATCCACCCGCACTGCTTCGAC
>CAYNJG010000038.1:6233-41530 GCA_964397295.1 uncultured Pirellulaceae bacterium
ACTGCTTCGACTGGTGGCTCATCCACCCGCACTGCTTCGACCGGTGGCTCATCAACTCGTCCCGAATCCACTGGCGGATCGTCGAATCGCGAAAAGACAACTTTTGGCGACTATGCTTCGGCTTACGGGAAGTACGGCCCACCTAAGTCTGCAGGCGCAGAGTCAAAACCCCTAGCACAAAATGGTCCTTATGACGCTGGTTCACTCGCATCGGCTTCGACGCCTGGTGTTGGCGGAGGAAAGCCATACGTAAGTCCATCGACTCCAGCTCCACCGGCAGAAGAACCTGCTGCAGCGGAAGAGCCCAAGCCGTCGCCATACGGATACGTGGCTAACAATCGATTCGACACCAAGCCAGCAGCGAATCCGGCGGCCGCACCTTCGACACCGACGGTACCGAAGTACGAGCCGACATACACTGCGAACGCAAACTCCAAGTTCGGTGCCGACGCACACAACCATAACCACAGCACTGCTTCAGCTGGTTCATCGACGCGCACCTACACGCCACCAGGTTTTCCAACGACGCCTAAGGCTGAGCCACTTGCCAGTCGATTTGGAGCTGGCTTTAACAACGCAACGAAAGCTGCAACGGAACAGGCGAATCGTTTCACCAACAATGCAAATAGCCAGTTGAACAACGCGGCCAGCAGGGCAGTTGCTCAGAGTCAGCAAGCGTTTAACCAATTCGGCAACGTAGGGACGAACGCGGCTGGTGGTGTACTTGCCAAAGCGACAAATGCGGCCGGATCGATTGCGAACGGTGTGTCGCAAACGGGCACCAATGTGTTCAACAACGTTAAGAACCAAGTGGCGGGCGGCATTCAATCGACCGTAAACTCGGCCACCAGCAAGTTTGACAATGCGATCAAGAGTAAGCCACAGCAATTTGGCAACTCGCTATCAAACGCGGTTGGTGATCGCCCTTTGGCTAACGTGGCCCAGAACACAGTAAATGCGACCGCATCTACCGTCCAAACACAAATCGGTAACGTGGCAACTGGCACGAACAATGTCATCGCTGGTGCAAGTAACGCCGTTACAGGTGCAAAGGATTATGCATCTGGCTTCCAGCGAGTGGCAGCGGATGCCGCTAAAAAAGTTCAAAACAGATTCGAAACTACTGCCACACAAGCGCCTTCGTTTAACAACCCGCTAAGTGGTGCAACTGCGGCGGTGCAAAACACTGCACAAAACTTGAAGCAGGGCGTGACCAACCGGGTCCAAAACTACACTCAGTCCGCAGGCAACAACCTTCAACAGAATCTATCGGGTGCTGCAAACTCCGGAATGGGCCAAACACGTGAGGCTATCCAAGGCTACGCGTCGGCTGGTAAAGAAGCAATGAGCAACGCAATGCAGAACGTAAATTCAGCGGTTCAGACTCCACCGGCGAATACGATGTATCCTTCAACAAGTACGCCAAACCCGTTTTTAACGGCACCGAAGATGCCAACGACGTCGGCGCCTCTTTCGCCAATAAGTCCGCCGCCTTCAGCACCGGCGACGAATCCGAGTAACTTCAATCCGGCACCGTCTATCCAACGCAATGCAGCTCCGTTTTTGCCAGGTTCGACTACGAATTTGCAAGGTAGTACGACAACGGTTCCCAAGCAATCAGTCGCGTTGGCTGGTGCGGAGAATTCGGGTCGTGAACCGCTTCAGCTTGCGGTTGGCGATACGTTTCAATTCCCACGTTCGCTTCGCTAAAAGCGTTTGACGGACAGCAACGATATGTCTCGACCGCTAAGTTCCGTTCAGTTTGAAAATACGGGTCGAGTTGCAATCGTAACTGGCGGTGCTCAGGGCATTGGCCTCGCCATCTGCGACGCCTTTCAAAAAAGCAACGCGACTGTCATTGCCGCGGACATCGATTCCGCCACTGCATCCAAGCTGCCTAACGGTGTCCAATTCAAGCAGTGCGACACTTCACGCAAGGAAGATTGCGAGCGTGTGGTCGCTGAAACGATTGCAAAGTTCGGTGGACTTGATGTGTTGGTGAACAACGCGGCGATTCAACCACCGGAGTCCTACAAACCGATTGGGGAACTGGATGACGAGCTGTACGCGAAAATGTTGGGGGTCAACTTTTCCGGGTACACTTACATGGCCAAACACGCGCTTCGGCAGATGAAACGGCAGAGCAGCGGCGTCGTGATCAACATTGCCAGCGAGCAAGGCCATCGCACGACGCGCGGCGTTCCGGTTTACGGTCCGATCAAAGCTGCGAACATCCTGCAGGCTCGACAATGGGCCGTTGAATACGCGCGCGACGGAATACGTGTTGTTTCAGTTTCGCCCGGTGCAATTTACACACCGCTAGTTGCAGCGAGTCTCGCAGAGCAGGGCGGCGAGGCCGAACTTGCCAATCGGCATCCGCTGGGGCGGATCGGTAAGCCGGAAGAGGTAGCGAACGTCGTGCTCTTCTTCTCCAGCGACGCTGCTTCCTTCGTTACCGCAACCGATATTGCGGTCGATGGAGGCCTCGGCGGGTTGGGTGCATTTGCTGACCCGTACTAGGCAATGCAGCCTCTGTGACGTCGCGTTCAGTTTACGATTGTTCGATCGATACTGAAGCGAACGATTGAATTATGAGGTGCACGGTGGCCATCTACTACCAAGGTGAGTTGCCGCCGTTCACGCAAATCGTTTGGCCGGTGATAAAAGCCGCTTCTTCGCTGGCGTAATAAACCGCAGCAGCGCCAACGTCGCCGGGTGTCCCCCAACGCTTCATCGGGATATTGGCGAGGTACCCGTCTTTCATTTCTTGCGGATCCGATTCGTGCCGTTCGGTTGGAATCCAACCTGGAGCGATCATGTTAACCGTGATTCCATCAGCAGCCAGTTCTTTGGCCATTGATCGTGACCAGCCAATCTGACCACCTTTGGCCGCGACGTAGGCGCTAAAGGGCGCGACGCTGAGGTGATAGACTTCGCTCGTGATGTTGATGATGCGTCCCCAGTTTTGCTTTTTCATGTGAGGCATCGCACGCCGGGTTAGCAGGTACGGACTTTTAATGAAGAAGTCCAGCATCGACTGGTAAAACTCCCAGTCGTATTCGTCGATCGGCTTTAGTGGTTGGTCTGGAGTCGCGTTCGGTACCAGAATATCGACGGCACCTAGCTTTGATTCTATTTCGTCGAACATCGAGTTGACGCTCGATTCGTCAATGACGTTGGCTTTGAAAAGATCGCACGTAATACCCAACTCTTTGAATTCGGCAACGGTTTTTTCCGCACGTGACGAGTTGTTGTAGTAGTTGACCGCGATTTTAGCGCCAGCCTGTCCGAATGCTTGGGCGATACCTTTGCCCAGTCCTGTGGAACTACCAGTTACGAGTGCAATTCGTCCATCTAGTGAAAAACTCATTTGTTACCAGCCCATGACCATGTTGGATTCGATTGCCTTACGAGCTCCGTCTAGATCCGTTCCTGTTTCTTGCATGTAGAGTCGGATGGCATGTACTTTGTCACCGGCGGCCTTGGATAGACAGTCTCGTGCAGTGCCGCATGGATCGATGTTGTCCGAAATTCCGAGAACGGCTTTTGAGATAACCCAGGTGTCACGTGGGCGTTGGGTGATGCGAATAACCTGCTCGTTGGGGTAGGCTTCGAGCGTCTTTGCAGAGGCCGATTCCTTATCGTCCGCCCACGTAATCACAATGTGGGCGCTAGTCTCAACTTCGAATAGTGGCATCGAGAAGATCTCCGTTAGCGGTCTACACCTGTGCAGGCAGATTCTATGAGGGTCAATCGTTGGGCGTCAACTTGTCGCGAACGTCGAAACGGCATTTCGCTGCCTACGGCCGCGTCGAATTTGCTAGAATGCAGCCGGAATGTCAATTGAAGGCTGAAATTGTGTGACTGTTAAGACATGAATAGTGACTCTGCGACCACCTCGACCTATCGATCCGATCCCGGTGGCGGACCTGCGGATCCGAAAGCGACCCGTTTCGTAGTCTTGTTCATCATTGGTGTAATCGTCGCACTGGTGCTCTTGCTAGGCCGGACGGAAATTTCACGTTGGTATCATGCGAAAGCGACGAATGCCCTAAGTGAAAAGCGTTACGAAGACGCCGTGGCGGCAGCGAATCAAGCGCTCGAATGGGACCCCGAAAGCGAAACTCTGTTTGAGTTGCGCGCGTTCGCTCGTATGCAGGCGGAGGACTTCGAAGGTTGCCTCGCTGACTACGATGAGATGATTGCCAAGGCTGCGGAAGATGACGTGCGAAATGAAAAGGATATTTCGCCGCTTGCACGCAAGGCGTCCGTACTTCATCAAATTGGTCGTCACGCTGAATCGCTGGCCATTTGGGACGACATCATTGAATACCGAAAAAAAGAATTCGAACTACGAGACGATTACAAATCGCGATACGCTTATGCGATGTCTCTAAACAATCGTGCATACATGCTCGGCCAAGCGTATTCGATCGCCGAAGACCGTGAAGAGTTTGACGTTCGGGGTGCGTTGGAACAGATTCGCTTGGCGTTGAAAGTGAGAAAGCTGGACGACGATTCAGTGATGATTGATACGCTTGGATATTTGCTGCTACTGAACGAAGAACCAGAAGAAGCAGTTGAGGAACTAGAGAAAGCCGTGTCGTTAACGAAAGACGAACATGGAGCCCTACGAAATCGCATTCAACGCGAGATGCAGACGGCGAGCGACCAACGTCCACTTCAACTTGCTTTGTCGGAGCTCGACAAGCAGTTTTCCATTATCTTGCATCATCGAGGCGAAGCTTACGAGGCGGTCGGTGAAAAAGAGAAAGCCGAGAAGGATTTATCCGAAGCCAAACGTCTGGGGTTCGATCCGGATAAAGGCATTTGGTAGCCAAACATGAAAGCGGAAACAGGCGCAAGCCCTCCGGCGAAGTGCTAACCCGATCCTTGCTCGTCTCCAGCTCAAATCTTGCAAGCGAGGGATCTAGTAGTTATCGCGAGATCCATAGCCACGCATGCAAATGACACCAACGGTGACAAGCACTACGGCGACAACCGCCCAGCCCGATGTGCCGAGACTGTTAACGAAGCTGAAGAATTGGCTGATGATTCGATTGATACTCATTGTGTAGCTCTAGATTCCCGGTCGCATACGGTAGTCGACTATTCAAACGTAGAATACGAAGCGGAGAAGGCTGGTTTCCTCGCCGGAAGAGTCCCTCTAGGATGCATCGTTGGCCGGTTCTGGCCCAACTAATCCCTACATCCTGTCTGAATATCCATGGCACAAGTCCGTACTTTCGTCGCGATCGAATGTTCCGAACACCTGCGATCGTCTTGCGAGCAAGCCGTGGCAAAGCTGAGTGATGTCGTGGATGGTGCGCGTTGGGTGCAACCAGAGAACATTCATCTCACGCTGAAGTTCCTTGGTGAAGTCGAAGACCGCGAACTTCACGCGGTCTGTCAGAAAGTTGGTGAGGCCGCACAAACCGTTTCGAAGTTCGATGTCGCATGTCGATCGGTTGGCGCGTTTCCGAGCGTCGAACGACCGAGCACCATTTGGATAGACGTGGTGGATTCCAATGATCATGTGATGGAGTTGCAGCAGAAGGTAGCCGAATCGCTGTCGGATCTCGGGTTCCCCATCGAGCGACGACCGTTCAAAGCGCATCTAACGATCGGGCGAACGCGGTCTCGTGATTCGGGCAATCCGGAATGGTTGAAGATCGTCGAACGATACGCGAATCGTGAGTTCGGGTTGCTCTCGGTCAAAGAAGTCGTTGTCTTTTCGAGCGAATTGGAGCGTCGAGCACCAGTTTACACTGCTCTTGCCCGATGTCCGCTCGGATAGTCTTCTCGGGTGCTTTTTTGCGTGAGTCTGCAAGATTCACACAATTCGCCTGCCTCCCCCATCGAACAATGCCGAAATCCGTTAGATTGTCGGCGGCAACATTTATCCTCGAATTATCGTAGAGCTGCAATGAATATCTTGGTCGTCGGCGCCGGTGGTCGCGAACATGCATTGGCATGGAAGTTAAAACGGAGTCCTCGAGCCGATCGAGTTTTTGTCGCGCCTGGCAACGCCGGCACTGCTGTTGATGCAGAGAACGTTGATATCTCCGCGACCGACATTCCGAAACTGCTCGAGTTTGCCAAACAGAACGACGTGGGCTTCACCGTTGTTGGTCCCGAGGCTCCGTTGGCATTGGGAATTGTTGACGCGTTCCAATCAGAAAAGCTTCGAGTATTCGGACCATCGAAAGCGGCTGCCGAACTAGAATCCAGCAAAGTCTTTTGCAAGAACCTGTTGCGATCGGCAGATATTCCGACGGCTGATTACCACGTTTTTCGCAACGAAGAAAACGCGACACGCTACATCACTGATCGCTATCCGACGGAAACAGAGGACGTTCCTGTCGTGATCAAAGCTGATGGTTTGGCGGCAGGCAAGGGCGTGATCGTTTGCCATCGTCGTGATGAGGCGCTCGAGGGTATCGCGAGGATCTTCAAAGAGTTCGGAGATGCTGCGCAACAAATCGTCATCGAAGAACGGCTCGACGGGCAAGAGGCCAGCATCATTGCGATCACCGATGGCCAATCGATTCTTACGCTCAGTCCGGCCCAAGATCACAAACCCGCATTTGACGGAGACACCGGCCCAAATACCGGCGGAATGGGAGCCTACTGCCCTGCGCCGATTGTGGACGACAATACGATGGCGTTCGTGCAAGAGCAGGTGCTCGTTCCGACTGTCCACGCCATGAAGCGTGCGCGAAACCCGTTCAGCGGTGTGCTCTACGCTGGCTTGATCATTACGAATCAAGGTCCGAAGGTTTTGGAATACAACGTTCGTTTCGGCGATCCGGAATGTCAGCCGTTGCTCTTCCGATTAAAGACCGACTTGCTGGATATTTTGGAGGCGACAGTGGATTGCCGGTTGGATGAACTTCCGCCACTAGAGTGGGACGACCGTCCCTCGGTGTGCGTCGTGATGGCCAGCGAAGGATATCCGGGTTCCTACGAAAAAGGACATTCGATTCGCGGACTTGATGAAGCAGCGAAGCTGGATGACGTGAAAGTATTCCATGCTGGAACCTCCATGCACAATGGTAACGTCGTCAATACGGGTGGTCGCGTGCTCGGTGTGACCGCAATCGGCAGCAGCGTGGCCGCGGCCAAACTTCAAGCCTACAAAGCCGTAAAGTGCATCCGTTGGAATGGTGCTTGGTGTCGCAAAGATATTTCTGACAAGGCCGTTGGTTAAGTCAAGAAAACCAACCTTTCAAAAGTCGAATCGTTCGATTCGGCGCGGTATGATCTCGGCTGGCTTTGAATTCCAATATCTACCGAGATTGATATATGCGCCACGCTACCTTCGCCATTCTATTCGTCGTGATCTTCGCTCATGGCGCGACAGCCGACGGCTTCGATACCAATTGGCATCAATGGCGCGGGCCGGAAGCGAATGGCGTCTCTCGCACAGCTACGCCACCGTTAACGTGGAGCGAAACTGAAAACATCAAATGGAAAGTGGAAGTCGAAGGGGAGGGCGGATCGTCTCCGATTGTCTGGGAAGACAAGGTCTTTTTGTTGACAACGGTAGATACTGAGAAAGTGGACGAAGCGATGACTCCGCCAGACGAGCAGACGCATAAGAATCCGTTCGGAATTAAGTATCCGAACACGTTCCACGACTTTGTGATTCTTTGCCTTGATCGAGCGACGGGAAAAACTCTGTGGCGAAAAGTTGCAACGACGATGGTGCCTGTCGAAGGACACCACAACGATAACGACTACGCTTCCGCTTCCCCGACAACGGATGGCGAGAGGCTATATGTTTCTTTTGGATCTGCTGGCTTCTACTGTTACACACTTGATGGCGATTTCGTGTGGAAGCGAGAATTGTCGCCAGCTAAGACACGACTGAGTTTCGGCGAAGCGAGCTCTCCTACGGTCTACGAAGGCAAGGTTATTCTTACGCGAGATCAAGAGCTTCAATCCTCGATCATGGTCATGGACGCGAAAACAGGCAAAACGATCTGGGCCAAGAACCGTGACGAGCCAAGCTGCTGGGCGACGCCAATTGTCGTCGAGCACGATGGTGTACAGCAGTTAATTACGAACGGCCACAACCGAGCACGCAGTTATAACTTGGCTGACGGCGAATTGATTTGGGAATGCGGCGGTCAGGTGTCGAATGTGTCTCCGTCGCCGGTTAGCGATGGAAAGACAGTCTATTGCATGAGTGGGTACAAAGGCTCATCGGTGATGGCTTTGCCTTTAGCTGCAAAGGGCGACATCAGTGACACTGATCAGATCAAATGGAAGAAGGGTAAAGATACGCCTTATGTTCCTTCGCCGATCTTGTATGACGGCTTTTTGTTTTTCAACAGATCAAATCAAAACGTGCTTACGTGTTTGGATGCGAAAACGGGAGAAGCACTGATTTCACGAACTCGAATGCAGGGAGTGCGTGGTGTCTACGCGTCGCCGGTAGGTGCAATGGACCGTGTTTACTACGTTGGTCGCAATGGAGTCACATTGGTTATCGAAAAAGGTAGCGAACTCAAAGTCCTCGCAACGAATACACTTGACGAACACATTGATGCTTCTCCGGCGCTCGCTGGCAAGCAATTGTTTTTGCGCGGCGAAGATAACTTGTATTGCATCGAGTAGCTTCACATTCATTTTTCTGTTTCGGGAATCGGTCTATGATTCGTTTTTTATGTTTCGTTATTTGTCTTCTTCTTTCGACTACTTCGCTTGCACAATTGCCGCCGGGAGTCGTTGACACGCAGCCGAACGGAGATAAGCCACTTTCGCCACAGGAATCGTTGGCAAAGATCGCAGTTCCCGAAGGATTTAGTGTGACACTCTTCGCGGGCGAGCCCGACGTGCACCAGCCCATTGCAATGGAGTTCGATGACCGTGGGCGACTTTGGGTTGCCGAGTGCTATTCCTATCCTGCGTGGCAGGATGAAGGAAAAGATCGCATTCTGATTTTGGAAGATGTCGACAACGATGGCGAGTTCGATACTCGAAAAGTCTTCGCGGATCAACTCAGCAATGTTAGTGGGTTTACCTTGGGTTTCGGAGGGGTTTGGGTTTGTTCCTCGCCGAATCTAATTCATATTCCGGATCGAAATCTTGATGATGTGCCGGACGGTCCCGCGGTGACCAAGCTAGATGGCTGGAACGACAGGAAAGACAAGGTCAAACACAATGTCTTCAATGGAATTAAGTGGGGCCCCGACGGATGGATGTACGGCGGGCACGGAATATTGGCTACCTCGCTCGTTGGTAAGCCAGGGTCGCCCGATGAACTACGGACGAAAATCAATTGCGGGATCTGGCGTTACCATCCGGTCAAAGACAAATTTGAAGTCGTGGCGCACGGCACAACTAACCCGTGGGGAATCGATTTCGATGAATTCGGGCAGGGTTTCTTTACGAACTCAGTGATCGGTCACTTTTGGCATTTGATCCCGGGAGCTCGTTATCGACGGATGTACGGTTCGCACTTCAACCCTTACACCTACACGTTGGTCGAACAGTGTGCGGACCACTTTCACTGGGGACAAGGTGCGTGGCAGGACTCACGCAGTGGTGTGGGGACTCACGGTGAAGCGGGCGGCGGACATGCGCATGTTGGAGCGATGATCTATCAAGGTGGTCGCTGGCCGGAACGGTATCGTGGCACACTGCTAACCGCAAATTTGCATGGCAACCGTTTGAACAACGATGTTCTGAAGCAAAAGGGATCTGGCTACGTAGCAACACATGGCGAAGATTTTCTACAGGGCAATGACCCTTGGTTCCGTGGGATCGGCATCAAGTGCGGCCCGGACGGAAACGTATTTGTCAGTGATTGGACGGACTTGGGTGAGTGCCATGACTACGACGGTACGCATCGCAGCAGCGGTCGTATCTACAAGGTGAGCTATGGCGCGAAAGTGAATCTCAAGAAATTCAACCTGGCAACCGCCACGAATGACGAGTTGCTTGCCTACATCGACCATGAAAACAAATGGTATTGGGAACACGCACGACGTTTGCTCCAAGAGCGAGCTTCTGCTGGTTCGGACATGCGGAGTCTGATCGATGTGGCGCGTACGCGTATGCAAAACGAACCGAGTCGCCAGATCCGGTTGCGTCTTGCGAGTGCGATTGCACTGATGGGCGGTGCGGATGATGCGTTTATCACTCGCACGATGGCGAACAAAGACGAATTCTTGCAGGCATGGGCCGTACGCTATTTTGCTCAAGAAATGGAAAGCATGACTACTGGTTTACTGCCGACATTGGCTCACGATTCCGAATCACATCGCGTACGACTCGAAATCGCAGCGGCGCTACGGCGTATCGAAAACCCGATCGACGTTTTTACGGTTGCAACGACGTTGCTTAGTGCTTTTCCTGAAGAGCCAGATCACAACCTTGTGCCGATGACTTGGTTTGGTATTGAGCCGATCGTACCTCAGCGGTTTGTCTCCCTGTTGCGGTGCGGACAAGAGAATGAACAGCTCGCTGAAATTCGACAATTCATTGTTCGGCGCGTTTTGGCAGATGTTGAAGAGCCATCCGAAAAGATTGATGAGATTCTTGGGGTAGCGGGAAAGCTGGAGCCGGAAGCCGCGCGAGACGTTCTTGTCGGACTGAGTAGAGCATTGGAAGGTCGATCGTTTTCGAAACCGCCAAGTTCATGGCGAGCATGGAACGCTACGTTGCCGGAACGCAACGATGCGGAGCTATCTCGGTTGACTTCAATTCTAGGTGTGAAGTTCAACGATCGTTCGGCGATCGAGAAACTCGAAGCTGAAGCCCGAGACGAAAAACATGATTTCGCGAAACGCAAGGCGGCACTCTCTGCACTTTGTTCGAATAAAACTCGTCGGACGCGCGAACTGCTTCAGGATTTGCTCGTAGACAAAACGATGCGTTTGCCGGCAATTGAACTCATGCAGAACTTTAACGAACCGTCCGTTGCAGAATCATTAGTCGACAGTTTTTCGAAGTTGAATGCGGCAGAGCAAGCTGCCGCGATGAATACGCTTTGCAGCAGCATTAAGCACGCTCAGTCGCTGCTAAACGCAATCAGGATCGGTGAGATTCCCGTCAGTGCGATCAAACCAACGCATGCTGCGAAGATTGGCCAAATGCGGAACAAAATGGTTCGTCAAACGTTGGAAGAGCTCTGGGGCGATGTGCGCAATACTCCTCGAGAGGCACGCAAGAAAATCGCTGACTGGAAGGCTATTTTGAATTCGAAAGAGATGTCGAAGCCCGATTTAGCGAACGGCAAAAAAGTCTACGCCGAGAACTGTGGTAAGTGTCACAAGATGTTTGGTGAAGGCGGCGATATTGGTCCGGAGCTAACTGGTTCTGACCGGCGCAACCTCGATTACATTCTGCAGAACGTCATTACGCCATCGGCCGTCGTTAGCAAAGAGCATCGCATGCAAACCGTAGTGTTGGACGACGGCCGTGTCGTGTCAGGTGCAATTCTCGAGCAAACTTCCGCGACTGTCGTTGTTCAAACGGTGGAAAAGAAAGTGACGATCGCCCGCAAGGATATCGACTCGATTGAGCCCACCAATTTGTCGTTGATGCCAGAGGGGCAATTCGACGTTCTGCCGCAGGAGCACGTTCGGGATTTAGTCGGTTTTTTGCGAGCCGAATGATTGGAATCACACACATCAGCGTTTGAGTTTTGGCCACGCGAATCGATAAGATGAATTCATGATCGATCGCCAGCGACTCCACGAAATATTTCGAGCAAACTGTTGGCGAATTCCGTTCCTTGTCTTGTTTTCGATCGTTGCGGCGTCGGGCTACTTTGCATGTTCGCTTGACCGAGAGTACGCGTTTCTTTCTAGCGCAAGCTTCGACGGAAAACGTTTCTTGGTGGAATGTTCCAGTATAACAACCCAGGATAGTGAACTGTTCTTGGTGGAGGCTGACGGAGACATTCGTTGCCATCTAACAGAAAATCGGAACCTGAGAACCGACTGGACCTCGGCAGGCGATCTTATCTTGTCCACCAATGACGACGTGCATCTTTTGGAATTCTCCGCTGACGGTCGGTGTGTGAGTAAGCGGGCAACTATGCCTGTCCACACAAACTGCAAGTTTGTGACGGCGAGCGGAAATGCTATGTGGGTTGAAGTATCCGCTGATGCGAGTGCTAAGTTTGTGCGGATATTTAAAAATGAACGAGAGGTTAAACGCTTCGGTTTCGGATCTGCCGAGCGAGCACATCCAACCATCAGAGTCTCTCCGCGTGGCGAAATCTGTTTTTCTATTTGCTTCACTCAACACCGGCATTTGCGAGAGCCGCTCGTTGAAGCCAATGAAGAATATCTCATCACGAACGGCGTGCATGCGTCGACTTTGATTTTGGACCCTGACTCGGGGGAAGAAATGTTTCGGTTCAACGGAGGTTATTGGACGACTAACAGTGATCGATACTTGATGAAACGCAACGAAAAGAACGAGAAGGAAATCGTTGCAATGAAGGATGTTTCTCGGCCGCTGGCGACAATGTCAAGCGACACAAGCCGCGCGATCTTTGTCGATGATCATCTCGTTGTTGCCTGTCCGGGCGGTTTCGGTTTGGGACCTGGCCACTATGTTTTGCACGACTTGCAGTCAAACGAAAGCAGAGCGTTGAACATTCCGGTGGGGGTTGATTTGTTTCCAGCCGAAAAAGGACATGTTTATTTCACGGGCAATAGCGAAAATGTTTGCAAGCTGAATTTGGGATCTGGAAAGAGGCGTACGGTCTTTACGGTTCGACCGTGGTATAAGCTTAAGCAAGCCATTGCGTTCGTGGGACTACCGTTGCTGTGCCTTGGATGGCTTTTCGTAAGTTATCGCTATGCAAGTTTTCCAATCATTGAGTTATGTTTGGTCGCAGCACTTGGATGTTTATGTGGTGTTATTTGGTTGTCAGTCGCAGGGCCAACTAGCGAGCGGTTATTGTCCAACGTTTGCACCGCATTGTTTCAGTGGTTGGTGGCGCTTGTTGTAGTATGGGGGGTGAACACGCGATCACTCGTCGGTCATGGTTTACCCATACTCTTTTTCGGCCTTGCGGCGGTTTTGCGTCTGTTTCGATTCCACCAACACAGTCCAAACTATTATCGGACTGAGTACTGTCAAGACGCGACGTCGACCGCGATGCTCTTTTGGGGGATGTTGGTGGGAGTATTCGTCACTCGGCAAATGTTTGGCAGATTGCAAAGCCAAGGTGCGGAGCCGTCGAACACTCGAATTAGCATCAAGCAATGTTTAATTGTGACTTGTGCTGTTGCTGCTTTTTTCGCGATTGCGCGGCTCGTCGGAATTAGGATTGATCTGAAGCTCGAAGAATCGGTCTACGCGTTCGGAGTCTTTTCGTTCATAGCGGTTTTTACGGCATACGTTTGCGGAACGTTTACCAATCGACTTTGGGTGGCGATACCATTGTTTTTGCTCGCGACTGGTTGCATATTTGCTGCCTACGAATGGACGGTGACGATCGACGGTTTTCGTCTATCCAATGTGCCCACTTTGTGGGAGACCCTGAATTCTTCAGGCGAATATATGCACAGCATACTCGGCATTGCGATTCGCCCCTGCTATGTAGTTTCGAGTGCTCAAGTTCTGCTTACCGCGATCCTGATGTTTTGCAGCATGCGATATTGCCTAGCTTGTGCTTGGCGTCCAATAGCCAATCGTGGTCACGATGTGTAGATTCCATTTATGGACGAGAAAATTGAATCACTTGTTGCATTGCAAGATGTAAATTACGCGGCAGCAGATGGGACGCGCTTGCTGGACGGCGTATCTTGGTCTATCAGCGAAGGCGAATCGTGGGCAGTCTTGGGACCGAACGGAGCCGGCAAGACGCTACTTCTCCGCATGGTGGCTGGCAAGCTGTGGCCCAATGATGGCGGTGAGATCTTTCGTCAGGGTAGGAAACTTGTAAATCTCCGCGAGCTTTCACGTCGGATCGGTTGGGTCTCGACGAGAATGGTTGGCGACATTCCTGTCGACGAGCCAGCGCTGAACACTGTGGTGTCTGGCAAGTTTGCTCAGTTGGGTTTGAAACCGGTTGCTTGGGATCGACCGACGAAAAAGGATTTTGAGCACGCGGAATCGATTCTGTCACGGTTGGGCTGTGACTCGCTGGCAAAAAAACAATTTGGATTGATGTCGCAGGGCGAGCAGCAGAAAATATTACTCGCACGAGCACTTTCGATTGATCCGTTGGCTATCATTCTCGACGAACCCTGTAGTAGCTTGGATCCTGGTTCGCGCGAGCAATTCTTGGATACACTACAGACGTTGTTGCAAATTAGGTCACCGCCCACGGTGATATTGGTGACGCATCACGTTGAAGAAATCGTTCCGGGATTCGACCACGTCTTAGTTATGCATCGAGGCAAAATCATCCGACAAGGAAAAACGCTAGACACACTTACACCCGAGACTTTGGCCGTCATCTATGGCCGGCAACCCCAAGAACTTCTCGAACGCCGCGGCCGCCATTGGCCGATTTGGTAGTAACACTTTGTTTTCATCCGGATTCCGCCTGGGTAAACACTGCTCAGAGACTCCGCCTCGACCGCCGACACCGCGGTTTCATAGGTACCCAACACGCACCGCCGTATTTCGCTTCTCGGACTTAGGCGAAAACGGAGCCGTTCGGAACGAGAGGGTATACTAGAAGGTATGACGCATCCTCTCGTTGAACGTATCGAAAAAGTGAAACGCAGCGCCCGTTGCTTGGCTTTGCTGCGTGCCACGGGATGCGTGTTGGCGGCAATTGTGTTCTGCGCCATCTTGTTGGCAACGATCGACTTTCTTTTTCGCGTCGAAGACATTGGCACACGGACGTTGCTCACGTTGATTTGGGTGTCCTTCAGCGGTGCAGCGATCTGGTATTGGCTACGTCCCGTTTGGCAAATGCCATTTAGCAATACTCTCGTTGCTCAAATGTTAGAAGGTCGTTTTCCGGACTTGCGGGATCGGCTCTCTAGTTCGCTCGCGTTTCTCAAACAGTCAGAAGAAGAAACGCCCTTCGGTTCCAAGCCTCTGATGCGAAACTTGATTGCTGAGACAACCGCCGATATAGAAGAGTTGCCCGTCGAGCAGGCTTTGGATAGCGGGCCGGTTTGGCAGGCAGTGGGTTGGTCTGCCGCGGCTGTGGGGCTTTGTGCCATCCTGGTGCTGGCGAATCCGATCATTGGTCCGTTGGCTATGAAACGATTGATGTTGCCGTGGCTCGATGCTTCTTGGCCTCGTATGCATCAGCTGAGTTTTGTGGAAGCACCAGAACGCGTCGCCCGTGGTTCGGATGTTCGATTCGTCGTGGAAGATGCAACTGGTCGCCCGCCGACGCGCGTGGAGCTCGAAATCGGATTTGACTCGAACCGGCGGATCGAGTCGCTGCCGATGTCACGTGTGGGCAACCAATTGGTGCTGACGCGAAAGAACGTAACTCGCGCGATGCGGTATCGAGCTGTCGGAGGCGACGATACAGCCATGAAGTGGAAAACGGTTGAAGTGGTTGACCCACCGACGATCGTCTCGGGCACGATTAAATTCGAACCGCCCAGCTACACGGGTTGGTTACCGCGCGAACTCGGTCAGTCGATCGGTGGTCTCCGCGTATTGGAAGGTACGCACGTTTCGTTTGCAGGAGAAGCCAATCAATCGCTCTCCGACGCCTACGTAAAGTATCGAGTCGGCGAAGAAACGAAGAGAGTTGGCGGGCAGGTCGAAGGCACGAAAGGCTACCGGGTTCCCAATGAAGCAGAATCATGGGAGGTCACGCGACCTGGTCAGTATTCGCTTACGCTAACGGGAAGCGACATGTCGAGCGATATCGATGGCGAGCTTTGGGACGTACGTGTTGTTCAGGATCAACCGCCAACGATCGCCATGCTTGATCCCGTAAGCGAAGAATGGATTACTCCGAACGCTCAGCTTTCGATGCAGATTGTCGCCGAGGACGATTTTCGCGTGGCACAAGTCGACTTGCAGTTCATGCGTACTGATCGGTCTGACGCGGGCGAGTCCGTCGTGCAGCTTTACTACGCCGCGGCGGATCGTGAAGCGGTTGAGATGCCAGTCGAACTAAACGTGTCGGTCGATCGGCAAACGTTGGATTACGAATGGTCGCTGGAAGATTTGTCACTGACACACGGCGCAGTCCTCACGTATTTCCTTTCGGCGAAAGACTTCAAAGGCCAAGAAGCAACCAGTCCTTCTCGGCGATTGCTGGTTGTGAACGAACAAGAATTGATCGATCGAGTTGCCCGACGCCACTCGGTGGTGTTGTCACGATTGCAGCAGCATCTGCAACAACAACGTCAGGCGAAACAGCAAGTGGATGCGGTCAAGTCGACACTCTTCGAAACGAAAAGAATCGAAAAATCGACCATGGATCGATTGCAGTCGGGCTTACTGAGCCAGCGACAAGTCAACACTGCGATCGTTGGCGAAGACGCAACTTTGACGCTGGAGCTACGCGGACTTCAACTCACTTTGAATCGCAGCAAGATCCTTGATGGTAAAACCAAACAGAGCGTATCGAAAACGCTGGAGGCACTAAGCTCGTTATCGGAAAGTCATCTCTCGCCCGCGTTGGACACAGCGGCAGCGGCTCAGCAGGTGTTGCAGGCGGCGCTAGACGGGCAAGCCTTCGAGCCACCGAAAGAAGCGACGCGATTTTTGTCAGCCACGTCGGCGCATCAAGCGGCAGTGATTAAATCCATGGAAACGTTGCTGGACGACATGTCGACATGGGACAACTATCGTCGTCTGGCACAGGATCTAACGGAGCTTCACCGACAGCAAGATGAAGTTCGACGTCTCACGCAAGATGTCGCAAAGCAAACACTGGCTCGCGATTCCGACGATCTTGATGGCGAGCAACGTGCCGAGTTGCGTTCTGCGGCTGCCAGGCAGTTGGACTTGGCGCGACGAATGGATCGAACACTCGACAATCTCTCCAAGGCCGAAGAAAAAGTACGAGGCAGCGATCCTGCGTCCGAACAAATGTTAGGCGACGCGATTCAGACGGCGCGCGATTTAGCTGTGGGCGGCCGGATGCGGCAAGCGGGGCGAATGATTGATCAAAACCGATTGGGCAAAGCCGCACAGGAACAAGCAGCCGCCTCGAACGCGCTCGAAGAAATGCTGGATCAGCTCTCACGTCGTAGTTACTCTGCTGGAGAAAGCGAAAGACGGCTTGCCGACGCCGACCGCCAGCTTCAACGATTGCAAGACGAGCAGGGGCAGATTAGTAACGCATTGAAGCGAACAGCCAAACAGCCAGACTCGCAAAAGCGTCAGCGCGAGTTACAACGTTTGTCGGAACGCCAGCAACAGCAGATGGAAGAGATGCAGAAGCTAGGTCGAACGCTCGAACGTTTACGTGCAAAGCCAGCTTCTTCACAGTTAGAAAAAGCCAGTGCGGCCGCGAACGAAGTGTCCTCGGCAGCTAAACAAGGATCGGCGTTGCGAGCGCAGCAGCAATCCGAGTTGGCGGAAGCGCAGATGGAACAAGCACGAGCTGAATTGCAAGAACAAGCAGAACGCGTTCGCTCGCAACTCGTTCGTGAGCAAATGTTGAAGTTACCGCAGCAGGTCGAATCGCTACTCCAGCGTCAACAAGGTGTCACCGCCGAGATTGAGCGATTGAATGATCTTCGGCAGTCACGCGGCGAATGGACACCCGGCATGCAGGCGAGTACTGAAATTGCGGCTGAAACGGAGCGATCACTTTCTGGAGACTCCTTGGAGCTAGGAACGGAGCTAAAATCGCTACCCGCGTTTTCGTTTTCGCTGAAGGAGACTGCTACGTCGATGAGCGAAGTTGCCGAATCGCTCGAGCAGGGAAACACATCGTCAGTCACGCAGCGTTTAGCGGAACAAGTGGAAGCCGCGCTGACTTTTATGTTGGATACGATGAAGAAAGATTCGGGCGGAGGCGGCGACAGTGGCGGGCAGGGCGGTTCATCGCAGGGCGGCGGCAACGAGGGGAATCAAGGTGAGGACTTCGAGCCATCGTTGGCGCAGATAAAAATGTTACGTGGCTTGCAAGAAACGATCAACGAAGAAACCGAACGGCTCAACGGTATGCAGGCCGGTGACGCGGCGGCACAACGGGCACTCGATGAGGATCTACGCCGCGTTTCCGATCGTCAGAGTCGTCTCGCCGATTTGGTTTCCGAAATGACTCGTCCGGCGACGGCGCCGCGACGGAAAGTAGAACAGAATAAGCCACCGCCGGGCAACTTCGATGAATTGGATCAACAACTAGACTCTTTGTTGCAATAGCATGACTCCTCCAATCAAAACTCGAACTCGTTTGCTGTCGCTCGTTGTGGTGCTTTGCGTCTCCGCATCGCTAGGCCTAGGTCAGTCTTTGGACGATGAGCTGTTTGAAGATTTGAAAGATCCTGTTCCAACGCAGAAAAAGGAAGACGTTTCTGAAAGGCAATTCAACCAGCAGTTGCAACGAGAGCTTGGCGGCGAAGACGTGGGGTCCCGCCGTAATAATCCGCTATCCAGAACTGCAGATGCGATGCGACAAGTTTCAGAGCGGCTGGCAGTGAAAGATACCGCCGCCGAAACACGCGAGCTGCAAAAAACGATTATCGGAAACTTGGATCGATTGATTGACCAACTGAAGAACCAAAAAAAGAAACAGTCAAAAGGTGGCGGCGGTGATTCGTCTCCGAAGAGCAACCCTGGAAAGCAGCCGAATCCGACGAAGCCTCAGCCCTCGCAGAATCCCGGTAAGAATCAGGGCGGCGAATCGAAGCAAAGTAAGAAAGACGCTGGGACGCAATTAGGTTCGCCGGCGGAAAGGTCGTCCGGTGTTGCTTCACGCGATCGGCTCATGCAGGAGTCCTGGGGAAGCTTGCCTGCGAACGTGCGGCAGCAGATGCAGTCGGCGAGGCCCGAAAAGTTCTTGCCTAAGTACGCTCAACTGATTGAAGAGTACTTTCAACGTCTTTCTGAGGAAGAAGATTGATGGCGTTGTTTGGCTTGCGTAATTCGATGCAGCAAATAGCGAAGCCAGTGGCATTTACGCTGGCGGTACTCGTTTGTTTGCAGATGGGAACGAAAAACGTTTCGGCGCAGCAGCGAAAAAAGAGCGATGCCGAAATAGCAAAGCTCTACACTGCCGAAGCCAAGCAGACGGCGCTAAAGGGCTTGCGCTATCTCGCTCAGCGACAATCGGATGATGGTGCCTTCGGCAATGGCTATGGCCAAAACGTTGGAGTCTGCGGTGTTGCTGGTCTGGCATTTATGTCCAGCGGAAGCACGCCGGGCCGCGGACCCTTCGGCCAAAACATCAATCGATGTATTGACTACTTGCTCAGCCATACGGAAGAAAACGGCTTTATCAACTTTCGAGGATCAAGTAGCCACGGTCCGATGTATGGCCACGGATTCGCGACGTTATTTCTTGCCGAAGTCTATGGCATGACTCCGCGCGAAGACTTACGAGACAAACTGACACGGGCCGTGAAGCTAATTGTCGATACGCAGAACGACGATGGAGGATGGCGTTACCAGCCAAAAAAAGGGGACGCAGATCTTTCGGTGACAATTTGCCAAGTCATGGCTTTACGTGCGGCGAAGAACTCGGGCATTTTCGTTCCCAAAGAATCGGTCGATAAATGCATCGATTATGTGAAACGAAGTCAAAATGCCGATGGCGGGTTCATGTACACGCTAGATGGCGGTGCGAGCGAGTTTCCGCGGTCCGCTGCCGGCGTGGTGGCGCTTTACAGTGCAGGAATCTACAAGGGCGAAGAAATTGACAACGGCTTGCGGTATTTGGATCGTCATTTGCCCGCTACTGGCAATTCACAGCAAACCGCGTACTTCTTTTACGGACATTACTACGCGGCACAGGCGATGTGGCACGCGGGTGATGATCGGTGGCGAGTTTGGTATCCTGCGGTTCGAGACAAACTGATTGCCAGACAATCTGCGGATGGTTCGTGGATCAGCTCCATCAGTCCCGAATACGGAGCCGCGATGGCGGCAATCGTTCTGCAGATGCCCAATGACTGTTTGCCAATCTTTCAACGCTAAGTCGCTGATATACTGGCTCGCGCCGGTACTTTGCGTTGTCGCCTTTTTTGCGGTGGCTTCGGCGGAGGATCTGCCTCGACTGGTTCTGAACGATGGAAAAATCGTGTCGGCTCGCTTTCTTTCTTTCGGCGAAGAGCAGATTTCTTATACCGATGACGAATCGAATTTGGTGCAAAGCGTGCCGATAAAGAGCGTCGTGCGCTGGGGCAACTTGGCGAATCCGATCACAGTCGATCAACTGTTGTTGACCGATGGCTCGATTCTCATTGGCCGTATCACGAGAGTCACTCGCGATGCTTTCGTCGTGGAGACGGATCTGTGGGGAGAGCTAACTATTCCTCGTTCGAGTTTGCTTGGCGCGGTTTGGCGTTTGCCGACGGATCCAACCGAGCAATGGAAACTCCGCGACAAAATTACTTCGGGTGGAGATTCGGATGGGCTGATCCTGAAGAATGGCGATGTGCTGGAGGGAAAACTGCTTAGCGGAAGTTTGCAGATCTTTAAACTGCTCACCGCGACGGGGCCGGTCGAGGTCAAGACGCAAGCGGTAGCTGCTTGGCAACGAAAAACTCGACGCATTAAGGCTATTCCGAAAGGTGTTATTTGTGGTCTCAGCGACGGTACACAACTCTTTGCGACAAAACTACGCGTGGATGATCGGATTCACGCGAACCTTGGCTGTGGCTTTGTGGTTGGTTCGTTGCTAGGCATCCGCCCGGCAGATGAACGGCTCGTGAGCTATCTCCGCCCCACAAAATCGGACGTTGTTTATTTGTCTGACTTGGAACCGATTGGCTACAAGCATATTCCGTTTTTGAAAATGGATTGGCCGTGGCAAGCCGATCGAAACGCATTGCGAGGTCCACTGTCTTCGGCCGGTGGCATGTACTATGCAAAAGGATTGGGAATGCACAGTACGGCGCGACTTGCATTTCAATTGGAAAATCAGTTTGAGGAATTCCAAGCAGAAGTCTGCCTCGACGATTCGGCAGGGCAAAACGGTAGCGTTGTCTTTCGCGTGTTTACGTTCGGCGAACCGCAGAAGTGGGAAGAAACGTACAAAAGTCCAGTCGTGCGTGGCGGTGAATTACCACGGGCAGTCAGAGTGCCGCTCAACGGTGCAACGCGATTGGCTTTGGTTGTCGATTTCGCGGACCGCGGCGACGTTCTTGACCGAGCGAATTGGCTGGGTGCACGTGTGGTTGGAAATTAGCCACGCAGTCGCTTAGGAACTCACCCCAAGCAAAACGGTCGTATTTCCGTTAAACTACGCGACTTGCTCTTCGCTTTGGGCGACGCAAGGTGTATCGCAATTCATTCGTTGGACGGAATAGGGAATTTCATGGCGCGCGTGATCGAAAAGTTTTCGTTTGGTATTGGAGATCGGTTTGCTCATCAAGCCGAAGCTCAACTGTCAGCGTTCGTGAAAGCCAAAGAATTGGGAATCGATATCGTTCCCGTCTGGAATAAATCTCACCGGGAGCACACGACGATCGGATCGGAGCCAACGAGCGTGCGAACTGCCGGCGATGCTGCCGTGGCGGCGTTGAACTGGGGTAGTTCACACTACGTCGACGCAGACCATATCAACATGGGCAACGTTGCGGGCTTTCTCGATTCAAGCGACTTCTTCACAATCGATGTTGCCGATGCCATCGGCGAGGCAGCCCCGCCCGAGGACGTGAAGGCGTTCGTCGAGCGTCATCCAGAATTGGTTGGCGACCACGACATCCCTGGCATCAGTCGCACGATTAGCATCAGTCGCGCAGACGTCGAGCGAATCGCGGCCCACTATCTGTTGGCAACCGTCAAAGCTGGTGATATTTTTCGTCATATCGAAAGCAGCAAAGGCAGTGACTTTGTAACGGAAGTCTCGATGGATGAAACGGACAATCCGCAGACTCCCGACGAGTTGCTTGTGATTTTGGCTGCTATTGCGGATCAAAAAATTCCCATTCAAACGATCGCTCCCAAGTTCACGGGGCGATTTAACAAGGGCGTGGACTACGTTGGCGACGTTGCGGCGTTCGAAACGGAGTTTCGTGAGGACTTGGCCGTTTTGGCTCACGCGTCCAAAACTTACGGACTGCCAGAGAATTTGAAACTTAGTGTTCACTCGGGAAGTGACAAGTTCTCGATTTACGAACCGATTCGCAAAGCACTCGCGGATACCGGCGCTGGCCTACACATCAAAACGGCGGGCACAACGTGGCTCGAAGAGCTGATTGGCTTGGCAGAAGCCGGTGGTGAAGGCCTCAAATTGGCACAAGAAGTATACGCGAATGCTTATGAAGCCCGCGCAGCACTGTGTGAACCGTATGCATCTGTGATCGACATTGATGAAGCTAAGCTGCCGTCTCCCGAAGAAGTCAACGGTTGGACTTCCGAGCAGTACGTGAACGCGTTGCGACACGACTTGAGCTGTCCCGAATTCAATGTGCATCTCCGTCAGTTGTTGCACGTTGGTTACAAGATCGCCGCGAAGATGGGCGATCGATACTTGAACATGCTCGTCGAATTCAAAGAGTCTGTCTCGCGAAATGTTTCGACGAACTTGCTCGAGCGACACATGAAACCACTGTTCTTGGCGTAACAACGTAATCGAACGGCTGGGCGCAACACCCCCGGTGAAGCGTCAAAACTGGCAATCACTCATATCAAACAAATTCGAACGCACCATGTCATTTATTACCGAAGATTTTCTCCTCAGCACAGATGCGTCTCGCCGGCTCTATCACGAGTTTGCTGCCAAGCAACCGATTATTGACTACCACAATCATTTGCCACCCAGTGAGATCGCTGCCAACCGGCAGTTCAACGATCTGTTTGAGATTTGGTTAGAAGGCGATCACTACAAATGGCGAGCGATGCGTGCCAACGGAGTCTCCGAAGAGTACTGTACGGGCGACGCGACGAATTACGACAAGTTTCTCGCGTTTGCGAGAACAGTGCCGCACACGCTACGCAATCCGTTATATCACTGGACGCATTTGGAGTTGAAACGCTTTTTCGGTATCAGCGAGCTACTCAGTGAGCAGTCGGCGCCGCGTATTTGGGAAGAGGCGAACGAGAAGCTCAAGTCGGACGAATTAACGACGCAAGGAATTCTAAAACAGTTCGACGTGCGAGCGCTTTGCACGACGGACGATCCGGTTGACGATTTGTCGCACCACCGTGCTGCTGCGGACGACGCGGGTCTGGCTACGCAAGTACTGCCTACGTTTCGTGCTGATCGAGCATTCTTTGTTCACCGACCGCAGGAGTGGAATCCTTGGCTGAACGAATTGGCCTCCGCAACGAATATCGACATTTCTTCATGCTCGGCATTGCTGGATGCACTTCGCAATCGTCATGATTTCTTCCACGAGATGGGTTCCAGGCTTTCCGACAACGGGATGGAGTTCGTGCCGGCTGACTTCATCAACGACAAGCAGGCTGCAGCAATCTTTGACAAGGCACGCAACGGAAACGCTGCAACACCGACCGAGCATGCTCAGTTCTCGACTTACATTTTGGAGCACACGGCTCGGATGGATGCCGAAAAAGGTTGGACGAAACAGCTGCATGTCGGTGTGGTGCGTAACAACAATTCTCGCCTGTTCGAAAACGTTGGGCGTGACTTAGGCTGTGATTCGATAAGCGATGTTTTGCAAGTGAAGACACTTGGTGCATTCCTCGATCGGCTCGAGCGCGACGACGCTTTGCCCAAGACGATCGTGTACAACCTAAATCCGTCGGACAACTATGCGTTTGCCACGATGTTGGGGAACTTCCAAGACGGTAAGACTGCTGGAAAGATGCAGATGGGCAGTGGTTGGTGGTACTTGGATCAACGCGAAGCTATGGAATGGCAGATGAACTGTCTTTCGAATACGGGTTTGATTTCTCGATTCGTTGGCATGTTGACCGACTCACGCAGCTTTATGTCTTTCACTCGGCATGAGTACTTTCGTCGAACCCTTTGCGATCTGTTCGGTCGAGACATCGAATCGGGGCAGATTCCCAATGACGATTCACTGGTCGGTCCGATGATCGAGAATATCTGTTACGGGAATGCACGGGACTTTCTTGGTATTGGTTAGACTTCCCAGCCTGACACGCCAGTGAGGGTCTAATCGCCGAAAAGCGGCAGGTTTAGCATCTCTCACTTACGCATTCGGGTTAGGAGTGAGTATTCGGCAAAACAAATACTCATTAACTCCGGACAGCCAACCGCATTTGTTGACGTTGGGCTGAACTCCCAATTAAACTGGCTAACGTCTATTCCAAACGTGGGGTGGTGGATTCCGCCGCAAAAATGTCTTCGATCTATCTTGAAAACGGGCCGCAAGTCGGAAGTTCCTATCAACTTGCTTCGGGAAAAACCGTTGTCGGGCGGCACCCGGACTGCGACGTTGTCGTGGACGTCGGCGCGGTGAGTCGAAAACATGCTCAATTCTTGGAGATGGGTGGCCAGTACTACGTCGAAGACTTGAATAGCCGAAATGGAACGTTCGTCAACGGAGAGATGATAAATGGACGCTACGAGTTAAAACTTGGCGACCGGATACAAGTTTGTGACATCACTTTCCGATTCGATATGCCGTCGAGTCAAAGCGGCGCCGTCGACGAACTGGCTGCACCAGGTGTGTTGCTCGAAGACTCGCCCAATGCCGCGTCGTCGCGAATCATGTCCAGTATCGATTTGCTGTCCAACAACACGGGCAGCTTAGAAATTTCTGCCACTAGCGATGTGAAGTTACAGGCGCTGCTCGAAATCACGCGAAGTTTGACACGGACGCTGGCTATCGACGAAGTGATGCCACGGCTATTGGATCAGCTCTTCAAAATATTCGTTCAGGCCGATCGTGGTTTCGTTATTCTACGCGGTCCCGATGGCGAGCTGATTCCGCGGCATACAAAACTGCGTCGTGGCGATGATGATCGCATGATTCGACTCAGCAAGACGATTATCAAAAGAGTCGTCGAAACGAAACAGGCGATCTTATCTACGGATACGATGGACGATCAGCGTTTTCAACTAAGCGAGAGTATTGCAAACTTTCGTATCCGCTCGTTTATTTGTGCTCCGCTACCAGATGCTGAGGGAAACATCTTGGGCGTGATTCAGCTTGACTCGCTCGATTCCAAGCACCGTTTTCGCGATAACGATCTAGATTTGTTGTTGTCGGTGGCGGGGCAGGCCGGACTTGCGATCGACAACGCCCAACTGCACGATCAAGTCGTTCGGCAGCGTGTGCTAGAACGTGACCTGGAACTGGCTTCCCAAGTGCAAAAGGGATTCTTACCGTCGAACGTGCCAAAGTTAGATCGGTTCGAACTCAGTCAGTACTATGAACCGGCCGACAAAGTGGGTGGCGACTACTTTGACTTTATCACGTTACCAGGCGATCGAATGGCGGTCGTGCTTGCGGATGTTGTCGGACACGGTATGGCTGCCGCCCTTCAGACGGCTCAGCTTTCGACAGCGTTGCAGTTTGCACTGTCGAGCCAAACAGACCCTGCGGCTGCGATTGAAGAGTTGAATGAGAAGCTGAGTCTTAACAGTCTTGAGGACCGATTCATTACGCTTTGCATGCTGATTTTGGATATGAATGAATCCAAAATCAGTATCGTGAACGCTGGTCACATGCCGCCGTTGTTGTGTCGCGAGGGCCAGGATCCGTTCGAGCTCGGCGCAGATGTTCGTGACCTTCCGCTGTTGGTTTTCGATTCGTTTGCGTATCGAATGGTCGAAGTTGAATTGGAAGAAGGCGATCTCGTCTTACTGTACACGGATGGACTTACAGAATCGGAAAATGCGGCTGGCGAACTGTACGGCCTGGAGCGAGTAGTCGACCAGGCACGGGGGGTGCACACAGCGGGGCCGAATTGACCAAGAAACTGATTGCCGATGCGCGGAACTTTTCTGGCAGCGTTCCTCAGTTGGACGACATTTGCCTCGTTAGCTGCTCTTACCGCTCGCAAAGCAGCTGATTTCGCCGGGTTTTTTCGTGATGCGCCGAATCTGGGCAATTCTTAAGAATTTGCTGGAATATCCGCGACGAGTGGCGGCTCTAACGGGGAGGCGGGCATTGGTGTCTCGCTAACACGAACCACACTGGGACGCTGGACTTCCGGCGCATTTATCGATGAAAAAGTTTTTTACCGTTGTAACGTTGGTTGCTCTTGGACTCTTTGCGGTTGGCTGTGAAGCTACCAAAGACGCTGCCTCGTCAGCAACTGAAGCCGTAGGTGAAGCCGCAACTGAAGCTGTCGTAGACGGTGCTGAAGCGGTCGGCGGAGCTGTTGCCGACGGAGTTGAAGCCACTGGTGACGCAATGAAAGAAGGCGCCAAAGCAGGCTCAGACAAAATGAAAGAAGGCGCTGCCGCAGCAGGCGATGCGGCTAAAGAAGCTGTCGCTCACTAGTTCCTAGGCGAGTGAATTTGGAATAGAAAGCGAGAGTTTCGGCTCTCGTTTTTTTTTGCAGACTGGGTTGAAGGGCATCTCCGACACACCCGTCCAACCGTCGAATGTCAAATCCATGTCGCTCGCCGATATCTAAACAGAACTCGCCGATTGCTGCCCAGCAATCTTTTGCGGTTGGTGCAACGTTGTTTCTATCTTGTTGTCTACCCGTTGTCATATGCTTCGGCGTAGCTTGTCATCTGATCGGATATAGCAAGGTCTTTGAGCACTACTTCTGGCTGCGTGATGGTGTCTATCTGTCGATTGGCTTTAACGGACTACTTAGTATTCCACTGCTCGCACCGCGAATTCGGTTGCGAAATCGAAGACGCTATTTTTTATTCGGAGCGACGTTTACTGCATGTGGAAGTTTCCTGCTCTACTACCTTTATTTGCTCGCAATGATAAGCGTTTGAAGCCGGAGAAACACGTTAAAAGAGAAATGCCCGAAGGTGGTAGGCGATTCGTCACGAACAGTTTACGGCGTACACCTATGAAACGTAGTGCTCACGCAAGAGTCGCAACTGCTCCAATATTGGCTTCGGTTCGACGTCGGAAGTGAACAATCCAGCGTTTGGGTACACCGCCGAATCGTTGTCGACGAGCTGATTCCAGATCACACCTTGAACGGCGGGTTTTGCCAAACAAACTTCGACTATCTCGTGTGCAATTTTGGCTTGGGTCTCGAAGCTGCATTTCTGACCGCCGAACGCGATGATGGATCGATCTTCGCTGGGCTCGGCAAGGCCGCTACTTGGCAGAGTTAGAATCAGTACGAGCGGCAGGCCGAGTGAGCTCCATCGATCGACGAGGCGGCTGATTTCCAATGGGTCACGGGGAAGCGTTCCATCTGGCCAGTAACCCAAATTGATTTCTAACCCAAACCCCGACACACCAAGCTCGGCGCGAATGAGTGTGTCAGCGTATTGAATGGGAGCCAGATCCAGCGACTTGCGTGACATGTATTCGCCAAACGGCTGATTGAAGCTGACGAGGACTGGCGTTGTCGAATCGTGTGTCCGTAACGTTTCCAGGGAGGCAACAGCAAGCCGTACGCGTAGCTCTTCGCTGAGGTTCATCGCTTGGCAGTCGTTCAGGCCGGACCAAGCGTGCCAAAGCGTAACTTTGCTGGAGTATTCCTTCACCGTGTTTTCAATGTAGCGCAGCATGTATCCTTCGAGCGCCTCAGGATCGTCTTCCCACAGGTACAGCCAATCGGGAAGTCCATTCTTTCCAAAGTTGAGCAGTGGCCCTCCGCAGACACGAAGTCCCAATTTCTTACACCATCGAATCTGTTCCGCAAAACAATCCGCTGCGGCCTCATTCGAACTGCCTTCGATTTCATTCCAAGCGAAAGGAACAACGGCCGTGTTAATCGCGCCTAGCAGTTCGTTTGGAAACTGCGCTCCCGGGCGGCTACCGAGATTCGCTGCGAGGAAAATGTTCCGCTTTCCAGTTCGCTTCAGGGAGAATCGCGAGTATTGCCGCATCATCAATTCGATGGCGTCCAGAGAATGTTGGATGGCGTCGTCTGAAGCTTCTGTGGACGTCTCATTGTCCTCTCGTGAAGTTGCCGCAAGACACAGCGCTTGGGTTGCTTCGGTTACATGCTTGGCGACATCATCCGAAACGTTCAGGCCAAGCTGCTGCCATGCCGCAACTTGATTGCGAAGTCGTCCGACGGTTCCCCGAGCTAACTCGATGGGCAAATGGTACGGTTCGTGCGATTCGCGAAGACATGTTGTCGAAAGTGTGAGCTTGCCGCGATTTCGCGTGGTCCACGGAACGAACAGATTGCCTGATTCCGTTGTCGAGCGGCGGATTGTGAGCTGATCGCCGTCGAAATTATTTTGACTCTTCCACGGAATTGCCTCAATTCCCTGCATGTAGCACTGTCGCACCGTTTCCGGCGTCAGTCGCTCCGGCTGAGGTACGTAGAAAGATGCGAGACCCATATTTTTCGATCAGTTCGAACTTAGCTGCCAAAGTAGTGTGTCGCATCGCTCTCGCTCACCCTCGTAGCGACACATTCGTTGCGATACATTATTTGATGACGGGTCTCACGCACGATGCCGTCAAAGGAAGGTAAAGACGGGCATTGTAATTCGCTTTCAGCGTCAAAGCTTTGCCCGTGCCTTAAGGATACATCGAAAAAAGCCAAGAAAGACATGACGATGAATGGACTGCTTCGAACGGAACTTGCGGATCTACCGGTACGACGGGGTAAAGTTCGCGATATCTACGACTTGGGTGACCAGTTGCTAATGGTCAGTACTGACCGGATTAGTGCATTTGACTACGTTCTGCCGTCCGGGATTCCGGACAAGGGGCGAGTTTTAACGCAGGTTAGCTCCTTCTGGTTCGACCATTTTGATCAGCCTCACCACCTGTTGGGCACTGATTTAAGTGCGGTTGAATTACCGTCAGGCACTGAGCGAGCAGACTTGGATGGGCGAAGCATGCTCGTTAAGAAATGTGAAGTCGTGCCCATCGAATGTGTGGTGCGCGGTTACCTAGTTGGCTCGGGTTGGAAAGAGTACCAACGCAGCGGTACGGTCTGTGGGATCAAACTCCCCGAAGGTCTACAACAGGCCAGCAAACTCGAAAAGCCAATTTTCACTCCATCCACAAAAGCGGAAGAGGGGCACGACGAGAATATTTCGTTTGAGCAGATGGTCGAGATCGTCGGTGAAGAAACGTCGAACGAATTGAGAGAAAAGAGCCTCGATATTTATCGTAAAGGCGCAGAGTTCGCAGCGACGAAAGGGATCATTATCGCCGACACCAAATTCGAATGGGGACGATTCGAAGGCGAGCTGATTCTAATCGACGAAGTGCTAACGCCTGACAGTTCTCGATTCTGGCCTGCTGACCAATACAAGGTTGGAGCGAACCCGCCGTCGTTCGACAAACAGTTCGTTCGCGACTGGCTGTCCTCCACAGATTGGGACAAGAACAGCGAGCCGCCTGAGTTGCCAGAAGACATCATTGCTCAGACACGCGCGAAATACATTGAAGCTTACGAGCAATTGACGGGTGCCGAGTTCGCTTACAAATAGAGTCACCTACTCGTAAGCTCAATGCAATCAACGAGCGGCACGTGGTCAGACCACGTGCCGTTTTTTAAATCGCTGGCGAAGGTGAATTGAGCCAGTTCCCTTGCGAATCCTCGCCTTTGACGACGATCCCTTTTTGGTCCCAGCCGTACCATGTTTTCACATCGGCCGCGGCGTAGCGAATTGTAAGTCCGCAACGGCGACGGTCAGAGTCGTTCGCTAGTGATCCGTGCAGCAACTGATCCGAATGCAGCGAAAATTGACCGGCTTTCAACGTGACATCGACAGGTGCGTCGCCATATTGTTCTGGATTGTCGACGATCATGTTTAGCACGTCAGCTTGCTTGTCACTTTGGTCGTAGTCGATCAGTCCATGCTTGTGCGAACGCGGAATGAACCGCATGTTAGCGTTTTGCGGATCTGCGTCGTCGATCGCCAGCCAGACCGTAACCGTCTTCGTAGGACTTAGTGGCCAGTATGTGCTGTCCTGATGCCAATCGACTTGCTTCCCGTCATGCGGCATCTTGCAAAAGAAATGCGACCCCCACGCAACAACGTTCTCGCCCAGCAGATCTGCGACGTGGCCAACAATCCGAGGATGTCTGACTAGTTCGTAGATTCGAGCAAAACGCAAATGTGCGGTGCTAATCGAGTAACTGTCGCGGCCCAATTCGATGAACGCTGCCAACACGCCATCGAAGAACGCGCGTAGTTCGTTGGTCTCCGTGGTATCGAGCCCATCAAATGGCATGAGGTAGCCTTGCTCGTTGTACAGCGTGATTTGTTCCGTCGTGAGAAACGTGGGCGATGCGTTCGAAGAAGGAACAAAGCCTACCTCTCGCGGCAATTCGGCGAGTTGTTCAGGCGTTGGATTGGCAATTTCGTCAACTTTCACCATAGCAATACATCCCGGTTGCGTTCGAACACTGAGCCGTGATTGTAGGCTGATTCGTTGGGTGTTTGCTAGGCACTGGTCGAGAGAGTGCGCACGATAAGATCGACCGTGCTGTTGACCGATTCCTGGATAGGAACCATTTCGTCGGCGACTACGTTAAGCCAGTTCGCTTCGACGGTTGGCACTGGAACACTGAATGGCATTTCCACTGGTTGAACGGCGTTTGCAATATATCCAATGCTTATTATTGGTTGTACGAAGTGGCCGCTGGCACCGTTTCCTTGTGTGGAGATAGTTTGCTGATCCCCGATGGGATCAACCAGTGTTAGTTTCGCGTCCTCTACGATATCAATCGGCTCCATGACAACTTCCGATTGCAATAGTGACGTTTGCGTTTGTTCGTTGCGTGGAAAGAACGTGATGGCAAGCAACAGCGACGCAGCGATCATGAGCCAAAGCGTTGGCGTGCTTCGCTGGGTTGAGTGCTGCCCGTTGCTGACGGCAGTCACTTCTTGTGTCACTAGAATCTGATAGTTTTGCAGATCGCGACCACAAGTTTCGCAAGAATCCGCGTGTTGCGTTATCGCTGGGTCTTGCGAGAGCTCCAGGCGTTCATCGAGTAGATGATTGATTCGGTTGTGGAAATCGCTACACCGCACGACGCACCTCCAGTACTTCTCGATCCGCGAGTCGACGAACCATTTCCGTTCGAGCTCTGTGCACCCAGGTTTTCACGGTGCCGGTTGGAACGTCTAAAGTCTTTGCAATTTCGGCATAGTTCATCTGCTGTTCGTGGAATAGTTGGAACGCACGACGATGTTTGGTCGGCAGCAGAGCGAGCGCGAGTTGAACTTCTTCGAGCAACTGCTCGGCGTCGTTTTCATTCTTCCAGGTACGATCTTCTGGTGGATGCGTAAACTCGATCGAAGTGCTTGGCCGCTTACGCCGCGCCAGTTGTGTGCGGCATCGATTTGCAGTGATCGTGAGCAGCCAGGGCTCAAAGTCGCGAGATTGATCCCACTTGGGCAAGTTGTTGAGGACTCGCAGGAATGACTCTTGCGACATGTCTTCTGCTTCTTCGCGTTGGCCTAGCATTCGAAAGCAAAGTCCGAAAACGCGTTGTTTGTACTTTTCGACAATTTGCAGCATCGCGCGTTGGTCACCGTGCAGCGCACGGTTTACCAGCTGGCGAGTTTCTTCCACAACGGCCGTTGACATGTTTTACCCCGTATTGCGAACTGCTATGACAAACCGATCCGCACGCTAGCAAGAGAAAACGGTACTACATTTCCCTCTTCGTATGTATTACTCTCGAACCGACAATTTGGTTTCGGGTAAAACTGAAGTTTATTGCAAACGAAGTAGGAAAGAGCTGTAGAGCACAAAAAAAGTCCTTCGCAAAAGCGAAGGACTGTTAGGTGAATAATCTGCCTAGCGCCAAGGGCTAGTTCCGATTGAAAAGCTTACGCAGAACCTGCTGAGCGGCTTCCTGCGTATCCTTGGGTTGCTCTTTCTTTACTTCGAACTTTGGAAGCTTGCCAGGCTCGGCTTTATCTTCTGCCTTGATCTCCGTTGTCTTCTTCTCGGCGGCTTCTTTATCTTTCTTGCTGACTTCTATTTGGCTGGTATCGTCGAATCGATACTCTCGTGTTTCCATGCGTTGCTCGTCACGGGCCACGCCATCAGCTTCTTCTAGCCAAGCGTTGACCATTCCGCTCATGTCGTTGCCACCGGAGGTCGGTGCAGCCTTCTTGGCTGGAGCCTCTTTCTTCGGAGCGATTTCCGAAGGCGTCTTTTCTAACGAGACTTCAAATTTGAGAGGGCCAACTTCGAGCGTGTCACCGTCGCGTAGGCGTTTGTCGGCAGTGATCTTTTCACCGTTGACCAGAGTGCCATTGCGGCTCTTCAAATCACGAACCCCGACGACCTTGCCACGGTTGATGATGACGCAGTGACGTCGACTAATAGCGTCGCTGTGTGGGCGCAGATTGCAATCGTCCGCGCGGCCAATAAGGAACTTCTCCTTATTGATAATGATCTCTTTTCCAGAACTCGATCCTTCGACAACCTTCAGTTTCAACAGCATAAAACCCCTTTGCTTCCACTACCATCTTACAAGAAGGTGTGGGAATCCGAAAATTTTCTGATTGGACTAATCCAACTCCGACGGATTAACTTCCACCCCCAGAGTACCAGATCCTGAACGGGGGGTCAAAGAGTTCCGTGTTTCATCGCTTCTGAGAAAACAAAGTCCGAAAAACTAGCGTTTTTCAGTCCACTCAGCACAGAGGAACTTTTCCTTTGTCCACTGGTCCATTTGTCTAGTTTCGTTATCGGTCATTCGTGTGGGTTTAAATTCGAGATTCAATCGAGAACCTAATTTTTCGGTCCAGGTGTGAATCAGTAATTCAGTGGACATTTGAAGAGACGTGAGATTACGGAGTCCCGGTAACTCTGGCGCATATCGCGATTGTTCCAGCAAGAGGCTTCCGTGCTGCACGAGTCCACGCTTCCAGCGCCGTTGTGCGCTGCCAGCGATCTTATGTCCGTCACAAGTGACGTCATTGCTTGCTCTGCGCTGAAAGCACAGAAAAGCGTTATTGCTTAGCCCGTGGTCCGCGTTGTGAAGCTCGGCCGTCACGCCTTGCTCCGCTAACAACTCAACCAGCGTTTCGTGAAACGCCAAGTAGTACTCTTCCGCGTCGCCGAAGCGATCTTTTGTTGGCGTGGCAAAACAGTAAGTGAGTTCTCGATCGTGCAGGATTGCACCGCCACCCGATGCGCGACGAACGATATCGCAAGACTGACTTGGCGGATGGCATGAGCGATCCGCGAACTTTTGAAAATAGCCCAGCGAGAGCGTTGCCGGTTTCCAACTGTAAAAACGAAGCGTCGTGAGTTGTTCTTTGTGTGCCGAATGGAGAAGCGCTTCGTCGATTGCCATGTTTTGAGCACCGGGGTGTTCGAAGGCTGGCGTAGACTGGCCTTCAACGATCAACCTCGCTTCAGGCATTCTTACAGTCTCCACATGCGTGAACCGATCGGCTCACAATTTAGTCTTCTTCGGTTGAATAAATGAGTTGCGGTTGTCGGGCCGCACGGACTTCGTCTGGGCGATTCACGGTCGTTGAATGAGGAGCCGACGTTGCGACGTCTGCGGTTTCTTCAACGACGCGTTTGACGGCATCAGCGAATGCGTCGAGCGTTTCTTTGCTCTCCGTTTCCGTTGGCTCGATCATGATTGCTTCAGGAACGGTCATCGGAAAGTAGACCGTGGGTGCATGAAAGCCGAAATCCAAGACTCGTTTGGCGATGTCCATCGCAGTGAGATGTTTTTCTTTTTTCAAGTCCTTGGCCGACGCAACGAACTCGTGCATGCAACGATCGCCATGCGGCACCGGAAGTACGTCCTTCAGCAGACTTAGCAGATAGTTCGCGTTTAGTACCGCATTTTCGGAAACTCGTTTGAGCCCGTCAGGGCCGTGCGTCGAAATGTACGCGTAGGCTCGAACGAGTACGCCAGTGTTGCCGAAGAAACTTCTGACGCGTCCGATCGAATTCGGACGATCCATTTCTAGATAGAATCGGTCGCCGTCTTTTGCTACCACAGGTGATGGTAGGAACGGTTCGAGTTTCTCCGTTACGCAAATCGGTCCGGCACCCGGGCCGCCGCCACCGTGCGGGCCGCTAAAGGTTTTGTGCGGGTTGTAATGCATCATGTCGGCACCGAAGTCGCCCGGGCGAGTGATGCCCAGGATCGCGTTCATGTTGGCGCCATCGAGATAGATGAGACCGCCTACGCCATGAACGAGGTCCGCGATTTCGGCGATTTGTTTTTCGAACAAACCTAGCGTGCTCGGGTTGGTGATCATGAACACAGCAGTACGTTCGTCGAGGTTCTCCTTCAGGTGCTCCATGTCGACCGCGCCGGTTTCCGTGCTCTTTACCGTCACGGTTTCGAACCCAACCATTTTTGCACTAGCGGGGTTGGTTCCGTGTGCGCTGTCAGGTGCGAGTACGCGAGTTTTTCTCTCGCCGATGGATTGGAAGTACGCCTTTGCTGCCATCAACGCGGTAAGCTCACCATGGGCTCCAGCAGCCGGCTGGAGCGAGACGCCGGGCAGCCCCGAGATCTCAGCCAAGATGTTTTGCAGGTTGTAAAGCATTTCGAGCAAGCCCTGAATCGACTGCTCGGACTGGTACGGGTGGACGTGTGCAAAACCTGGCAACGCCGCAATACGTTCGTTGCGTTTTGGGTTGTGCTTCATTGTGCACGAACCCAATGGATAGAAATTTGTATCGACGGACATGTTGAGGGTCGAAAGGTTCGTAAAGTGACGAACCACATCCGGCTCGGCAAGCTCCGGTAGCGGTGGAGGCGCGTCGGCGAGGAAGTCGCCTGGCAACAGTTTGTTGATCGCTTCGTTGGGTACATCGCTGTCCGGGAACCGCGTCGCGCGACGCCCCGACTTAGACAAATCGAAAATCAGTTTTGTGGCCTGTTGGTTACGCATGCGTGAGTGTCTCCTTCGAAGAGTCTGCAAAGGTCGACACGAGTCGATCGATCTGTTGTTTTGTTCGTTGTTCCGTGACGGCGACTAAGAAGCAGTCGTCGAGATCCGGATACCACTGGCCTAACGGCACTCCAGCAAGAATGCCTTGCTTTTCCGCTCCATCTAGCAAAGCGGCGACTTGCCCATCACTGTCGCGAACGACGAACTCTTTGAATGTCGGTTGGTCGAATGCACGAGAGAATCGTGGCGTTGCAGTGAGTTGCTTTGCTGCGTAATTGGCTTTTTGGGCACAAAGTGTTGCAACTTCTTTGAGGCCCATTGGACCGAGTTCCGC
>CAYNJG010000039.1:0-41450 GCA_964397295.1 uncultured Pirellulaceae bacterium
ACTCCCGTATGTTTTGTCGATAAGTGCCAAGTACGGCGGTTCCAGCTCTTTCAAGTCAGTCAAGCCTCTGTGTCTCAACGAACTTACCACCACACTTTCGAAAACGGACTCACTCTTCTCGGCGAGGAAATGCCTTGGCTGGAATCGGCGGCGTTCGCGTTTCTGATTCGCGCCGGTGCGGTTCACGATCCAGCGAATCGACTAGGGCTCAGCAACCTTACTTGCGACATGCTGCAGCGTGGGTCGGGAGAGTTATCCAATCGCGAATTCGTCGAAGCGGTAGAGCGACTCGGCGTGGACCGAAGCTCTTCTGTTTCACTTTCGCACAGTAGTTACTCGGGCGCGACACTTGCTGATAATCTTCTGCCGACAATTAGCCATTACGCGGATCTTCTTCGTCGCCCACAATTTCCCGAAGACCAACTAGACGAATCGCGACAGGTGTGTTTTCAGGAACTGCGAGCGATCGAGGATGACTTGGCACATCGCACGCTCGAACGCGTTCGGCAACTGCAGTATCCAGCCCCTTGGGGTCGTTCCGTTCAAGGGGAAGTTGAACATGTTGAAGCGATCTCCATCGACGACGTTCAGCAGCATTTTCAGTCGCGATACAATCCAACCAACGCGATCTTGAGCGTCGCTGGAAAAATCAACTGGTCGAAGTTGAAAGATCACGTTGGGGAGCTCTTTGCAGATTGGGCTCCACAGCCCGAGTTTACGGTTGAAGAATCAGCGGCGGCGTCGCAGCAAGCTCACATACAGCATGAGTCTAGTCAGACTCACCTTGCGATTTCTTATCCGTCTGTTCCGTATCGACACGAAGACTACTACCAAGCCCGCGCAGCGGTTGGGGTGCTGAGTGATGGCATGAGTTCGCGACTGTTTACAGAGGTTCGCGAAAAAGAAGGACTGTGTTATACGATCTACGCGACGATTAACACATTGCGCGATCGTGGCTGCGTCATCTGCTACAGCGCGACCAGTACCGAACGGGCACAAGAGACGTTGGACACGGCGCTGACCGAATTGAAACGCATGGAGCACGGAGTCGAAGAATCCGAACTGAATCGTTTAAAAGCTCGCATCAAAAGCAGTTTGATCATGCAACAAGAATCCAGCGCGTCGCGGAGCGTGGCAATGGCGATTGATTGGTACCACCTTGGAACGATTCGTTCGATGCAAGAAGTTTCTGATAGAGTGAACGGTCTTTCAGCCAAGTCGATTAGCGATTATCTAATGAAGAATCCTCCAGGTGATTTCAAGGTCGCGTCGCTCGGTGCCGAGCCATTGGAGGTGTCCGCGTGAAGTTTCGCACTCACAAACTCGACAACGGCTTGCAAATCATTGCGGAATGCAACCAGTACGCCTATTCGACTTCAATAGCGTTTTTCGTCAGTACCGGTTCGCGAGACGAAACGCCCGAAGTCTCTGGTGTCAGTCACTTTCTTGAACACATGGTATTCAAAGGAACGCCCCGGCGTTCTGCGGCAGACGTAAATCGTGAGTTGGACGAGCTTGGTTCGCATTCCAACGCGTTTACTAGCGAAGAGCAAACGGTCTACTACGCGACGGTATTGCCGGAATACCAAAACGAGGTGGTAGACCTGCTCTCGGACATCATGCGGCCTTCGCTTCGGCAAGAAGACTTCGATTCCGAGAAAAAGGTCATCATCGAGGAAATCTACAAGTACGAAGACCAGCCACCGTTCGGCGCGTACGAAAAATGCATGGCGGCCTACTTTGATAGGCATCCGCTGGCGAATAATATTCTCGGCACCGTGGATAGCGTCGGCGAGATGAATCCGCAAGCGATGCGGAAGTACTTCGAAGCTCGTTACAGTCCCGGTAACATGACGTTGGCAGCGTGTGGTAACGTGGACTTTGACGCACTCGTAGCGGAAGCCGAAAAACACTGCGGTGCGTGGGGTTCGTTTGAGACGGGGCGAAAAACGGATCGTTCGAAAGGCCAGGCTGGATTTGAGCGGATTCAAAAAGAGTCGGCCACGCAGGAATACGCTGTATTGATATCTGCCGGACCTTCGGCAGATGATCCGCTGCGTTTCGCTGCTCGTCTGTTGGCTTATTCGCTTGGAGATGATGGCGGCAGTCGACTTTACTGGTCGCTAGTGGACCCAGGCATAGCTGAATACGCAGGTGCGTCGCCGCACGAGTTTGATGGCGATGGAATCATGTTGAGCTACCTATGCTGTACACCTGAAGACGCTAGTCGCAATCTGGAATGTATTGGTGGAATCTTCAACGACCTCGATGCCAAGGGTGTAACTGCCGACGAACTTGAGTTGGCGAAGAGCAAGGTCTGTTCGCAGTTGGTCCGTCGAAGTGAGCGACCGAGTAATCGTCTGTTTTCCGTCGGTAATAACTGGTTACTTCGAAATGAGCATCGAACCGTGAAGGAATCGATCGACGCTTACCAAGCGGTTACGCTCGACGATGTAAAAGCGGTTGTGGAAAAGTACCCGCTGTCGGAGACGATGACGGTTTCCGTCGGACCATAGCGCACACGAAGATGGAGAGAACAGTGATGAAGTTCGTGACTCTCATGCTAGGTCTGGTTTTCTTCATTCCGGCCGCGATTGGTGACGATCGCCCAAACTTCGTGATCTTCATTGCGGACGACATGGCGTGGGAAGACAGTGGTGCCTACGGGCATCCAACGATACGCACGCCAAACATCGACGCGCTGGCGGCTGCTGGCATTCGGTTCGATCGAGCTTACCTGACTTGTTCGTCCTGCAGTCCTAGCCGTTGTTCGATTCTGACAGGTCGGTATCCGCATGCAACCGGTGCGGGCGAGTTACATCTGCCGTTGCCGGCGGAGCAAACGATGCTTACGAAGCCTTTGAAGGATGCTGGGTATTGGACGGCCGCGATCGGGAAATGGCATTTGGGCGACGCCGTTGTCGAACAAGTTGACCATCGAAAGGGTTCGAGTCCGAAACTAATGGGGGACGCTTGGGTGCAGGCCTTGAAAGATCGCCCGAAGGACAAACCCTTTTTCCTTTGGGCGGCACACAGTGATCCGCATCGAGGCTACCAGCCTGGAGCCGTCGATCCGGCGCACAAGCCAGCAGATGTCGTCGTTCCACCGTTCTTGCCAGACACTCCCAAGGTGCGGGAAGATTTGGCACTTTACTACGACGAGGTCAGTCGCTTCGATGAACACATCGGTATGACGCTTCGCGAGATCGACGCACAGGGGCTTACAGAGAATACCGTTGTGTTGGTCATGAGCGACAATGGTCGACCGTTTCCGCATTGCAAAACCGGCGTTGATGTGCCTGGAGTCCGTACGCCCTTCATTATTCGCTGGCCCCATGCCGTGCGTCCTGGGTCTACGTCCAAGCAAGTCGTCAGCTCTATCGACATTGCACCGACCATCTTGAAGCTTGCGGGGCTTGAACCGCTCGACAGCTTTCAGGGCCGCAGTATCGCTCGGATACTCTCGGGTGCGAGAATGATGACACGGCAGTATGCGTTCGCAGAACACAATTGGCACGACTACCGTGCATTCGAGCGAGCCGTCCATGGTGTTCAGTACTGCTACGTTCGGAATTGGCTCCCCAATACGCCAAGTACGCCGCCGGCCGATGCCGTGAGAAGTGTCACGTTCACCGAAATGAAGCGATTGAAGGAAACGAATTCGCTTAGCGCAGCTCAAGCCCGCTGTTTCAATACGCCTCGCAACGAGGAATTCTTGTTCGATGTGGAATCGGATCCGGATTGCTTGAACAATCTGGTCGAGGATCCAACGCTCGAAGCGACATTGACCGAGATGCGAATGGCGTTGAGAGTATGGCAAGAGAAAACTAACGACTCATTTCCTGGCGAAGAGAAAATAACTCCGGATGGATTTGATCGAGACACGGGCAACAAACAAATACGCAAGGCTCACCCTAGTTTTGACGCCGTAGAAACAAAGAAAAGAGAATCCAATGTCAGATAACGCCGCGCTCGAGCGATATGTTGCTATCAAAGAAGAAATCGGCAAGCTTGAAGATGAGCTCGACCTATTGAAGGAAAAGGTCTTTCAGGCGGTTGACGAAGCTGGTGGCAAGATCGACGACGATCGCTTTGTTTTGAAAACGCAAAAACGTCCTAAGTACAAGTTCTCCGCCGAATACGAGGCGAAGAACAAGGAACTCAAAGCGTTGAAAAAGGACGAAATCGAAAGTGGAGCAGCGACAGTGGACGGCTACTCCGAATTTGTCACTGTGAAGATGAAGGATTAACGCACATTCGAAACTTGTCGCTTGGGATTTTTCAAGAATTGCCTCTTCCGCAAGCCACTAGTAAGAAGGCGTTGGCGGCACTGTCGAGAAACTGCCTGATTCTGGTTTGGGACGGGCAGGTGGGGTGTTTCGCGGGCGAATAGCATCTGGCGCGGGCGTTTCGAGATTGAAAACTTCCTCCGACGCTCGGTCGCCGGATTCATAGCGCGGGGTCGAAGTCGTCGGCCGCATCGCGGACGGAAATTGTCGTCCCTTTCCTCGTCGACCCAGCGGCCCGATCGAGCAGTATCGTTCCTCAAAAAGACGAATGCCATGCGTTTCTAGAATCGTGCCGGTTTGCTGTTCGAGCGTCGCCAGACTTGCATTCATGCTCGTGATCGCCCCGGCCTCGCTAATGACTGTGCCGGCCCAGGTGTTGACGGCAAGCAAGAAATCGAGAAAAGTCGTCCGCTGAGCAGCATACTCCTCGGATTGCAATTCGAGGCTCTTTTCCGCCGCCTCTCTGGCGAGCAGGAACGCTTCGTACTGTTCTTGGAGTTGCTGCAGCGTCCGGAGTGTGAACGCAAGTTCGTGCGAGACCTCCAGCAGCTGTTGTCGCAGGTTGGCACGATCACTGGCCAGGAGCAATTCATTCTGACGCAGATTTGCGCGCTCGGCACGCAACGTCAGTGGCACAGAGAAATTGATTCCCAACGACCAATCGGTGAAGTCTCCAGGATTTGAGCGCAGTGTATCGCCGGAAACCACCTGGCCTTCGACGCCATTCCAGCGATACTGGCCGAATGCATCGAGGCTCGGCTGAGCTTGGTTGTTGGCGAGTAGAATGCGTTGCTGGTCTGCCTCAAGCACCAATTGCAACTCGATGATATCTGGCCGACTGGTTTCGGCGAGTTGGATAAGTGAATCCCAGTCGAACTTCAGATTCTCTACAATCGGTGGCGAAGTCGGGATGATCGTGAAGTCGCTGCCTGGCGGCAAACCGAGGATACCCCGCAGCGAAGCGACTCGATTTAAGATTGTTGCTCGGGCGGCAATCGCATTTGCTCGGAGGTTCGCAAGCGATGCCCGAGACTGAGCGACCTCGCCAATATCAGCGGAACCGACGTCGAGACGTCCCTCATTTTGATCGTTCGCCCATTCAGCCGCACGAATCTGTTGCTCGAGGACCCAGAGTTCTGTCCTGGCTTGAACTAAATCCCAATAGCCTTGAATGACTCCTTGAACTGTATTTTGAAGGCCTTGCTTGAGTGCGAAGTAAGATCGTTCTGTATCGATGAACGCCAAAACGGTAGGCACCGAGTTCGCATTGGCACCACGCCCACGAAGCAACGGTTGTGTGAGTGTGAAATCAACAGCACTCGTTGACTGCGGATTCAAGCCGAACGCGGGAGACTGTTGCGATCGAAATCGATTTGTACGCACTCCCAGATTCGCGTCGGCACCGCTGAGAAATCGCTTGCGAACGTCTAGGTTAAAGTCATGACTGTCGACGCGACTGCCATCATCAAGTACTGCAGGGTTGAACGGATTGATGGCGGAGGAAGGCGTCTCGTTTCGAAGGAACGTATTGTTCGCGGTTACGGTGGGATCAAATTCAGCTCTCGCCGAATCGATACCGGCATTGTTGATTGCCGGTGAATAGATCGTTTGACCGGTCGATGCTGCCCCCACGCCGCTTAGCACCCGGACTACATCCGTGTTCTGCATGGCCAACTGAATAGCTTCATCCAGAGAGAGTTGCCACTCGGGCAGGTCTTTTGTGGCGACCGTCGGCGGAGTCGTGTTCGCAGGTGAAGCGGTGTAACCGGCGTGCGAGCGAACTTGGATCGTCCCTTGCTCGTTCATCAGCAAATGGCGATCTCGTTGTCCGTAGGCAGTTGCAGTAACTGCCAGCATGATCGTGATAGCGGTTGCTGTGCGAATACTTGTTCTTAGCTGTGTCATCAGAAGAATTAGTCGGAAGCACGTAGCACGGGCATTGGCAAGAACAGCGCGAAACGCCGCAACTTGATTTGCCAGCGTTCCCACTAAACCGATGGTTCGGGATTCGCCGTTTCTGTGGCGCCAGTGTCTTTGATGACCAGGCCATCACGCAACGTAATCGTTCGCGTCGCGTTTTCTGCGATCTCTGGGTCGTGCGTGACAAGGATGAGAGTAATGCCGTTTTCTTCGTTGAGTTTGCGGAAGAGTTGGATTACGTCTTTGCTGGTCTTCGAGTCAAGATTGCCGGTTGGTTCGTCCGCCATCAAGATGCGTGGTTCATTCACCAAGGCCCGAGCAACAGCCACACGTTGTTGTTGACCGCCAGAAAGTTGCGAAGGCTGGTGGTCCAGGCGATCACCAAGTCCGACTAGGTCCAGAAGGTCCCTTGAGCGTTCGTGCCGTTGCTTGGCGGTGATACCTTTTGAATACAGGAGCGGCAGCTCAACGTTCTCGATCGCAGATGTTCGTGAAAGCAAGTTGAAGCTTTGGAAGACGAAACCGATTTTTCGATTGCGCAGTCGTGCGCGTCCGTCCATCGAGAGAGTGGTTACTTCCTCGCCATCGAGCTTATAACTGCCACTAGTCGGCCGATCGAGACAGCCTAGCGTATTCATCAGTGTGGATTTGCCGCTTCCAGATTGACCAATCAGCGAAACGTATTCACCCTGTTGAATGTCAATCGATACGCCGTCCAACGCTTTTACATCTACTTCTCCCAAATTGTAGATTTTGCGGATGTCGCGTAATTCAATTAACGCCATGGATGAACTCGGGTCGGTGTAGAAACAACGTTCAGGCTATATTGTAGTCGATGAGATTACGAGGAGTATCATCATGGATTGCAAAATCATTGGCATCGCAGGCGGCAGCGGTAGTGGCAAGACGACACTCTGCAAGAAGCTCGCGTCATTATGGGGCGACAAGTGTGTTGTGATCTCCAGTGATGACTACTACCGGCCAGCGAAAGAGTTTTCGTTGGAGGCACGTGCGAATCAAAACTTCGATCATCCGGACTCGCTCGAGCTCGACCTGTTGGCTGAGCACCTTCGACAACTGCGCGCAGGAAATGACGTTGAGGTACCGAGGTACTGTTTCAAAAGCCACGATCGTCTGGAAGAGGTTCACGGTGTGTCACCGCACGATATCGTGTTCGTTGAGGGCGTATTGATTTTCGTTGATCCCGGATTGCGGGAGGCTATGGATCTGCGCGTTTTCGTGGATGCAGATGACGTTGTGAGATTCAGGCGTCGCATGGATCGGGACGTCGCACAGCGGCAGCGCACGGCTACGAGCGTGAAGGAACAGTGGGATGCGACTGTTGCACCCATGTATGCAGAATTTGTTGAGCCGACAAAAAAATACGCGCATTTGGTCGTGAATACGAATGATTTTAACCCTTTTCTGGAAGAATGGCTAAGTGGGGCAATGCGTTGATTCGTGCGTCCGTGTGCGAATTGCTTGACCTGGACGTGTGCGTTTGTCTATGGTCAGGCTCAGTGGAAAACGCTGTCTCGAAATCTGCCGATGCCAATGAAAAACATCACGGTGAGTGACCTTCATCATTCGAGTTTTCGTTCTTGATGATTTCGGTCGCTATTTCTTTTCCGTGGTGAACGGCACCATATTTTCTTCTTTCGCTGCTGCACGTTTGTGCGGTGGTTGGCTCGGTGAAAGGTTTGGTATGCGTATTCTAATTTCAGTTCTGTTGGTAGGTTTGTCGTTTAATTGCACGTGGGCACAGATCCAGGATAATGAGATTCCAGTGTTGATCACGTTGGATCACAACGATGACTACGTCTTAACGGGGATTGGTCAGAGACTGCTTGGGGTTAATTTTCAGGGGCCCGTTGGAGCATTCGAAACTGCTGTGGGGAGTCCGCTAACGCAAAACGAAGCGGGACAATGGGTGGGTGAGTCTCCAGCACCGTTTGATATCTTGCTGCTCGGAAGTTCGGATTGGGTGAGCTATGGGTCATTAGGAGCCGTCGAAGTGAACGGTTCCTTTCCTTTGCAGTTCGGCCCGACCGATGTGTCTTTGCAAGATCAGATTCGGATCCAAGTTGGATTCGAAGGGAACTCGACTCCTGTTGACACTCAGTTCGGTTTCATTTGCGACTTCTGCGATTATCCGAGCGCAGTGGTCACTGCCGATGGGGGGATCGAGGTGACCAACGTCAATGATCCTATTATTCGCGTATCGATCTTTTCGAATACGGGTGGTTTGGAATCGGTAACTGAAGTTCCGGCAGGCGTCACGGTAGTCGAAGCAAGTTCGACAGAGGTAACGCTAGAGAAACTCGATGGTTTCGATCCGATGTCGTTGCAAAGCCTCGAATTCTTTTCCGGGGTTTCCTCCAGTCAGCCGGTATTCGTTGAGTTCGGTTTGGAGGGTGGAGGCCAACTCGGTCCAATGCCGGTGGCTCGGGCCGTACCCGAACCCAGTGGTCTGCTCCCACTAATTCTCGGTGGCCTGTTGTGTTTGACGCGGCGTCGCTCGCGTAAGGCGTAGACTGCCTCTAGCTTTGAGAATTCGCATCGAGCCGGGATTAATAGTCCCGGTACGGGCAGAGCGATTGGGCGGTTGATGGATTGAAGGATTGCCGTTGCCAGTAAGGGTTTGGCTGGTGTGAGCGATCGGTCCTTTAGGAATCTATTTATACAATTTCGTCCAAGCCTACGAAAAAAGCGTGGGCACGACCAATCGCCGAGCCCACGCTTGAGGTTAGTTAATAAACGTTCAGCTTCGTTCTACGCGTATAACTTTGCGCGAGACTGTCGTCGAGCGAAAAGTCCAAGCAGCAAAATCGATCCCCAAATCGTGAACGACGTAGGCTCTGGAACAGCGTTTGGATCCGTGATTGTGATCGTGGCAACAAGTTCGTTGCTACCGATACCCGAAGTAATGGTGGTACCAGCAGGGGTTTGAGTGCCGATCAATCCGTCCAGTCCAACGTGAAGCGCTACAACTCCACCTTCGTCACTGCTCGTTCCTCCGGTAGTTGAAAACGGAGCACCCAGTCCATCGTTGACTTCTGTCCCTGAGTCGTAAATATCGGATCCATAAATTCTGATTTCGATGGGACCATTAAAGGCACCGTTTGCTGCAAACACTTCGTACGCGAATGGATTTCCGTTGCCAAAGAATGCATCGTTCGTTGGAATGATCATCGAGGCGAGTGTCAGGTAGCGGTTAGTTCCCGTGTCAGAAACATCAACAATCTGGGTGGCTGTGTCTCCAGGATCGAAAACGGGTGCTCCTGGGAACCCTTGTGGGGCGGTTACAACCGTGCTGGCACGCGCGGTGCCGTCTGCGTTGTCACCTAGGCTTGCGATAAGAGGAGCTGCGTCCCCTTCTTCGGCCAAAGTTTCTAGTTCGGCTGATGCAGCCGTACCTGGGTCAAAGGTGTCAAAGCCACCGTCGTGAAACGCTGCGAATACAGGCGTAAAGTAGAAGCCACCTTCGCCTTGGTGGTTCGTCACGCTGATCTGAACGGGTGACGCATAGGCAGCAGCCGTGACGCCCATAAACGTCAATAGCGTCAAAAATCGCGTGGTTTGTCGTAAGACAATTCGCGTTGGACTCGTCTTCATCGGTTGAGTACTCCTCAGTGGTGTTTGATTGGGTAGGGGTGCCGGCAACGCAACGCCAGCTAATAATTCTGCAACTCGCTTGGTCGATTTAAAACATCGTTCATTACGATGATTGAGGGAAGTTTTCCGATTATTGCGTTCGTTTGTTGGCTGTCTCACTCTCTTGGGCAGCTGGGCCGGCTAATAGCCGCTTAAATGTTACGTTCGGTTTTCGTCGGTATGGGATCATCGATTCCCTGTAGTCAGGCTGTTATCTGCGAATATCGCAATGCCGGTGTCTTTTATCGTTGGTTGGGCAGCCTGTTTTGGCGAGCAGTTCCTTATTTCTCCCAGCAGAAAAGTGAATAGCGTCTCTAATTGCGATTTTTGGCTACAATGAGGGGAAGGAACGGAGCGGCCATAGCTAAGTCCGCTTAACTTAAGCAGAAACGACGCTTCCATGAGTGAGATCGAAGACTTCGACCTACAAGGTGAGCATGACTTGCGGCAACGCGAGCTTGTCGATTTTGCTGGCGGCTACGAGCCAGCGACCGTCGAGGTTTCGGAGCCGGCAAAGGACCTCGCCGATTCGGAAAGCAAGGCGTCCATCGCTTGGACGCTCATCGTCTTTATGTTGTCGCTGGTTTTGTTGCGATTCATAATGCCTGGTCTCGTTGAAGAAGTTCACTACGCAATCGAACGTGGAAAGCAACGGGCTCGCTACGACATTGCGGACGATCAGCTGTCGAAGACATCTCATAGCGATATTTCAGCGATCTCCAAGTTGGTCACGCAACGCATTGCACCGAGCGTTGTTCATATCGATACGACTCGCTCAGGCAACGGCGAAACAGACGGCCAGGGTTCGGGCGTCGTTCTTTCGACCGATGGTGAAATCGTAACGAACTATCACGTGATTGCTGGTGCAGAAGAAGTTCTCGTTACTCTGTATGACGATCAGGAATTCTTGGCCAAGGTGATTGGCGTCGACGAAAGCGATGACTTGGCGCTGTTGAAAATTGACAGTCCCGTCGAGTTGATCCCCGCCACGTGGGGCGACAGTGAGGCGCTCGAGACGGGTTCGATGGTGTGGGCAGTTGGAAGTCCGTTCGGTCTTAGTAAATCCACAACGTTTGGCATACTCAGTGCGAAAGGACGTCGCAGCCGCGAGCAAGGTACCTATAAGGTCTTCTTGCAGAGTGACGCAGCCGTGCATGCTGGCAACAGCGGCGGGCCGCTGGTCGATTCGTTGGGGCATGTCGTGGGAATCAATACGGCAATTATCGGCCGTAGTTTCCAAGGCGTAAGTTTTTCGATTCCGTCAAATCGAGCACAGCGGGTGTACGACAATGTACTGTCCAAACCGACGGAAGAACGCGGGTGGCTTGGCGTTAGGCTTGCTTCGCTGCCTGGCGACGAACCCGGTGTGATGATTTCGTCGCACGTCACGCGTCACTCGCCGGCTCAGTTGGCCGGAATTCGTAAGGGGGACGTCATTAAAGGCTGGAACGACGTGCTCGTTGACTCTCCGTCTGATTTGAGCCGACTAGTTGGTAGTGCATCGATCGACGAAGACGTTAGACTAATCGTAGAGCGTCAAGCGGAACGCACGACGATGGTCGTAAAGATTGGCGCACGCCCACTACAGTTTTAGATCTACGCCCACGCTAGGGTTTTGTCGATGGAATCCACGCTTTGCCGAATGCTTCGGTTCGCCATTCTTTTACTTGTGACAATGTCGTTTACTCAAGATGTGAACGCTGAGTACACGCCAAAGGTTGGTGAGCTGCACCCTGATTTTACTTTGCCCAACATCAACAGTGTTGGATTGGAACAGCCCAAGGCGGTGTCCTTGTCGGATTTTCGTGGCTCGAAAGTTCTGTTGATCCACTTCGCGTCGTGGTGAGCAGGCTGCCGAAAGCACGTGCCCGGGTGGCACGAAAAAGTGAAAGATCTCGTGGCTGAAAATCGATTGGTGTTGCTGGGGGTGACCCAAGAGCAGCACGCCGAACGGTGTGTGTTGTTTGCCAAGTGGAAACAATTTGATTGGCCGATACTGCACGACCCCATCAACGCGCTTGGCTGCCAAGCGGTGCCGATAACCATCGCTATTGACGAGAAGGGCGTCGTCCAAAGCACGAGGCCTAACGAAAAATGGCTCCGTGATGAGTTCATTGGCGACGCGAAAAATACACCGCCTTCTCTCGAGAGGGCCGCGCATCCTTCAGCGGGGATTTCCAAGTTAAAGTCCCACGCCGAAGAAACCAAAACCGTGGCGGCGTATCAGGCGCTTGGTGACGCCATTATGCATTGGCAGCCTAAGGATGGCAGTGACGCTGTAGCTGCCTACCGCGCTGCGCTCGCAAAAGAGGACTCTGCTGACTTGCACTTTCGGTTGGGTGTTGCGTTGCGACATCGCTTCGATAGTGCCAACGGCGACGACGGCGACTTCTCCGATGCCGTTTCGCATTGGGTGACGGCACTTGGCAAAGATCCTAATCAGTACATTTGGCGACGTCGTATTCAGCAGTACGGGCCGAGGTTGGACAAACCGTATCCGTTCTACGATTGGGTAGATCAGGCGTTGGCGGATCTTGCTGATCGCGGAGAAAAATTCGAATTAAACGTGCAACTAAGCGGTGCAGAGATTGCACGCCCAGGGAAAATCACATCCGATACAGCAGTTGCAAAGAATCCGGATCCCGATGGCGAGATCACGCGTGACTCAGGTCAGTTTGTGAAATTGACATCGACGGTTGTGCCTTCGTCGAAGAAGGGGCAAGGCACTAGTCGATTGCATCTGATGTTCGAGCCTCAATCTGCGGACTGGAACAACGAGTCGGGCCCTATGCAGGTTTGGTTTAACCGTTCAGAAGGCTACTCGACGCCTACTTCGCTGCTGGAACATCATCCTCAACAGGCTTCGGCGGAAAGTCGCGAGAAGCGGACGATCGAGGCGGAATTCACGGTTAAAGGCCGCGATTTAGTTTCTGTGCAAGGGTTTGTGCTGTACTACATTTGCGAAAAGTCGGACGGGCAGTGCATGTTTCGTCGCCAAGACTTCTCCATACCGATTAAAATCAACTAGACGTACTTTCGCGCAAACTCAAGGTTCTTAAGGAACACTCTGTTGCTCAAATCTTCGTTCTCGATTGCAGTCCTATGCGTTTGTCTTTCGGCGTTTCTTGACGATAGCTATGGGCAAGCTGTTCGGCCACTTCGTCCGTTCACTGCGAGTGGGAAGATCAAGCAAGTCGTGCGAAACGGCGTGTTGGTCGAAGATGCGTCAGGCCGTGCGTGGCAGCTGCGGCTTCCGGCGGAGAACGGCGTTGTGATGCTGTCGAATAAGCAGAAGTTTCAAGCCCAAAAACCGGTCGTTGAAATATCCGGCAGTCTCAAGCCTGAGTCACTCACGGAAGATGCTCCCGTTCGCGTTGAATGCTATGTGGACGATCGGGGACGCGTCCGCGAACCAGTTTCGGAGATCAAGTGGCTGGATAAAGCAGGATTCAAAGCCGGCACGAAACTCAATCGAAAAAACAAAAATGAACGCGGCGAACTGCTTTGTCTCGTTTTAGGGACAGTGGAAAGAGTAGACCCTGAAGGGTTCATGGTGAAAGTGCCTAAGTCTCGAGTCGCCTCGAACGGCACGATGGCGATTCCGCTTTCCAAAGAAGCGAAAGTGATTGTCAAAACGCGAGACCTCATTCGCAGCAGTGAGGGTGACCGCGTTAGTAGGGTCACTGGGGTCGAACTCTCGTCTGGGGACTTTGTAATCACGAAGCTTGAGATTCAGTTGATGGATGACAAGTCGACTGGTTCACCGGATGGCAAGCCCGATAAGAACCGTCGCAAGCCTCCAGCGGCGGTGGCGGATAACTTGGATTCGCGCTATCAATCTCTGTCGGACGAGCCCGTCGAGCCGCGTGCGATATCGGGCAAGCTAATCAAGATGCGGTCTGACGTCTCGGATCGTGACGCCAAAGTCTTGCAAGACGAAACTCGGTTGCTTGTAGATTGGCTCACGGCGAAGTTTCGCAAGCCTGTCAAAGCGCCGTTCGAATGTTATGTGGTAGGCGACATCACTCGTTGGCCTGACGACCAATTTAGTGACGAAATCAAGGGAAAGCTAACTTCGAAGCTGGGAGTAACGGTCCCGCAATCAAGCAATGGGTCGGCGATTAAGCCCAGGAAAGCAACAATCTATTCGCCCAACAATAAGAGAATGCTTCGAGAGCAAGTTGTTCACGCGTACCTTTATCAAGCATACGGAAGTCTTGGGCCCGATTGGCTAAGTGAGGGCCTGGCCACACTGGGGAGGCAGCTTAAGCAGCCTGTCAACGAAGTGAGTCTCGAGTCGTCGCTGTTGGCTGTACTACGAAAAGGACGGAATCGCCAATCGTTGAAACAAGTGATCGGCGAAGAGGCCAGTACGGAAAACGCCGAAGCTGAGAAGCCATCGCGAAGGATGTCAGAGAAGGTATTGAAAATGAAAGCGGAACGCCGAGCTGCTGAAAAGCTGGCTTACAAATGGGCGTTTTGCTACGTGTTGACCAACAATCGGAATTACAGTCGAAAGTTTCCTGAATTCGCTTCTGGTCTGCTGACGGAGCGTCCGGGAGCTTCGTTCTCGAAGTCGTACGGATCAGTCTCCAAGCAGTTGACGTTCGAATACGATCAATTCACGGAGAACGTCAGTAACGGTTACCGGACTGACCTGTGTGCATGGAATTGGTCGCATCGATTCAAGAAGCTGGACAAGTCATCGACCGAGAAAATCGCCGTGCAGGCGGAGATGGGTTGGCAGCCGACTGTGTCTGTAGAAAAAGGGCAGTCCTACGAAGTTGCGGCGAAGGGCACTTGGCGAGTTGACGGTGCTGGTACGAAGACTGATGCGGATGGCGTCGACAACAAAGGTAAGTTGATCGCTGTGATCATGGACGACTACAAACTGAGCGAAGTCATTCCGATCGGTAAAGCTGGCAAGTTCCGAGCGGTCACGGACGGGCAGTTGTACATGCGTTGCGACGAAAAGTGGAGCGCACTCTCTGACAATGCCGGTAAACTTACGGTATTCATTCGCCAAGCGAAGAAGAAGTAGCTACTTCTGAAAAGCGTCGAATCGAGTACGATGTTGGCAATCGCATTCTCCCTCGAACCGGTCGCATGTTATGCAAAACGCAGTCACTTTCGTCTCGTTGCTATTCCTTTTTAATGCATTCGCCGGAGCACAGACGGTGACCCAGGTTGAAAAAGAGGTGCTTAGGGTTTGGCCTCAAGGGCTACCCGCCGGGGCAGTTCAGCTGGACAAAGAAAAAGTCGACGAGCTAAAGGCAAAGGAGTCGGTTCATCCTCGAGGGCATTTGCTCTATGTCGATTCGCCCACGTTGACGGTCTACCCCGCGCCGGCTGATAAGGCCAACGGGTGTGCCGTCGTGGTTTGTCCGGGCGGCGGCTACAACATCCTGGCGTGGCGACATGAAGGTCTGGAGTTGGCCGAGTACTTTAACTCGATCGGCGTAACGGCATTCGTTTTGAAGTACCGCGTACCGCGTCGAATCCCCGACAAAATCCATTGGGAACCGATGCAAGATGTCCAAAGAGCCGTGCGGATGGTTCGTCATGAGGCGAAAAATGCGAATGAACACAAGATTGATCCGGACAGGATTGGCGTGCTCGGGTTCTCGGCGGGAGGGCACTTAACCGTTATGTCTGGAGTGCAATACAAGACAAAGTGCTACGACCCAGTTGACGACGTTGATAAAGAAAGTGCTCGGCCCGATTTCATTTGTCCGATTTATGCGGCTTATCTCGCTGACGGTTACAAAGACAATGTTGCCGAATTAGGGCCACTCGTTACGGTCGATGAAAATACTCCGCCGACATTTATGGCCGTAACGTGGGACGACGCCTTCCGTGGTGCTCAATCAGCGTTGCTCTTCGCTCGCTTGAAAGAACATGGAGTGCAGGCCGAATTTCACGGTTACTCAAAAGGTGGTCACGGATACGGAATTCGACCATCGGATAACCCTGTATCCAGTTGGGCGGATCGTCTAACGGACTGGCTACGAGTTAGTGGTTTCTTGGAAAAGAAGTAAACGTCCGTTGGCTAAGTTTGGCACGCGTTGCCCTCAGTTCGACTCCGAAGTCGCCATGTCTTCTCACTCAGCCATCACGGCGTTGGGAATCCACAGAACCAGTTGCGGAAACAGGATGATTAGGAACAACGTGATCACGTTGGCCAAAAGAAAGAAGGACGCGCCTTTGAAGATTTCTCCAATCTTCAGGCCCGAAACTGCGGAGCATACATTGAGGCAGTTGCCGACGGGCGGGGTGCAAGCGCCGACGGCCAAAGCGGAAACCAAAACCACGCCAAACAGTATTGGTGAAATTCCCGCTTGCTGAACCGCCGGAAGAAAGACTGGCGTCAGGAGTAGAATTGCGGGGCTAACGTCAATGAAGGTCCCGGCCAACAGCACGAAAATGGCGATCGCAATCATCATCAGTGTTGGTGGCGATCCCAACTGCAGCAATTCACCGGCAACGGTTTGCGGAATCCGCTCGTAGGCCAAGACCCAAATAAACACTTTTGACATGGCAATGATCATCATGATCTTCGCGCTAGTAAGGCTTGCCGAACGAAACGCTTCATAGGCCGACGCCAAGGAGAATGCGGGTTGGTCGCCATCAGCTTTCCACCCAAAGGTTCGTAAGGCGCACGCCAACAGAGCCGCATACAGCACACCAATGGCGGCGGACTCAGTTGGTGTTGCAATACCACCAACCACGGAACCAACCACGACGACGGGCATGGGGAGTACGAGCAGTGAAAGCAGGAACTCTTTGCGGTGGAATGAGACTCGCTGGGTAGGGTAATCTCGTTTTTTTGCCAGGAAGTAAACGAACGTCAGCTGCAATAGCCCGACCATGATGCCTGGGATAATGCCGCCCAAGAACAGCTTGCCGACCGACTCCTGAGCCGTCACGGCGTAGATAACCATGGGGATACTGGGTGGCACAATCATGCCCATCGTCGAAGAGGCGACTGTGATCCCTGCAGCAAAGGTTGCCGGGTAGCCTCGCTTCTTCATCTCAGGAATGAGTACGGATCCAATCGAGGCGGTATCCGAAGCGGATGAGCCGGAAATACCACCAAACAGCATGCTCGCCGCGACATTTACCAAGCCAAGTGCACCGCAGATATTGCCCACGAATACCAAACAGAAGTTGATCAGCAGAGAAGTGATTCCGCTGGCATTCATCAACTGCCCCATCAGAATAAACAGTGGCAAGGCAATCAATTCATAGGTGTCAAAGCCAGCCAACAACCGTTGCGGCAAAATCGGTAGAAGCTCTGGGCGGTGCAATAAGAAATACGCCAACGCGGAAAGTCCAAGCGAGTACGCCACGGGAATTCGCAACGCTAGAAAAACAATCAAACCAACCATCAAAACGATCATGGCAATTGATCCTGTGACTGAGTTGGTGCTTGAACCGTTTCTGATGTCCGGAAGGTTGATTGAATTCGCAGTAAGCAATACACAGCAGCTAGAGTGCAGCCGATGGGTACGCTCGCTTGCATTGCGACGCGAGGCAACCCAGTAGAAGGCATGATGTAGTCGCCAGTGATCCGAATCCACCCCAGGCTATACACCGCAATCACAACATTGAGCACAGCGACCAGTGTGAGTTCGAGTAGTCTGGCACCACTTTGTCCTCGTGTCCCAAACTTATCTGTGACGAATGAAATGGCGATGTGTTCGCCACGCCCCAGTTCTACGGCTGCCCCCATGGCGGTGCTGTAGACAAACAAGATAGTCACAAATTCGTTGGCGCCAGTGATAGAAGAATTGAATCCGTATCGAAGTACTACCAGCGAAACGATAGTGACAGCAATCGTCAACAGCAGCAAAACTAGAATTGCCTCCAGGCACTTTCCTAACGATTGCTCAAACTTCTGCATGGATCGCCTCATTCGCTAATTGCATTTGGTGTAGCAATATTCAGAGGCAAGCCACCGGAGGCTGCTCGCCGAGCGTCGTCAATTTCTTGCTGCGAGAAATCACCTCGACCAATATAGAAATCGTAGACAGGTTTGACTGCGTCTTGAAACGGCTTCAGCTGTTCGCCGGATACGTAGTTGATTTCGACCGATTGTGACAGTCGTTCAATGAACTCCTTCTCTTTGTCTCGATTTAGTTCGTCGCTTAGTTTCATCGTTTCAATGGCCACTTCGTCGAACATTTCCTGCAAGTCTTTCGGCAACGATTGGTACCACTTTAAGTTCACCAGAAACGGATCGGGGCCCGTGGCATAGTTGGTGATGGTCATGTAGTCACAGACTTCGTGGAACTTGTAGTCCCAAATGTTGGACGGAGGGTTGTCCTGCCCCACCACGACGCCCGTCTGCAACGCTTGGTAGGTTTCCACCGCAGAAATCTCTTGTGGGTTGATGCCAAACGCGAGGGCCGTACGCACGAAAACATCTTGCGAAGGGACTCGCATTTTTAGTCCCTTGAGGTCATCGGGGTGCGTGATTGGGTGGATCGTATTGGTGTGAGCTCGAAAGCCCTGTGAGATTCCGGTTGCTGGTACGTAGAAGCCGTTCCTTTCGGCTCCTGCATTGATGGTGCTCATGAAGTCACTGTTGACTAGGCGAATTGCTTGATCCCAATCTTCCACCAAAAAGGGCAGCGTCAGTAAATTGAATTTCGGATTGGCGTCAGCGAACAATCCGCCTCGTGTTCCTTGCAATGCTCCTACAGCAACCATGTCCATGAGTTCCCGTTCATTGCCGAGCACTCCGCCGAAATAGAGTTCGACTTGGATGCGACCGCCGGAACGTTGTTCCAGTTGGTCTTTGAAGAACTGCATCGATTGACTTCGCAGCGCAGCTATTGGTTGTTCGTTCGAATACGTGAAGATAAACTCCGACGTCGTCGACCGATTGCATGAACTCAAGAACGGCAACATCAGCAGCAGGCTGAGTCGCCATACAAATTGGAACTGCGAGCGATGTGCTGGCATCGCCGCGGTATATTGACGAATCCGCGCCGCCAATCTCATCGAGTAACAGAGACTAAGCATTACTGTTTAACCAAACAGTTTTTTGAAATACTCCACCGAAGCTTTGAAGCCGTCCTCAAACGTCCCGCCGTCCGGACGATATACGCTCTCTAGAGAAACGTGTCCGTCATAGCCATCGTTCTTCATGTCGGCTGCCAGCGGTTCCAAGAATGGTGCCATGTCTCCTTTGCCTAATTCGCAAAACTGCACCGTGGCCTTTGGCATATCGACGATGGCGTCTTTAACGTGCAAATGTCCAATGCCATCTACGCGCAACGCTTGGTAGCCGTCTGGATGCGTTGGTTCGCAGGCGTACAAGCTATTGCAAGGATCCCATAAGATTTTCAGACGGCTTGAGCCGAGATCGTCGATCAGCTTTCGTCCCAGGTAGCCCGACGTAATCATGGCGTTGTTTCCTGTTTCCAAAACCAGGTCGACATTCTCGTCTTCCGCCAATTGCACGGCAGGAGCCAGCAACCTGACCAATTTGTCCCAAGAACCTTTGCTGACAATCCAGTGTTCGGCTCCGTTGAGTCCAAACAGAATCATTTCCCGCCGAAAGCTCATGATGCGCACCAGATCGGCGTCCACGGCTTTCGCGAGTTCGATACACCGCTTCAAGCCGTCCATGTGCTTGGTGTGACTGTCATCGCCTGGTTCAACTGCCCCGACCAACATGCCAGCAAAGTTATGCCGCGAGATGCAAGAAACTTTCACCTTGTATTGATCAATCAGTTCTTTGGCTTTTGCCAACTCACCGTCATCCAGATCTCCGACTTCCTTTTCCCACAGGTACTGCAACTCTGCGTATTCCAAACCTGCTTCGGTCAGCACGCTTAATGCGCGTTCAAAGTCTCGGCTGATACCGTCGGTGATGACTCCTAATTTTGCCATGAATGTTGCCTTCGCAAATGTACGTTTAATGCCGAGGGAGCGAATGATACACGACCGTGATGGCGTGCGTTTCTTGCACTAGTCCCAAGTGACTTCAGTGCCAGCGATTTGTTCCAGGAGTTTGACGATGGACCAGTTGTCTTCTTCTGGGAATAGCGAAATACCGCTCTGGAAAAGTTCGTGGGCGGCACTGGTGGTAAACATGGCAACGCCGTTTTGTTTCGCCATGTTCATGCTGATACCGAGATCTTTGTACATGGTACCGATGTGGCTGCCGGTATCTTGGAACTCTCGATCCAGGATCAGCTTTCCGCAGTTCTCCAGCAATGGACTTCGCACACCGCTTGAAGTGAAAACTTCGTAGAGAACTTTGCCCGGTATACCTGCCTTTTTGCCAAGTACCAGCGATTCGAAGATGGCGGTAAAAGTTGAGCCAATGAGTGCCTGCAATGAAGCTTTCACCGTTTGCCCCATGCCAATTTCGTCGCCGACGTGGAAAATGTCTTTGCCCACGGCTTTCAGAACGTCTTGTTGTTCGTCAAAGACCGTTTTCTTGGCCGCCGCCATCATTGTTAGCGTTCCATTTTCCGCACCACTCTTGCCGCCGCTAACGGGCGTGTCAATCATGTTGATGCCAGTGCCGTCCAGCAACGCTTCCACTTCGCGGACTTCCGACGGTTCAATCGTGGCGGAAACGATGATCGTAGACCCTTTCGCCATTGCGCTTGCTAACCCACCGTCGCCACCAACGACTTGTTTCGCCTGGTCACCATTGAGCACCATGACGAACACGGTGTCTGAATTGGCGCCAACGTCTGCGACGCTCGATGCTCGTTTGCCGCCTAGTTCCTCTAGCATGACCAAACGTTCTTCACGCAGATCAAATCCAGTAAGCGAAAAGTCCGCCTTCAACAGATTGCGACTAAGCCCAATGCCCATGTCGCCTAAACCGATTATCCCAATTCGCTTCATTCGAATCCCTCAAGCGAAACCGTTGATGTCAACAAGAAGGTCGGATTCTAGCTTATTCTGCAGCGGCAAGGTATTAGGCGACCGAGCACAGAATCAATGAAGTGGCCTCTTGGTGATAGTGAATACTGCGTGGATGAGTATTGCGAGAGCCCGTCATTGAGTAACGTGTTGTAACAGCGACAGCTGATTGGGGCGCCCTAGAGCTCGTCGACGAATGAATGTCACATCGCTGTCGGAATCAGAATCGTTGTTCGCAACACGCGCTGTTCAAGCCAGTCGTTTGAATTTGATGCCTATATCGAAATGGAACGCAGCCCGCGAAGTTTCGGGGCTGAACTCGGATAAGTATCTTTGGAGGTACGTCAAAGTCACGGAAGAAGAAGTTGAGAAGGCCTCTATGAGTAGTACTTAATCGTCGTCGATTGCAAACAAGTACGGCCAGACAGCCCAACACAGCTGTCATGCTTGCTGCTGGTTCGGGTACCGACGCGAGCTTCGCCAGTGTTGTATCTTCATGTGGGTGGTTGCCTGCCAGAATCAGAAAGTCTGAAAAATCAACGGTGCCGTTCACATCGAAATCACCATCGTCCCAGCCACCAACCAGACCGAAATTCGCACGTAGAATTTGAAAGTCATCCAAATTGACCTCTCCATCCAGGTTGGCATCTCCCACGCTTGCCCCGTAAACGCCCAACCAATCAACCACGTCCTGAGCATCAACAACGCCATCCGAGGTAAGATCGAACGCAGGGTCGTATGTAGATGCGGCCAAGATACGTGAACTGATGGCGGAAAGATCATCGATGAGCAAGTGACCATCGTCATTAAAATCTCGTCGGTCAATTGCCGTTGGTCGTATCGCGATGGCAGTCACCTGCCCATCAAACTCGTAGATCCATTCACGAATTATCTCTCCGTTTTCGTCGAATTTAAGGAGCCTTTCCAAAGGCGAGGTAACGTCGGTTCCTGTTTGCGTCACCTCGCTGACAAGTCCGTAGACTTCGCCGTCACTGTTGGATTCGACGTCATGCCCAGAAACTCGAAATGATATATCGTTCGTGCGAGATGATTGAGGGCCAATTGGTCTGAGCTCACCGTTACTTTCGAGCACGCTAATACCACCTGGTGCAGCCAGGAAAAGATTCTCGCTTCCGTCGAACGTGAAGGCTCCCGGCGCACGTCCCACAGATGCTATTTCGTTCAAAGATCCGTCCGGTAGGTGCTCCAAGAAAGCCCCGCCTGATTTGACAACGAGATTACCGTCGGGTGAAAAAGCCAGTTGAGCATCGGCCAGCTGCCTATCTTGGTCAACAATGCTTCCTAACAACTCTCCGTCAGGTAAGAACTCAATAACGGCATCAGTTCCAGTCATGCCTACGAAGGCATGGTCATTAGGTGATATTGCTACCGAAAATGGGAATCCGCTCTGAATATTGGGTGTGTTCCACCCAGATTGCAGCTGCCCATCAATGTCATACCGCTGAACCGAAAACGCGTTGACAATATAGAGATTTCCGCTGCTGTCAAATTCAAGATCAGTGATGATGCCGAGTCCCGTTACAAATTGGTCCTCCACCAGACCATCTTCATCTACTCGTACGATCTTGCCTCGATCTCTGGAGGAAACGCCGAGATAGATTTCTTCGGCCCCAGCAGATAGAACTACACAAATGAAAAAGAGCGTTGAAATCGCGATTCTTTCCATGACTTAAGCCCCTTAATTGCAAGTGGGTCAAATAACTCCGGAAATCATCGGTGATTAACAAGAAATCGGTGAACGCAATCACTGCGTCGCCATCGATGTCACCTGCCTATGAATCAGTCGGAGGGTGTAATCAGTGCCTCAATCGAATCGTTTAGACCGCTGTAAAGCGTCGCTGGCGTTCCGACGAACACTCGTGAGATCTTGCCCGTTGGGTCAATCACGATTGTCTGCGGGATTGAATGAACAGAGAAGCGTTCGGCTATTTCTCCATCCGGATCCAATGCAACACTAAGATCTAAGTCTTGATGCGCCAGAAAGGTCTGAATCGTGAAGGCTGCTTCCCCCTGGTTGATGCCAATCAGCTTCACTTTGTCTTTCGGATACTCGCCGATCACCGCTTGGATTCGCGGTAGAGACTTCACACACGGAGCACACCATGACGCCCAAAAGTCGAGCACCACTACTTGGTTTTTGAGGTCCCCAACGCTGATGGGGTCGGCCTCGAGCATCGTCAAACCCAGGTCGGAGATGTCTTTGCCAATGAGGGGAGACTCGACGCCCTGTTCTGCATCCGACACCAGTTGCGGTTCTTTCGTCAGACGCATCTTCCAGTTTGCAAGATTCGTAGGTGCAAGTTGCAATTCGTTGCGTTCAATCTTCCAAAGCTCGCCGAGCGGAACCGTGAGTCTGCCAAACGCGGGGTGCGTACCGGTTAACTTGTCGTCAGACATGTTGAGTGAGTTCACTCGAAACACAGAACCATCACGTAGCCATAACGCCGTCGACCTATCTGCGGCAGTTGGTGGCAATTCGGCGGTTGTATTTTGTAGCCATACGACAGCAGCAACCTTCTCGCGATCTAATTCGACTTCTTCGTAGCCGGACGCGAACTGAACACTTGCTCCATCGAGTCCGAGTAGCTTGCCGCGAAGCAAATCTCGATTCGTCGCACATAAAACATGTTGCGGCGGTGGTTGTCGTTTGTTTCGTGGTAGCCTGAGCAGCATTTCTAGTTCGTCAGCCGCGGCAAAGCCTGCACCTAATCGACTTGCATTGTCGCCCACACGAAGACGGCTGACCGTGAGTCGTGGCGAGGCGTTTCCCTTTTGGTTGCCGGCGCGTCCGGTGCGTGCGGAACCGCATTGAATCCAAATCCCCTTTTCTGAAACGTCGCGGCCGGTTTCCGCCGAGCTTGCGAGTACACCGTTAACCCATATCGAGATACGTTGCTCGACGGCTTCAATCGAGACATTTGCGCGCCGTTCTTTGATCGGCGGGATAGCAGTTGCCGACGCCGCGTTCACTAAACATCTTGCGGATACACGGTCGCGCGAAAAACTGCAGCGAGTCACGTGCTTGCCCGATCCGCCGAGCTGAATCGTCAACAGTCCGACAAAACCCTCTTCCCAACTGCACGTAAATGTGAGCTTGCCAGCATGATTGAGCTTGGCGTTTTGCATGCTGATCGTCTTGGAGACGACAAGTTGATCGGGAGCACGCTGGTCGGGCTTTGTGTCTTGCAGATAGTCCCAATTTGCATCAGTGAAGCTCGCGCGGCCCGAGCCGTGAACCATTTCCATCGCAGAAAGTTGTTTAAACGGTACGGCAATTTGGCCAGTGTACGGCGTTGAAATAATGAGTTCGTTCTGTCGCATCTCTTTGGCATTGCCGAGCAGGACGGACCCGTCCTTCAGATAGATCACCTCAGTAAGACCTTCGATGTTGGACGTTTGCGATTCACGCAAACGTCTCTCCATGATGAACTCCGTTTCTGGTCGAAAGGTCACTGCGTTTCGACAGCCCACCGAAGTCCACCCCAGAGCCTCGTTGCTGGTGGGTGGTCTGACGTTACCACTGAGGCGTCGTCCGTCGGTGAGCAGCTCGAAGTCGAACTCATGGGTTTTGCCTTCAAAGAAACGCAGGCCATTTAGTCCGGTTATGGATCCGCGTATCGGTTGAACGAGCACGTTGCTGTCGACGGATATTGTGTTCCGGTCGATGGACGTGACTTTGCCGGAAAGAACCGTTCCGTCGGCGAATCGGATTTTCGAAGGTTGGAACGTCGGCTTTGCATCGGCCGTGAATTTCGCAATCGCAACGTTGGCCAATGGGATGGACTGCCCGCCAGCGATCCGTACGTTGGTGCTGCCGTTGTTGAGTGATTCGATCTGATCGACAAGTTGGCCGTTGGCCAATCGAGCATAGGGCTTTCCCGGTACTCGCTCGGAACTGCGAACGCCGTTCCAGTTGCTGAGACGAATCTTCTCGATCGTCAAATCGTCGCTGCGATTTTTGAAGAGCACGCCGAAGTTGGCAGAGTCCGTCAGCTTGTCGACATTGAGCTTGGCAAGTTCCCGTCCGCTACTTGAGGAAATCTGTACGTTGCCCGCGGTGTTGTCCCAAATGATCGTCAGTCGAAGGTTCTCCTGATTTTCGGTGAGTTTGACGAGGGGAACGAAGCTCGCCGTGCCATGGGAGCTTTGGGCGACGATGTCGCTTCCCCATGATTTGATACTGAGCTTTGCCTTGGACCGCGTGCCGACCAAGTCAGAGGACGGCGAAAAATCAATTTGAAAGCCAGGTTTGCTTTTCCATTTGATCGCAACGTGGATTTCGGCGTGATCGAGTTGCGGCAAGTCGTGATAGATCTCGCCGCCATACTTCTCGGTTGTCAGGAAACCCATGTCCGTGGCTTTCCATTCGTTCAGTTCACGCCCGACTTTCAGTACTCGCCACTCGTCAAGCCAAAGTGGCCCGTCATAGACGACTTTGTTGTGTTTGAGTTGTCTTATGCCTCGCACCGCGGCGCGGCGCACCTTTACCGTGCCGAAACGCTGGCTTGATAACTCAAAATACACGTCCGTGATAGCTCGTAGCGTGCCGAAGAAAACGTCACCGAACTTAGTTTCAAGTCGAAACGCTTCGTTGTTCGTGGCGTCAGATTTTTTGGTCTTGAAGGTGACGTGTGAGATATAGTCAACGCCGACTTCCAACGGTTGCTGGAATAAGTCCGTTTGCAAATAAAGGTGGTTATCGACCAAGCCACCGAGAACGCCGTCCAGTTGGTCTTGGTTGTTCCAGACCAGCGTTCCCTTGAGCTCCGCCGATAACGAGCCTTCGGCAAGAAGGAATAGGAGGACAGCCCACAATGGTAGCGATGCGTGTTTGTGTGTCATTTATCGCTCGTAAATCGGTAAGAAGCGATACTCTAGTGCTACGGACAAAAGTGCCATCGCGGTGCCGTAAGGCCAACCATAGTTCGCTTCGAAGCTGCCGTCCTCGCGCTGAAGGGTTTGCACCAGTTGGTTGTTTTCAACCTTCCATTGTTTCCACGCCTCGAAATCACTTTGAAATAAAGCCTGAGCCATGTAGTAACGAAAATAGCTAGGGTGAGATGACGATCGGTGGTCCAAGCGTTCGCTCAGATATTTGCTTGTTGCCACACATTCCCGCCAAGCTTTTTGTTTGCCGATCGAGTAAACCAGCGTAGCGATTGCGGTGCGGTTCATGGGATCGCTGAAGCCACCCATGCTACTGGAATAGTCTACGGCGCCGCTTTTCTGAGTTCGTGCTCGGAAGTAGCTCAAGCTGGCGTCGATCGATTTGTCCGGCACTTCGATCCCCGCGTTTCGCGCAGCAAGTAGGCCCATCAGTACGGCGCCGGCAACGGAAGTGTCAGCATCCGTTGCTTGAGGCGAGTACCGCCAACCACCGACTCCATTTTTCTTTTGAGCAGTAATGGCACAGCGGACGGCCAATTCCAGTGCCTGCCCAAGTGTACGCTGACCGGACGGCGGCGAGGCACCGTCCCATAGTGTTTCTTCATCGACGGATCCGTACGCTTCGGCCAACGCGAGCATTCCGAAGCCGTGGTGATACATCGTCTTGCCAAGAAACCCGGTGGACGCATTCTGCTGCTGGATGATGTTGCGAATGCCGCGTTGTATGTTCTGACTGTACTGGCCGAAGTTCGGATCCTCGCCGTGAGCCAGAAACGACATCACGCATAAGCCGGTGATACCCGCGCCTTGTTGATCGCCAGGCCAAGCGCCGTCGGGTTGTTGTTCTTTAGCGAGAAACTGCAGGCCACGTTGGTAAACGCGTTCGACCTCAGGTGGAACTTGCTCGCCATAGCGAATCGAAGGTCCAAAATCAACTTGGGCCGAAGCCGTCGACTCGAAAGCGAATGCTGCAGCGAAACAAATCAACGTTGACGATAGCCACTTCATCAGTTGGTTTTCTCGAGTTCGCTGAAGTAGGTGTCGAGCCCCGAGCGATACTCAACAGGATAGCCCGCCGAAATCGCACCGGTCGTTTGTTGCGTTGAACGATTAGTCCGCTGTGCGTTCGCCTCGTCTCCGCGACCAATGAGCGCTAGAGCTGACTCCTCTGTGTCGCCTTCGCCACCGCTGCCGGGCTGAGAACCGCCGCCGCCCTTCGAGTTTTTCTTCGGAGGCGGTTTACGCTGGACTTGAAGAAGCAGCTCGATGATTTCCGTTTCAGCGGCAATAGTGTGGGAGCCTGTATCGTGTGACGTGAGTAAATCCGTCACCTCTGTCATGATAGTCCCGACTCGGCGGAGCATTTGTTTTTCTGTTGGGAACGACACACCCTTGGTTTCTTCAAGTTCTTCGATGTCTTTCAGCGTCTTGGTATTCATTTCCGAAATCTGGACTTGTGTAGCCGCAAGTGATTCGGAACGCTTGCCGTGTTTCGCTTGCCCCATCGCCTCGCGTACTTGGTCGGTCGCTCGGGTTTCTTCTCGTAGGTCAATTTCTTTTTCGAGAATCTTCATTACGTCGAGAACGATGGAAGGAGACAAACTGCCTCCTTTGGAGCCCGGCGGTGCCGCGCCCCCGCTCGGTCATCCAGGGCCAACGAGTTGCTCCGCCCAGCGGTCGAACGTATCCGCCCAGAATTCGGCGTGGCTTATGGATTGGCCGTGTAGGTTTACGTCCACGAGTTCGGAGAGGTTGTCGAGGCGAGCCATGACTTCCAGTTCTTCCATTTCGCGAATAACGGTTCCAAACTTGCCTTGCTGAACACGTTGGTAATACGCTTCCAGGTCGCTCTTGATCGTAGCCAGATTTTTGCCTTCTTCACGTTCACGATCGACAATCGCAGTGGTCGTATCAAGCTGCCTGCCAGTCAGCTGTGCTTTTTTGCGTCCAAACTTTTCAGCAAGCGAGTTGTTTAGCTCGCGAGCGACTTCGGTCTGTCGCCGCGAAGCTGCTTTCAAGCGTTTCACAAACGTGCTGCCTTCTAGGTTGTCGAGGATTCGCTGCAACTCTTCGGCGACTTTCGTGAACTCGTCGAGAAGTGACTCTTGTGCCTGGATAGCGTCGTCGAGTGCCTCTTGCATTTCGGGCTGCGGCTGCGGTTGCTCGTCTTTAGGGCCTTTCGGTGTGTCACCATAGACTGTGGTGCTAGGTAGTCCGAACTTTGGAGATCCGCCCGGCGGTGACTTTTGCTCGCCGTTCTTTTTCTCGTCTTCCGACTTGTCGCCCTGGTACATCGACGATTCGACATCGACAATTGAAGGTGTCGGTGGGTTAGATTGGGAGTCGTCGTCTTGCTTCTTCGTGTCGTCTGAGCCGGATGATGCTTCCGAGTCACGGTTGTTGCCGACCTTCGGAGCCGATGGGCTGTCAGAATCCTTCGACGGTTTCCCGGATTTGCCGTCGCTCTTTGGTTTGCTCGAAGCGGCCTTCTTCAATAGGTCTGCCACGCTGGGCATGCGGTTCTTTGCCAAGTCGTCTAAGGTGGCGACCATTTCGGCTAAGCCTTCCATCGTCGTTATGTTGAACTGATCGTTGCGAGCTGCTTCTTTGATCAGCTGTTTTCCCGTCATCGCAACGGACGCTAGATGTCTTCCGTTTAGGCTCTCGGCCGCGGCTTGCGTTTCGATGCGCTGGCGATTGGATTTTTGCTCGAGTTCGTTGGCGGGTAGTTCTCGTAGTGCTTTGTTTCCTTCGAAGAGTTGAATCTCCCGTTCATACACTCCCTGTGCCTTGCGTGACCAAAGCTTCATGCGTTCTGCGAGCCAGTTCGCGTGGTCTTGTTGGCTCAGCACGAACAGCGTGTACGGCGGAGAGTAAACTCGTTCGCGACCGGGTAGGTAATCTTTTGCGTACAGACGAACTTGTAGTGTTTGTGGTCCTATTTCTTCGCGTGTAGGACTGAACGTTGCTTTGGTGGTCAGGTTTGCTGCTTCAGGAGTACCTGTTGCAATTATCGCTTCGCCGTGATCGGGTGTTGGGTTCGTGAGGGCATCGCGTAAGCCTTGCCATTCGATGCCTATTTCTTGCACACCAAAATCGTCATCAGCCTGGACTTCAAAAGTAAGCACTTCGTCAACCAGTACCACTTGCTGGCGGGCTAACTGGCTACAGAGCACGTTCGGTGGCAAATCATCGTGCGTTTCAATCTTTAGCTCGAATGGTTTTTTGGGGCCGAGGCTATGTTTGTCCGACCAATCCAGTAGTAGTGTTTCGCTGGCTTCAAGCGTTACAGGTTGGGTTTCAAATTGTTGTGAGAGGACTCGTGCAGCTTGACCATTCAGCGACGCGCGTTCGAGTTCCCTTGAGGCAGACGCAAGAAGTTGGGTTTTCGATCCCTTCAACACAGTAAGTGTGCCGGCACGAACGTCTTTGGTGAGTCTATCCGTGTACTGCAAGTACTCAGGCAGCTTGACGGTGGCTGTTATCTCAGTCAATTCAGGGCGTCGCTTGGGTTGTACTTGGATTTTCTTTTTTGCGTCGCCGGCAGAAATTGATAGTACGCCGGCCTGTTGTTGTGGCGGGAGTGCGAATGCATAGGCAGACTCCGTTAGATTCGCCTTCATCTGCGGCTGGTTTCCCAGTTGAGCCTTCGCTGACTTCGGTGACCAGTCTGTGTCGTCAGACAGGTTGGCCACGACATCGAACGATTCACCGAAAGGCACAACGAGTTCGTTCTTCATCGGACTAAGCTGCGCAAACGTATACCGCGGCGTATCCTTGAGCGGAAACATCCATCGTTTCAATGTACTGAATCCGGCTGCGGGAATGACGAACAGCAAAAGCAACGCCATGATCGCTGGGATCGCGGTTGCCCATGTCCAGGCTTTGTGGCGTGGGTTCGGTACTGCATCGTCGAAGGACGTGTCTTTAATGTCTTCATCGACTTGTCGCAATGCAGCGGCACAAAGTGCAGCGGAGCGGTCTTGCTCAACGTCGCTATTGGCGAGTTCGATAATGCCCAGCATGCGGTCCGACAAACGTGGCATCTGGTGCTTAAGCAGTCTTGCCAGTTGTTCGAGTTTGCGAGTTTTCCAGAGCCAGCGGTGGCACTTCAAGGGAAAGAAGACGCCGAGTCCAAGCGAGCCAACGCACAGCAATGCCAGCCGCAACCATCCGGGAGTCTCAATGAAGCGATCCAGCACAAAGACCAAAAGGTACGTCGCAATCAATCCGAAGATCGCGGCGCAGATTCCCTCGATGAGTTTGATCTTCCAGACCCGTTGCTGAAATCTAGCAAGTTTCTGCCGAGTTCCGTCCGGAAGTTTCAAACGCGCTGTCATCGATTGGCCAGGCTGTGGTGATGGGGCGGGAGGGAGTCAAAGTCCTTGTCAAACTATTTTAAGGCCTGCCAGCCAGATTCGGAAGCGAATTAAAAACACGGTATTTAGAGGGCTTTTCACCCCTGCAGCGGTCGGGCGTTTCATTTGCTGAGGTAGTGCATAAAAGTGATTGCGAAAGTCGGGATATGCATAGAGCCGTAGAGTCCGATGATCGCAGCCCAAATTGCGAGTCGGCGTGGTGGATGGATCGCCCCGATGAGGCCCAAAAGAAAGCCCAGTGCGCACGCGATAAGTGAAAGCGCCATGCAGTACAGCATGAATACGTGGCTTGCAGTGAAGTTCCGAACGACAACGGGTAGCGTTATCAAGCCGCTCAATCCGAGACATGAAGTCGCCAAGGCGATGCTACTGATATTGTTTTGGCTATTGCGTTTCGGCGAACTAGACTTGGGCGAACTGGTGTTGGGCGAATCGTAAGGGTTGTCTTTCATGCGATCGTTATTGAAGCATCGTCAACGGATTGCGCCGATTCTTCAACGGAAGCTCCACGGACTTTCCCAGTCGGTGCGACTCAAACACACCCGCGATCATTTCGACAGTCTTTCGTGCTTCGTAAATGTTTGCGATCGGCTGTCGGTCTTCTTCGATGCTGGCAATTAGATCTTTCACGGCGAGTACGTTCCCTTCGTGTAAGCCGCCGCTGGAAATCGTTTCCGGGACTCCGATACCACCGGAGTTAACACGTTTCCATTGTTGGTCCGAACGGCCGGTGGACCAGCTAGACGCAGGCAAGTACAGCGTCAGTGGCAGCGAACCGGTGTCGTAGAGTTCGATGACGCCCTTCGTTCCTTGAATGCGAATGCCGAAGCGACTGGGTTTGCCCTGAGCACCGCGTTTTGAATCCCAGTACCCGTTGACGCCGATTCCTAGCCGATACATGGCGTGGATCTCATCGCCCGCCAGCGGGCCGATGCCTTCGGCGCCCTCTTGTACATCAGCTGCGGTGACAAGGTTGCCGGCTTTATAGACTTGGGCGTAGCAGCTTTTCGCTCCGCCACCAAACAGGCTCATCAAATCCAGCATGTGCGTTCCGAGGACCCACAGGTCTTCACCGCCGCCGCGGCGATCGTCTTTTCCACGTGCTCGGATTTCGACAATCTCTCCAAGATCGTCGTCGGCAATCATCTGGGAAATGATTCTTACTTGGGGGCTGTATCGGTTTTGAGTTGCCATCGCCAGTTTAGTGCCACTCTTTTCACAAGCGGCGATCATCTCGTCGGCCTGTTGCAGGTTTTGGCACATCGGCTTCTCTAGATAGATGCCTTTCACGCCCGCATCCGCAGCGGCAACCACCATGTCGCGGTGCTGGTCGAGCCATCGTGGTCCAACGGCAACCAGATCTGGCTTGGTCTGAGTCAGCATTTGCTTGTAGTCAGCAAAACCTTTCACGCCGAGTCGCCTAGAAGTCTTATTGAGGCCCTCCGGCTGAGCGTCAGCAATGGCCACTAGTTCTGCTGCATCAACGTCAGCCCATACTTTTTCCATGCCGTGACCGTAGTTCCCACGACCCGTATGACCAATGACAACCGCTCGGTACTTCCGTTTCGGTTCCGCTGCGACGGCGTGCAAGCCGGCCGCGGACAGTGTTGCGAGCGCTGTTGTCGCGTGAAGTGTTTGGCGATGAAAGGCACGTCGCGATGGTCTGGTCGATTCCGGCATGTATTACCCCTTGGCTCGTTTGGCCCATTCCCCGGCGATGTCGCGGAGCTTGGGTTCTTCAGTGCCGTTAGCGTCGCCGAAGTAGTAGCTTTCAATTCGATTGATTGACGTAGATAGTTCTTCTTTGCGTTTCGGTGTGAGACCGTTGTTGGCTTCGATGTCTTTGAGAAGTCCAAGTACCGTGAACGGCGTGACTTCTTCGGGCACCGCAAACCGAGCTTTTCGTTCAGTCTTCTCTTGTGGAATCAGAGCGATTATCAAGCCAAGAAGTGCGACGCTGCCCAACGCGATGCCAACAGTCCACCAAATCCAGGCATTAGATGTTTCGCCGTATTGCTCTTCCAGCGAAATGCTTTCCTCAACCGATTCTAGGTCTGCGTCAACGAAACGCTGGTACATGATTGCGTCATCCAAAAGTGTGTCCTTCTCTTCATCGCGAGCAAGCATGTCTTCTTGTTTGATCGCGGCGAATTGGAATGACTTGGGATGCTCGGCTAGCCCTTCTTTGCCGTTCATTGTGACCAACCAGGTCCGTTCGGAAACCACTACGTTATCTGCGCTGTCCGGATCGAATCGAGAGATGGAGATTCCCTGATCTTCGATGCTATCGACATCAAATTCGTCTGGGTTCACGTCGACGATTTCTTCGAGGTTCGGAATCAAACCTTGTCCGATCGCTTTGACTTCCAAAATCAGTTTTCCTTCGTCGGCCTGACGTTCATCCAGTGTTTGCGTAATCTTCAGATTTTGCACCGGTCGAGAACTTGGCTTCGTCGTCGCGTCTACGGGCACAATGGAAGACTCAACAGGCAGGACTGCGTAGCCGGATGTGTCCAGAAAGTCTAAGTCGAGTCGAACGGGTGCGATTTGGTCAACTTCAGGGCCGCGTGCTTTAAGCAGCAAATAGGCGTATGGAGTCGTTCGCCATCCGTACTCTTCCATGGCCCGAGAGTTTACGTCTTCGGATTGGAATGTCACTGACAGAATATCGAACTTCTCTTCGAGTGCGTCAGTGACGATTTCTTCGAATTTGTCTCGGTAGTTTTCGGTGGGACGGCCATAGTTGTAGTAGTAGGTGTTTCCGTTGTTTTGGTTTTGCAAATATTTGCCAAAACCACCCGCCTCACGTTCGATCTCTCGGGTGTGTACCAAGTTGACGAAGACGCCAAACGGCTCTTCGCCGACGACATCACTGCCATCGACCTCGGTCTCTAAGCGGATTTCGCTCACGAGATCGTTGTAGTAGTCGAATACTTTCTTGGCTTCGTAGGCAGCCTTTTGATCGCCAATCATTTCGAAGCCTGTCTTGAGATATCGATACTTCACGGCTGGCTTGATGGAACTCATGCGAGTGAAGAGCGTATTCGCGAAAAGTTTCAGATGCCGTTCTGCTTGTTGTTTAGGCAACGTCATCAAAGCTTCTTTGATTTTCGCCGGCTGCGTTAGATCGGGCTGCTTCTTGTCGTCCACACGCCCAAGGTCGACGGCGCCCAGGCTTGCATACCACCAGGTTTCGAAAACTTTGGTTGTCTCTTCGTCTTCTTCAATCTCCTTGGCAGATGCGACGTAGAGATCGGCTGCCTTTCTGAAGTCTTCAAACGATTTTTCGCGGCGTTTTGAGAAGCTAGAGTCTTTCTCTAGCTCGGCCTTGTATTCGTTCTCATCGTGATTGATCGAAGCCAACGCCAACTGCAACGACCAGTCTTCTGGATGTTTCTTCCGCCCGTCGGTTATTACGTTGCGAGCCACTTGGTAGCCACGTAGGACTTCGGCTTTGATGTCTTTTTTCTTTCGATTCGTTTTGTTCTTTTTCTGAGTAGCCGGATCTCGCCAGATCGTCAGCAAATTTGCACGCATCTGGTTTGCCATTTCCGCCAGCGTTTCGGGCTCCATGGTGTCGAGTGAGCCGAACACCTTTTCAATGGCTCCAAGGTGGTAGACCTCCGCTTGGCTGTGGCAATTCGTGAATGCTTTGGCTAGTAGTTCTTCGTCCAGTTCCACCGGCAATGCGCGGAGCTTCTTCACGAGCGCCGAGAGTTCTTCAAGATTCCGTTGCTGCTTGGAACGCGTTAGCGGAATGCCCTCGGCTTTGCGTTCATAGCCATACATGTACATGTAAGAACTTGTTCGCCGCTTACTGGCGTTGGGATCGTGGTTCTCCGTCCAGACGCGGATGTATTCATCGACGAGGTCTTGGCCAATTTCAGGGTGCGATTTTGCCAGAGCCTCGATGTAGGGATACGCCAGTTCGTCTTCTGCAACCTTCAGGTAAAGTTGCGAATAGAGCATGTCATACTTTGGGCGCATGCCTGCAGGTACAAGCTTGATCCAATCTCCGCTCGGACGAACCTCTAGCAGATCACCCGTTCGAATAGCTTTCGCCGCGTTGCTTGTTGTGCGATTCCGGTAGTAATAAGGGTCGTAGTAAAAGTTGCCGTAGACGTCGCGTTGCATATCCTGCAAAAGCGTCTTTGAATCATCGTTCTGATAGGAATGCTCGCCTTCCTTCAGCCAGTTCTCGGCGAGCAGTGAAAGGTTGGCCTTCCATTCTTTCGCCCTGTCTGGAGATGCTTCAAGCAACGCTTCAACAGCTGTGTGTTGAAGTTGCAGGCTCTTGAGCCGAAATGTTGGATCTCGCGGTTTGGTCTGGAGCCCCTGGGCCGTCGCGGTGCCGATGGACGCGATGATCTCCATGCCGCGTTCGGAGTCTTTCGTGAAACTCTCTTCCAGCCATGTTTGCCCAACTTCCTCTTTGATCTGAGGTGCTAGTTCGACTGCGCGTTTGAGTGCTTCTTCCTTCTCCTCTTTCTTGATGTCTTTCGACCCGAGGATCGCTTGCGTCACCTCCCATGCACTTTCGAGGTTCTCGCGTTTCTTCTCTTCCTGATTGAGTGCCAAGTAGTACCGCGACAACATATTGAGTGCTTCGTGGTCCTCTTTTTCTTTCGCTTCGTCTAGCGAAGGTAGGAATTCGGCGATCTTCAGAGGCCGATTAGCGCCCAAGATGAGTTTTGCGGCCTGGCGTTGTGTGAGCTTCGCGTCGTCACCCTCCGAGTAAGCCTTCAGCGATTTGAGGAGTTCTTCCAGCACGTTTCCTTTTGCCAGTGCGTTTCGAAGAAGACCACTAAGCGACCGGAGTTCCGCGTCTTCAATTTCGTACGGAGCGATGTCGGCGAGGGCAATGAGGTCTTCGTTGTCGAATGTGTTTTTTTCCAAGTAACGACGAAGATTCGATGGAACCGGTGGCGGAGCGGGCATACCAGGGCGGGGTGGTTGTTTCCCGGGACCAGCGAGCAGCGATTGAAGGAGCCGCGAGTAGGCGGCTTTACCAAGTTCTTCATCAAAGCCTGCGAGAAACGTCTTCGCTTCAGCCCATTCGCCAAGCGTGACGTCTCGCTGGAATTTCTTCAGGCTTTTGTCGAAGGCTTTTTTGGCTTCGGCTTGCTTTTCGGTCTCTTCTTTTTGTTTTTTCTCTTCTTCGGTGGGTTCTTTCTTCTCTTCTTCTTCGGCCTCTTCTTCCGTGAGTTCGTCGATGATGTCTTGTGGAAGCATGAATCGCCGACCATCAAGCGTGTCAACGACCACACCTTCTTCGTTCTTGGATCGGAGTAGTCCGCGAATCACAATGCCGTCGGTGGTCTTGATCGTCACGGAGACTAGCTCTTCTTCCTCTTCTTCTTTTTCATCCTCTTCGCCTTCGGGTGTGGACCATGCCTTGAGTATCGAGGAGGGGCGGCGATCGAAGTTGAGCTTCTTCAACTGAGTCAGTCGTTCCTTTTTGCGTTTCGCAGCGTCGGCTTTGCGTTTCTTTTCTGCGGCCTTTCGTTTGGTTTCTTCCGCAAGCGCTTTCGCTTCTGCAGCCTGCTTTTCTTTTTCTTCCTCGGTCAGCTCCTCGGCAGGCTCGTCTTTGCCTGTTGCTTCGCCTTCGGCAGTGTCTGTTTCGGCTTCAGGCTCATCATCTTCTTCTGCCAATGGATTCTGAGTGGCTGGTGCGATCGTGATCGCCGGTTGTGCTGGGACGAGTTGAGCGGCGCGTTGCTGCGCAGACCCAATCGTTGCAAAGAGCAGCAGGAGGAAGAGTGCCAGAGTTCGTGGGCTATTCATATTGCTTGCTTCGCGTCTAGTGAACTGAAGAGGAATGTTTGCGAACGATGACCCAATAAAAAAGGTCGGAGAGAAAATCTCTCCGACCTGCTGATTTTCTCAGACAATGCTACGAACCACCACCGTCGGGCGGAGGACCTGAACTGGCTCCGCGTGCATCTTTGGGGGGATTCTTGCCTCGTCCTTTACCGCGACCGCGGCCCTGGCCTTTGCCACTTCACGTACCCTGTCATTGGCTGGGTAGCGGCAAGCCTTGGAGATCACTCAAGTCCATACGAGCCAGTTTAATCACTGACTCGAGGTCCTCTCGGTGACGTTTCGCATTTTGTTCATCGCCATTGTCGACCGTCTTCGACGCCAGCATTTTATACGTTTGCCGAGCTGCATCGATTTCTGGCTCCCACTCCGAACGCGGCAAGCCTTCGAGTCGCATAAGCCAAGTGCGGTAGTACTGTGAGTTCGCCAAAGCCGCGCGGGCTTCGTCGAGCACTTGTGGATCGGACTCTTCTTTCTTTTGCTGCATCTCATCGACGAGCATCAGCAACTCGGAATTTGCGGCAGGCAGTTCCGAGCAGAACATCATCGCCTTGGCACGCTCTAGTCGAACCCGCTGTCGAACGGCATCGTGTCCTTTGGGAAGCGAAGCGAGCGCACTCTCGTAGGTCGCAACGGCTTCCTTCCATTGTTCTTCGTTGGCATGCTGGTCGGCTTGCTCGAGCAAAGCCGTAACTTCATCCAGCTTGAGCTGTTCTTGGCCCGGACCGTAGTGGTACGCTCCAACAAGAACAGGAAGCATCAACCAGATGGCTAACGCAAACTTTCGCATGTGTGACTCCTTCTCGGCGAGAGGTGGGAGGTCCGAATTGGACGTTCAGACATTATGTCAGATTCGTCGTCTAATGCCAAGCTTTTGATTTAGCCGGGATATGAGGATTTGTGAGATACCTGGTGTGCATGCATATATTGGTCGGTCTGCGGGATGTGGACTAGAATCCCAAGCGAAATTGTCGAGCCCCGAGATGGATTTCAATGGCTAACGAAACCTCTGTAAAACGCTTTCGAGCCGAGATCGCTCTGTTGGCCGTCATTGTCGTAATGGCCGTCTCGACGTTCTTTTTCTTCAAAGGCTTCTTCGATCACGACCTCGACGGGTACACGGTAGAGATCTTGGCAGCGTTGCTAGGTTCGATTTTCACCGTGATGATCACCATGTTGTTGATCCGTCATCAAGGCACGATCGAACGTTCGCTCCAGACAGCCGCAACGAGCAAGAACATCGTGTTTGATCGGAAGCTAGAACTGTTCAAGGAATTCATTTCGGTCTACACCAACTCCGCTGCCGATGGAAAGCTGCAGGAGTCAGAGCTTGCAAAGCTGGAAGAACTGGCGCTTACGATCTCCTTGTTCACGCGAGACGTGCCGATCGGTTTCGGCCGCGAGGACTTGGGGGAAGAGATATGTCGTTTCGTGCTTCAACTTGAGCTATTTGGTCTGCGAGAGGAGGTCGAAAAGTCTGAGTACGAGCTTTATGACAGAGCGATTGCGTATCCGAACGATAAAACGGGTAACCGTCGTCTTGCCTCTTTGGTTGATATCTTGCGATTGATGAAGATCGAGCTAGGTATCGCGCAATCGGACACGGACGAAGTGGACGACGAGTTGACGGATCTAGCTCAGTACGAATGGACGCGGCGTCTCTTGCGATTCCGTGGGCACATGGGCAAGTTGCCGAAGAAGTCGAGTTGATCTCGGACTTGCGTTCTGGTGACGAACTAGGCTAAGTCCCAACCACGCCGTCTTCGGGGCTACTCGCGGACGCGTAGAGTCGCTTGGGAATGCGGCCCGAAAGATAGGCTAGACGCCCGGCTTCGATTGCCAGCTTCATGGCTTTCGCCATCTGCACTGGTTTCTTTGCATGAGCGATTGCCGTGTTGAGAAGGACTCCGTCAGCACCCAGTTCCATGGCTTGGGCAACGTCGCTGGCGGTGCCAACGCCTGCGTCGACGATCACGGGGTAGTTTGGGTCGCCCGTCTTGAGATACTCAAGACAGATTCGCAAGTTGTTGGGATTCAGGATGCCCTGTCCGGAGCCGATGGGGCTGCCTGCGGGCATCACCGCTGCGGCACCGAGTTCCTTGAGTTGCCTCGCAACGACGGGATCGTCGGTCGTATAGCACAGTACTTCGAAACCCTCTTCGACGAGTTTCTCGGTGGCTTGCAGGGTGCCGAGAACATCCGGTAACAGCGTTTTATTGTCGCCAAGTACCTCTAGCTTTAGCCAGTTCGCGCCGGGATTTCCTAAACCGCGAAGAATTTCTCTTCCGAGTCGAGCCGTGCGAAGTGCTTCTTCGACCGAATAACACGCGGCGGTGTTGGGAAGCAACGTAAATCGATCGAGGTCGATGTGATCGAGGATATTTTCGCCGCTGGTGTTGTAGAGGCGTTCACGGCGGACGGCTACCGTAAGGCAATCGGCGCCGGATGCATCGAGCGCATCACGCATGGTGCCCATCGAATCGTACAAGCCTGTACCGACCACGAGTCTGCTTTTCAGTTCCATGGAACCGACACGCAATACTTCGTTCGATTCTTCAACCGTTGCCATCGGTTAGCCTCCGCCCACAAGTGTAACGATCTCGATGCGATCGCCGCTCGCGAGTGCGTGAGCTTTGTGCGACTCGCGTGGTACCAGCTCTTCGTTCACTTCAACGGCGACTTGCTGTCGATTGACGTTCAAGTCGTCAAGCAATCCAGCCAACGTCTGGCCTTCGGTGACTTGGCGAATTTCGCCGTTGATAGTGAGATCGATGGTCATGAATTTGTGTGAGACGGAGCCTAAAACGAAGCCTTCATCCTAACGGTGTACATTGCCAACAGCTAGGTGTGGCCGTGGCAGCGATTGCACTGTTTCGTTGGTTAGACGCGGTCTTTGACAGCACGCCAAACTTCAATCGCACCGTCAGCAAAGCCTGCGAAGAAATCCGGATTGTCGGGTCTCTCATCCAGAATTTGTCGCCAGAACATTCTTCCGCCGCCGCGCCGTGGAGCCCGATCGCCGCCGTGCATCAAGCAGTGTGTCAATTCTCGAACGCCCTTTCGGTGCTGGAACAGTTCGCGCCATTGCGATGCAGACATTTCATCTCGGAAGTTCTCAAGAGTTTCCAACTGCGCGGGAGTCGCGCGGTTCATGGCCCAATGTTTTCCAGCTTCGGTTCCGGCCTTGCTAGTTTCACTTTCGGTCCGTTCTGCGTTTAACTTGCGCAGGCGTTCGACGACTTGGTCTAGATTCTCTACTTCTTCTTGTTGCACTAAGTCTTGGAGCTTCGCGTCAAACGCTTTGCAAGCTACGGACGACCAGTTCACATAGTCGCCCACAGACTTCATTCGTTGTTTTAAATCGCACGGAACAGTAATGGTTGTACGTCCGTATTCGCCTCGGCCTTGTCGATCTGGATGTCTCTCTCGATGTCGACCACGGCCACCTCTTCCTCGCATACTCTTCCTCTTTTTGGAGCTGTTAACTGTTAACCGGACCATTCCGAGATCACGTGGAATGGCCCGAAAGAACGTTATGCATCAGTGCATAATGCGTCAATTTTCTACCAAGCGAGTATGATGAGCGACGTAGACTTTAGTCCGCCAGCGGCTTGTGTTGATGGCGTTTTTTCGGAGAATCCTTGGCATGAGTTCTCTTTTTGTTGGCCGGTTTGAAACTGGCTAGACACACCGACGTTTCGCGAATTGGAATAGCATGACTGACGAAATCGAAAAAGAAGAAGTGCCCGACGCGAGTTCCGGTGAAGCGGCTGCCGAAGAAACTGCCCCAGTCGCTGTTCGACGTCGATCACAATCGCCAAGCACTCCATTCGACTATCCGTTTGTATTTCCAGCGTTGCTTTTTGCGCTCATGTTGTGGTTCGGCTGGGATGGTTGGATGAATCCGAAAACCAAGTCCGTCATGTTCAACCGAATTATGTTCGGTATTTTCGCGGTTTGCTGCGTCTGGACTGCGTCTGTTGACTGGCGCGTCATGAAAAAGATGAAGGCGAAAAAGGAAGCGGAAAGTGAATCCGCGAGCGAGACAGATTCGCAAGACTAGTTGAAAAAAGGCAATCTACTCCGGACACATCCATGCGCCCTATGGAGTAGATTACCTTGGAGCCTCGTGTTCGGACCGACAACGAGGCTCCATGTTCGCGAGCTCGCAGCATCTTGCTGTGAGGTCTGCGGTGTGACTCGACACCTTCAAAGCCGAGGTGGTTGGCAGTCTGTGGCCTAGCGACTGTCAACCTCCGCACCGCACGCGGCGAACAACGGAGACGTTCTTCTGTAGACGTATTTCTCGAAAACTGTTTCGAAGTGACTATTTCGCCGCTGGCTTTGACAATGCTTTCTCGGCCAGCAGATCGTAGTTTTGCTCTGTTCCTTGAATATAAACTTGCCAGCGATCAGTGTTCCAAATCTCCATGCGATCGCGTACGCCAATCAGCATCGCTTCACCGGTCGAGATTTCTGCGAGTTCCGCCAACCCTTGGGGAATTCGAATGCGCCCCTGTTTATCGATGTCGATGCTTTCGGCTCGAGAAAAGAAGAGGCGGCTGAAAGCGCGGACTTCTTTGCCCGTTGAGGGAAGGCTGTCGAGCTGATTCGCGAGTCGCGTGAATGATGCCTCCGTGTAAAGCGTGAGTGATCCGTCTGTTCCGGGTGCAATAAAGAGCACCGTGCTTCCCGATTCGGCGCCGGAAAAGCCGTCGCGAAATCGTTTGGGGATAGCGAGCCGAAGTTTGTCATCCACCGAGCGTTTAAAAGTTCCGGTGAGTAACATCGCTTCTACCATTTATCCCCACATGGCCCCAAGCATACCCATTCGCCACCAAGCGTCAACCCGGGTTTTTCCAGCAGAATTGCGTGTTCTGAGCTGATTTCTTGGAGCTCCGTGAGAACTACGGAGTGCATTCTGGTCTTAGCCGTTGCCAGCGCTGGACGATCCGCGCAAAAGAGTCGACAAGCTACATTGCATGTAGATGGGCGGGCTCGCGAGGTTGATCACAACACACGACCAAGCAAGTCGCGGTGGCCTGAACTTAGGGCTACTTCAACTGCTTATTCCGCGTTAGCCGAAGTAGTCGGCGATACTTTCGCAAGCGTCTCCAGGCGGAGCACTTCGTCCAGTCGACGGCGGACGAGGTTGGCCCAGATTCGATAGCCTTCTCGATTCAGATGCAGCAAGTCTTTGACGAAGAGTTCGTCGCGCGGAGTGCCATTTGGACGCAGATAGTGTTCAGCTGTGGCGACAAAGTAGGTGTGAGGCGTGGTAAGTGCGATTTCGCGAAGGCGTACGTTGAGCGCCCGGATCTCTTTCCATGTTTTGAAACGGCTGGAGGTCGGTGTGACTTCGATGATCAGAATCGGAGCCTCGGGTTGGTGTGCTCGCGAGACATCCATGATGTGTCGCACGAGCGGCTCGACTTCGTCGGGAGTCTTGTCGTTGTCTTTTCCCTGGACGTCATTGGCGACGAACATGACCAATGCCCGATACTTATGCGGATAGATTAGACGGCGAGCATAGACCGCTACGTCAGAAAATTTCGCCCCGCCATATCCGCGACGAATGGGATGGTAGGGA
>CAYNJG010000040.1:0-40874 GCA_964397295.1 uncultured Pirellulaceae bacterium
TACTACTTGGGGCAACGGCAGCGCGTTCCTTGACATTGGTGGCTGCTGTGCTGGTGATACACAACGTATCAGTGGTGCGTTGGAAGAAGAGCACATTCGAGCCAATGTAGGTGAAGAATGGTCGCACATTGCGTTCACATACGGTCCAGAAGACGATGGCACCTTGTCACGTCGTATGTATGTCAACGGCGAAATTTATGAGTTCGGTGGCCCTGGCGGACCTTTGGCAGAAGCCTTCACTGATTTCCCGCCTCTAGAAGGTGAGAACGGCTTTGTTCCACTTCTCGACTCGTTCGCAATCGCTGCCGATGCAAACGGTAACAATCAGTGGGAAGGTCGATACGATGACTTCTTCGTCACTGACACGAAACTTGAGCCAGCCGAAGTGGCTGCGGTTGTTGCTGATGGAGCTCGTGCTCACTTCGGTGTAACAGGAACTCCTGAACCAGTTGGGGCACAGTTCCTAGTGGCGACAAATGACAACCGAGGTACCTTCAACCCAGACGCAGAAATCTCAAACAGAGTTTTCACGGAAGAGCCGGTTTTAACCCAAGGTCTTCAGCAGTTCTGGTACCAGGGCAACATGCGCAACGATGACGGTATTTTCCAGTTCTCTCTGCTTCATGCAAACCCAGACGAAGAGGACCTTGATTTCCCTCTAGTCGCTGGTGGGTTCGTCTCTGGCTTCTGGGCTGGTGGTCAAAACCAAGAAGTCATTCCTGGTCAAACGCTGCAACGATACCCTGAAGAAGTCATTAATGCGGACACTCAGCTTGATGGTAGTCCCGCGAACTACAACAACTACGGTGTTCGTGCCGTTGGTGAAATCTTTATTCCAGAAGACGGTGAATACGTCATTCGTGACGGAATCGATGACTTGGCAATGATCGCTATCGACCTTGAAGGTGACGGCGAAGTTGACGGTCTTGACTTCCTCGAATTCGCGGACTTCGGAACTATCAACGGTGATCCTATCGACGACGTGATCGTTGCTGATGATGACTGGGCGAACATCGATGGTAGCAGTAACCCGGAAGAATTTAACGGTATCGCTACGTTCGAAGGTATCGCTGAAGGTGGTGAATGGCGTCAGATCGAGCTTTGGATGTCAGAAGGTGGCGGCGGTGACGCTGGTATCTTCTATATGGGCCGAACGGACGATCCAGAAATCTTTGATTTCACCGCTGAAGGCGCCTTGACCGAAGAGCAGCGTGCTCAATTCGTAGTACCCGCTGAAAACCTTCGCGCCGAAGGCATTGCCCTTGTCAGTGCTGACTCGAATGCAGCCCTTACGCCTGGAACCGAATTCGTTATTCAGGTTGGAGCCGATGGCACGCATGATTCAATCGCACTCGACGACAATGACGGTCTGTTCACTACGACGCTCGACGTCTCCGGCGTGTCGCTGAGCATTGAAGCCGAAGACGGTGTTGCCGAAGGCATGATGATCACCGTATTCGGTGCCGACAACATTGTCGGCGAAGATTCGGTGACGATTCTGACTGAAGGATGGACACTCAGCGAAGGCGTTTTGACCTTCGGGCCCGGTGGTGATGGATGTAATCCAAACACCTTGGGTGACATCGACGGTAGCGGTGACGTTGCGTTTGCTGACTTCCTGATCTTGTCGCAAAACTTTGGTCAAGCTGCTGCTGACCACACGACCGGTGACATTGACTGTAGCGGTGACGTTGCATTCGCTGACTTCCTAGTCTTGTCGCAGAACTTCGGTCAAACGGTTGGTGGAGCTCAATCGGTTCCCGAGCCATCGGGAATTCTCCTGTTGGGTCTTGCTGGCTTGATGGGTGGAATGCTTCGACGACGTCGTAGCTAACTAAGCTCACGATCTAAGTATTGAAATTTCGAAAAGAGAGGGTGTCGAACTTCGGCACCCTCTCTTTTTGCATTTGCCTAGCGAACAGCCTAATGTCAGTCGATAGGATACGGTCTGTTCAGCTAGATAAATCGAAGTGGGCAATGGAAACCTATGCCGATGAAAAAGAATTCGATGGTCATTCGCATCGGAACCTTGGGTCACGTGCTCGGAACGGTTCTCACGTTCCTGTCGGGAACATGGTGCACGCTTTCGCTCCACTTCAACCCTTTGCTTCCTGCCTGGCTAGCAACTTGCGCCGCCGTCTTGTTTGTTGTCGCTTCCGGTATTACTTGGCGCCGAAGTAAAACCTGGCCCGGGTTTCTCAAGTATTTTCTGCCGGCTGGATTCTGCGTTGGCCTGTTTTGGTGCTTCGTAGTTCCATCACAGCAGGAATCATCAAACTCCATGTGGTCACGACTGCATGCAAAAATGCCACTGTCCACCTTTGACGGGGACACTGTCACGATCCAAGACGTACGCAACTCTAGCTTTCAACCCAACGGAGAATACGAAGTCAGGCACGAGGACAGAACGTTCCAACTATCCGAGTTGGAATCTATTTGGTTTGGAGAACAACACTTTGCAAACTTTCGCGGAATCGCTCATACATTTGTAAGCTTCGGATTTCGCAATGGCGAGTATCTATCCGTCAGTGCAGAAGCGCGACGCGGTGAGGGCGAAGATTTCTCACCAGTTCGAGGCTTCTTCAAACAATTCGGTTTGATCTACGTCGTTTCGATCGAGCAAGACGCCATACGACGTTCGCTTGGCGACGATCTTCCGATCTATCTCTACCCGATCCGCGCATCTGACGAGCAGATGCAAGCCATGTTCCAACACATGCTCCGGCGCGCAAATGGACTGCACAACCAGCCCGAGTTCTATCACACCGCACGAAACAATTGTGCTTCAAACATCGTCGACAGCTTCAATGAAATCGCACCGATTCACTTTTCGCGTTACAGTCCGTTCATTGTGCTACCTGGCTACTCCGGAAAAGTGGCGTATAAGCAAGGCTTGATCGATACAGATTCCAGTTTTAATGAGCTTCAAACGCAAGCTCGCATTAACGAACTGGCTATGGAAGCTGACGAAGAGAATTTCTCGTCCCATATCCGCTCGAAGGTCAAGCTGCACTGACAATCGTCACATCTGACAGATCGAACGAGGGCAGCAAGTCGGTTCGCCGACGCAAACGAATAGCGTCGCAATTCGATTAACTTTTGACTCAGCGTTGGCAAGCAACCAGATAGCCAAGGCTGCAACTCAAGCCGCAAGATGAATGAACGTCACCGCATAGTTTTGGACGAAATGGGTTGCGTGAGCCGCTCCGTCACCGATTGTTACGCAAACTCAGTTGCCACCCACTACCGACTCGGGCTACCCTAGCTTTCAGAATATCATGTTTCGATGAAGGTAGATGTGGATGCATTGGAAAAAGTCAGATCGTTTCATTGGAATGGTGCACTGCTGCTTGCTAATTCTGTTGATCAGTTCCACCAGCGAAGGCGCCGATGGGGCAACAGCAAAACTAGCCGAAGCAAAGATCTTTGATCCAACGCAATTGTTGGAAGTGAAAGTTGAGATCGATCAAGAAGATTGGGACCAACTTCGAACACAGAGTCGCAATTTTGCAACCGCACTGCTGAAACCACCGCCACCATCTCCCTATACGTGGTTCAAAGCGGACGTCACAATCAATGGGCAACGCATCGAAGGTGTTGGTATTCGCAAAAAGGGCTTTATTGGTTCACAGGATACCGAGCGACCATCGTTAAAAATTAAGTTCGACGAGTTTACCGAACAAAACCCAGTCGAGGGCGTAGACCGCCTTACGCTGAACAACAACAAACAGGACCGTGGATTTGTTAGTCAAGCGTTGGCTTACGACCTGTTCGCGAAAGCAGGCTTACCCGCATCCCGATCGACCCTGGCAAAAGTTTGGGTCAACGATGAACTGCTGGGCATCTACACGAATGTGGAGTCGGTCAAGAAGCCGATGCTGACACGTGTTTTCGGTGATGCGGACGGAAAACTCTACGAAGGAACCGTCGCCGATTTGTTGATCGACAAGATCGATGCACTGGAAGGGAAGAACGTCGGCAAGGACGACAAACGCGAGGAACTACGTGCCGTGGCGGAACTTGTCGCCGAGTCAGGCGAGGTAGACATCCAGAAACTCGAAGAGTGCTTGGACGTGGACGAGTTCCTTAAGTTTTGGGCGATGGAGAGTCTTGTCGGTTTCTGGGACGGCTACACAAACAATCAAAACAACTACTTCGTCTACTACCATGCAGCAGACTCCAAACTGCACTTCATGCCTTGGGGCACCGACGCAGCGTTCTCGTATGAGGGCGGGGCGAAAATGTTCAAGCGCGGACCAGATTCCGTACACGGACAATCGGTCTTGGCCAACCGAATCTACAATGCCAAAGGAATGGCAGATCGCTACCGAGAAACAATGCGAGGTTTGCTAGAGGAAGTATGGGACGAAGAAGCGATCATCCAAAACATTGATCGCATCGAAGAACTTGTCGAAGGTCACACGCACACAAGCCAGGAAGACTGCAAGAAGGCGATGGAGCAATCTCGCACTTTCGTGAAGTCACGACGCAGACGAATCGAGCGCGAATTAGAAAAGTGGCCACAACGGGTCCAAAAGCAACCACGCAATCCGTTCTATACGGCGAAGGTCGGTACGGCGGTTGGAAAATTCAATGCCAAGTGGGTCGAAAAAGAACCGAAGGAGCCTTATGACATCGGCGAAGCGGAACTGGAACTCACCATCGACGACGAGGTTGTAAAGTTCACCAAGCTTGGCGTTTACGCAATACGAAGCAAAGACAAAGGTATGGACGGCAAGAAGGCTCCCACGGTTACATTCATAGGCAAACGCGAGTCCAACAAAATCCGAGTCACCTTTGCGGTGGGGACCGAGGAGTCTGCATTCAAAGAAGCCACTGGCCAACCAGTCGCATCAATGGGAGTCATGATCCAAGGCGCGTGGTTCCGCGGTGACTTTCGGATGCTCGGTGGCACTTTAACCTTGGAAGAAGCTGGCGTTGAACCCGGCGATACCGTTCGCGGAACCTTGAAGGTCGACGTCGTGCAATTCAAAGGTGACATGCGTTAGTGGCTCTGATGAAACGATTGTTATCAGGGCGAGGTCCGTCCGAGATTCTGAGACAGGACCTATTGGCATCCTCATGCGCGTAGGTACTGTGAATGTCGGCAAGGAAATCGGCTTGTGGAACATCGTTGGGATAGATTGCCCCAAGTCCGTATAAGCCGTCCGAGCGGTAGGTGCCCAAACCCGCATTGTCTGCGATGTAACCTTCGTTCAGAAAGAACAGAATCGTGGGGTCTCCGATGCGTTGATAGTTCTCCGTGCGTAACAAGCGATTTTCGCTGCGGATATCGAACAAGTCGAAACGGCCCGAAGGAACATCGATCTCAAAAAAGATCTCTCCCGTCGGAGCGTCGTAGAAAAGGGTTCCTTCTGCCGAAGCGACGCCGGAATCCCCTAGGCAGACGACAAGCAAAATCACACAGCGATGTAGATGACGCATGTTATTCATTCCAGATTTTGGTTGATGCCCGTGATTGGATCGTAATTCCTATCGCTTAACGGAACAAATCTAGGGAATTGGTGGCTTTTCCCAAAGGCGACATGCATCGTGAATCGCACGGCAAAATATGACACAATGTCTTCTTCGCCAAACGAGGACTAAAATATGCATATCGTTCGACACTTTCGTATCACTATTTGCATTTACTTTTCGATCTGCATTCCTTCTCTGTTCGCGATCGCTGCTGACCATCCTGCGGCTCCGAACCGTGCTGATAGCCGCCATCCCGACAATGTTGCCGAACTGCGCCGTGTAGCGTTGAGCAAGCTGAATCCGCTGATCGGTCAGTGGCGAGGCGTGGGCAGGCCGCAACGGTATCGAACCGAGGGAACCTGGCGTGAGAAAGCCGATTGGGTTTGGGCGTTCGAGAGAAACGGTCCGACGCTCAAATACACTGTGACGGACGGAAAACTTGCCGAGTCAGAACTGTCCTGGAATATCGAAAAGAAACGCTACGTGTTTCATACGAAGTGGGCGGACGGCACACAGCGAGTCTACAACGGACATTTGGACGGCAAGAAACTCTTGCTCACGACGGACGCCGAAAAAGAAAAGGATACGCATCGAATTCAAATCACCATGCTGAATCCGAAACGCACGATTGTCCTCTACCAAAAACAAACCGCAGGCCGTGGTTCGTTTACTCGAGTTAACGAAGTGGGTTACACGCGAGAGGGAACAAGGTTGGCGAAAGATACGCTTGAGGGCCCTGAGTGCGTTGTCACCGGCGGACTGGGTACGATCAAAGTTTCTCACGACGGAGAAAAGTATTTCGTTTGCTGCACTGGCTGCCGTGATGCATTCAATGACGACCCCGAGGGCACGCTAAAAGACTACAAAGATCGCGTCGCCAAACGAAAAGTGAGCGAAGAAAAACGTTCTGCAGATGAGAAGCGTTTGATCGGTGTCGGCGAAGATTAAAACGTAACCAGTGGATCACGCCGGACTACTTTGCGATGCGAGGCACGCCCGGTGTAATAGCATTGCTGCGTCGCCGCTCGGAATTGTCGTGCACGAGGATCCCTTCGTTGCCGACGAAGTAGTTCCCGAATTCGGCTACCACCAAATTGTGTGCTTCCGCGTCAGGCCTGGAAGTGATCGTCGATACGCGTCGGGCCCCGTCGATGGCGTGAAGCAAATCATCCGGCTCTAGGTTTTTCGCCATTTTCCAACCATGTTCCTCCACCCAAAACAGGTGACCGCTAGTTGATTCGATCTCGCCACCATCGAATCCAATCGTGACCATGCTGCTCGGAGGGCGCAGTGTGGTTGCCAACACAAGCTTGTAGCCAAGTTCACCAGATTCAGTGTGTTGGGCGAGTACCTGATCACCAGCTTCGATGCTTTCAATTTTTCTCAATCCCGTTTGAGTACGTACTAACGTACCCGCTGGAAAACACTCACATGCCCGCGCGTAGCTTATCCGCATCGGGTCGGATAGTTCAGTAGTTCGCGTGACGGTGGGTTTCTCGTCTTGGTACCGTTCGTTCGTATCGTTCCACCATTCCCACCATGCGTCAGCCGTTTTTGGTTCGACTTTTGCCTCTGTGACATTTTCCAACGCTGCTATTGCTCGTTCGTTAACGACAGAGGCCCGCTGATTGCGTTGATGAAGCAAACGGTTCGCCCCGATGCCGCGCATTATCTCTTGCTGCACAAGCCACTGACGCTCCCAAGCAAACTGTTGGCGCAACTCGTGTTCGGCTGCGAGTCGTTCTTCCCAGCTATCGTAATCTCCGAGCTCTAGCTTTCTCGCCACCAATGCATCATCGGTGGTTGTCACACCACGTACCTGACCTTGCCTATTCACTCGAACGACGGTTTCGTTAACTCGATGGATACCGCGAGCTGTTGTGTTGACGTGACGAACATTGGCCTCACGTCCGCGTTCCATGACTTCCTGCGTTCGACGCACCATTCCATCACGCCCAACGGAAACACCAAAATCAGCCTCGAGCGGATTGGAAAGCTCAGCAAGGAGTAGCGGAACGACATCTTGTTGTTCACGCGTAGCGAGCTGTATTACCGCTGCCTCACGCACTCTACCGGAGTCGGCGTACACAGCGTGACGCGCTAGGGATTCTGTCGCTTCATAGTCCGGTATCTCGCCGACGAACTTTACAGCAAGCATCGCGTAAGGCGTACCCTTCGACGAGAGTAAGCTTTCAATACTGACGACGGCGGTACGATCAAGTCCGCTTCCGTATCGCTCGATCGCAACTTGTCGGCGTTTTGAGTTTTTCGATTCCAGCCCTTTGAGCAACTCTTCTGTTTTCGGTTTCCACGCTGCCGCGTTGCGTGAGGCGGTTCGTGTCGCCGCTTGAAATTGTTTGAGTTCAGTTGGAGTCATCCAAACTCCACCAACATTTTTCATGCCAAGTCGTTGGCCCGCCGCCATTCTCAAGTCAGCCGATGCCGATTCACTGTTCCATATGTTGAGCAAGTGAATTTTTTCACGTCCGACTAAACGATTCTTCCGACACCAAGCCGCCAGTTGCTGTTCACTTCCTCTGCCCTGCTTCAGATCCTCGCGACGCTTATCGTAGGCAGCCAATAATTGATTGTCCTGCATCTCTTTTTCGTAGTCATCTAACGTGACCCAGTCGTTGTGGATTAAGACTCGACCCTGCGCCCAGTTCGCCATCGCGTTCTTGGGGTCTTGATTCAATGCAGACACCAGCAAAGTATCACGACGAGAATCATCGCCCAGCATCCCGGCGACCACGGCCTTTCGAGCCAATACATCGGCAGCGATTCCCGAGTCGTCAGACCAGGCAAGACGCGTAAGGCCGCAGGCAAACGTCAACAAAATTAGCAGAACTGTACTTCGGTGCATGGCACTTTCTCCAGTGATGTTGGCGACTTTATTATAAGCAGCTAACGAATGAATGTGACACACGACCATTGCGCGTACGTAAACACCATCGCTGACGCTATTTAGAGAGAGTTGACCCTAGCGTTGCAAAAACCATCCGTAGCGGAGTCGTCAAGACTTTCGACCACCCGGTGAAACGCCAAACTCTGCCGGAGTATCCAATTTGGGAAAACCATCCATTGGATAAGAAAGCCACTACCGCTTCGCCGTCAACCAATCCGCTGTCGGGCTACCGTTGTCAAGCAAGAACAATTTCGTAATGTCGTCAACCGTAGCACTCTTCGGAACGACAATCGCACGACCATCGGCCATGGATACCACCGTCCCGTCAGGCGCTGGAGAATTCTGGATAACTTCGATCACTTCGGCCAGAGTAATGTCTCGCGGTTCGGCCCAATGGATATCCGAATTCGGAAACTCCAGAAACAACCCCGTATTGGATTTTCCATCTCGATTCTCAACTTCCTCCAAGGTCATTTTTTCAAAGGACATTGGTGATTTGGGATCCACAACGCAAACAAAATGCGTAACCGGATCAGCAGCACTCGCGCCAAGTGGACTGCGCAATGCTTCGACACGCTCATTGATTCCCCCGAAATGGTCTGCAGAATCCCACGCCACATCAGGATTGGTGATATCAGCCAAATTAGCGGCACGGACATAAGGAAGCAGTTGAAGACGCCAACTGAGCAACAGATCACCACTTTCCTTATCGACGCGATTGTATGGCAATCTTCTGTAGGCATTGTGTTGTTGCTGGATGGCGCCGGCTAAACTACGACCATTGTTGTAGGCCTGAAAGCGACTTTCCATTTCGTTCTTCTTGATAACCGAAAGAACCACCCCCGAAATCAAAACCGCCAGAACGATGACGACAGCCAGGGCGATGATTTTGCCCTTTGATGATTTTCGTGACGTCCCGACCGAATCAGATTCTTGATTTTCCATATGCAACGACTGTCCATCTAAACCGGTGATCGCCGAGCCGAAACCAACGATCATCTTTTTTCCAGTGCACGCTCAATTCCGGCAACCAGTGCATCATATTGTCTCGTGCAACCGGGTTCAATTCATGCGGCGCGGGTAAATTCGGTAAACCCCCGCAAACTGGAGACCGCGAGTGTGAAGTCGGACTTTCACAAAACGTGAAAATGGCTTTGGAACGCGTTTCGACCTTGTACTACCGAAAGTCTTGCCGACTTCCGCGACAAACTTATGCAACTGAAGAGTTGAGTTAACAGGCCAAAGAAATGCCTTTGCGCGGTCCGCGTATGGCTAAGCTTTGTAGCTCTCATCCGACGTCGGAAACTCGCCGCTCTTCACGTCTTTCACGAATGATTCCGCCGCGGTACGAATCGTTCCCGAAATGTCGGCGTACTGACGTAGATACTTTGCCTTGAAACCTGTAATGCCGAGCATATCGGGCGCGACCAAAACCTGTCCGTCACACTGAGGTCCCGCGCCGATGCCGATTGTTGGAATCGAAAGCATATCGGTAACTTCTGCCGCAAGATCGGAAGGAACGGCTTCGAGCACGATCGAAAAACAACCAGCTTCTTCCAATGCCTTGGCGGCTTGCTTGAGTCGCTGAGCGGACTCGTCGTCTGTGCCTTGCACAAGAAAACCACCAAAGCGATGCACGGATTGTGGCGTGAGCCCCAAATGTCCCATGACGGGAATGCCGGCTTGCAGAATCCGTTTCACCACCGGGATCATCGACCGACCACCTTCAAGCTTGACGCCGTGCACATGACTTTCTTGCATCAGTCGCCCAGCATTCGCAACCGCCTGATCCGGATTCACTTGGTAAGTCAGGAATGGCATATCGCCGATGATCATCGCCCGTTGTGACGCGCGCGAAACGATCTCCGCGTGATAGGCCACGTGATCCAGCATCACCGAAAGCGTCGTCTCTTTGCCGCCAAACGCCATACCCAATGTGTCGCCTACTAGCAGCAGATCAACACCAGCTTCGTCAAGCAGCTTCGCTGTGAAATAATCGTAGGTAGCGAGCATGGTGAACTTCTCGCCTTCGTTCTTCATCTTCTGCAAAGAACGAACCGTAATGCGCGCCATCAGTTATTCTCCCCGCTTTACGGGTTCACGATTCTCTGGCAGGTACAAGTAAGCGCCACAGCTCTTGCAGGGCACAACTTTTTCTAGCAGCAGCTCGTTCACCATCTGCGGGTTGACCATCTGATTGCAGTTGCCACAGTACTCGTCTTCGAGTTGGGCCAAACCTTCTTCACCACGTCCGCCGACAACACGCTTGAAATCTTGTTGGATATCCGCAGGCAACGTTGCCTCGAGCTCATTACCTTCGACCGTCAGCCTTGCGAGATCAGCTTCGAGCGATTCTCTTTCGCCCTCGACCTTCTTTTTTACTTCGGCAAATTCGGCTTTACCTTGCGCGAGCTCGGCTTCTTTGTCTTTGACGTTCTTCTGAAGGTCTTCGACTTTGTCAAACATCTCCAAGATCTCATCAGACAACACGCTATTGGCTTGTTCGTCTGCGGCAATTTTCTCCACAAACGCTTGGTACTCTTTATTACTGCTGGCGGTATTCAGCTTCGTCTGCGTATCGACAATACTAGCCTCACGCTCTTTCAGTTGAAGCTCTTTCTGATTTGTCGCCAATTGAGCACTCTTCACAGCTTCCTTCGCCGCTTCGACGACTTCTCCGAGTCGCGTTAAGTTGGCTTCGCGAGCAGCGATCTGCTTGGGGCCTCGGTCCAGACGCGAGCGCAAATCCGTTAGCTGGCGGTGAATGCGATGGAGGGTCCTAAACGTCGATGCGGGGACTGCCATTCTTATAGATCTCTTGAGTGTTCCGGGAACCACGGCATAGGCCATCGCTCACGTAATGATTTGATGGAACGTCGTATATACCGATTAAGTTACGAGTTTCAGGGCGTTAGGTCCATGGTCTCTCGCGGAAGTTTCCAGCGAAGCCGTCAACTTTGCCGACTTGGCCGAAGATGCGTTACCGAGTTTCCGTACTTCCGACGTATAATTGAGGAACTCGACTACTTTTTATTGCGATTGATCGCGACGACGCCCACTCGGGCGAACGGAGAAAAAAATGCCTCAAGCCGTTGTAGACCCCGAAGAGCTTCGTCAGTTCGCACGGAATTTGAAAAAGTTCACAGGCGACCTCCGCCAAAAACTGACCCTCGTCAACAACCACCTCACGGCACTGGGTGCAACTTGGCGTGACCAGGAACACAAAAAGTTCGTAGGCCAGTTCGAAGACCATACGCGGCATCTGTCGAAATTCTTAGAAGAAAACGAACAACACGTTCGCTATCTAATGAAGAAAGCCGACCAAGTTGACGAGTACCTTGCGTAATGGCGGCAAACGTCAAATCGATCGAAACGATCCGCCATTTCCGCGCGGACTTGCAAGACTATCGCGATTCCGTCCGCCAGTCGCTCGATATCCTGACGACTGAGATCTCGCGTGCGATCGACTACTTCGAATCTGACCGTGCGACGTACTGGCCCGCGCAAGAGCGAAAAGCCAGCGATCTTCTGGCCGAGGCACGTACCAACTTGGGACGCTGCCAAATGACAACGCGTGAGGGTCAGCAGCGATCGTGCGTCGAAGAAAAGAAAGCGTTTCAAAAAGCGAAAGACAGACTGCGACACACGCGTGAAAAAGTTAAGGCAACCAAGAAGTGGCTGCGCATTGTTCAGCGCGAAGCAGACCAATTCAAATCACGATTGGCACAGCTTTCTTATCTCGCCGATACCGATTTACCGCGAGCGATTGCATTGCTAGAGCGGCTGGCAACCCGACTGGACCGGTACATCAGCCGATCCCAGTCATCGGAGTCACACTCTAGCGATAGTAACTAGTACGGATTAAGTAACACGAAAGACACCATGCGCAGCGATCTCATCACACCGGCCACGCGATTGCAACGAGCTACGAAAAAGCTCCAAGATCGTTGGATGGAGACGAAAAAAGATTGGGACGATAACGTCAGCGAACGTTTCAAAGACCGCTACCTCGATCCGATCCTGCCGCAAATGCAACTAGCGCTGGGCGCCATACACGATCTAACGGAAATACTGAACAAGGCCGTTCAAGAAACAAGTGACGAAACGAACTAGTAAGTGCGAAGCCGACGACAAACGACTCCACCATCCACCGTGTTCGAGCGAGAGATAAAATGAAGTACGATCTTTCAGCAAAACACCAAGACAAATTGATCAGCGATACGCTGGCTCGTATCCGCGAATGCCGCGAGCTATCTCAACAGCTCGAAGAATCTCACATCGCGCGTACCGAAGCAATCAAACAACGTAGCCAAGCACAACAACAAGAAGTGGCTCGTGACGTCACGCGACAGAAAGACGGTCTCGAAAGCGAGCACCAACAAATCCTCGTTACCGCAAAGGAAACACTCGAAACTGATGTGAAGCTCACCAAGGACGAACTTCAACAGGAAGTCTTCGCCGCAAAAAAACTCGTCAAGCAGCAACTCAGCGACGGTGAGTACGATTGGTTTCTCAGCAAACAGCGACTCGTGAAAGAAGTCGAATCCGACAAAGAAGCAACTCGTGAAGCGTACAAACTGGCCAAGGCGAAGCTCAAGCAACAAGGCGCATCATTCACGGATCTGATCGACGAATCGAAAGCCGCACTCGGACGGCACGGCTGCGAACTCAAAGTACACGGCGGAGATTTGCTCGACCCGCCCGACGACGCAAACCACTTGGCGGCACACCAACAATCATTCGGCCAAATCCAACAGTTGATTGTTCAGTTTCGCAAAACGTTTTGGGTACGGTTCCAAGAAGAGCGTTGGTACCTGATCGCGTTTCTACTAGGCATGCTGGCGTTGCCGTTTCCGCTACACATGGCGTTCAACAGCTGGCTTATTGCCGGGATCGTATCCGCCGTCGCGGGCGTGTTTACAGCAATCGTACTCTGGGCAATCAGCCGACGAAACGCTGGTTTGGCTGCCCATCAGTTTCAAAGTACGTTCGTCAACGCGATCGCGACCGGTAAACAACAACTGCTCGCCTCACAACATCAGAACAAATCTCGTCGAGACAAAAAGCTTAAGAACCTCGAAGAACACGGCACGACACAAACGACAAAGCTGGATAAAGACTGGGACGCCAAGCAAATCGAACTAAAGCAGTTTCTCGCCGGCCGGCTTAACGACCTGCAATCACTGGCAACGAAACGCGGCAACATGCTGCACGAACAGTTCGTCGCGAAAGAGCAAGCGTTGGCTCAGCGGTTCAATCCGGGCATTGCGAAGTTAAGATCCGATCTCGAGACCAAACGCACAGCGATTTCTCAAACAGAGAAGAAGGAACTCGCCGACGTCGACGCAGAAATCCAAGCCAAGCGTGAGGCAATGGAGCAACAATACCGCGATGGTATGGCCGCGACCATGGACGAGGTCACTGCAAGCCAGCAAGTCGTGAACGAGTCTTGCGTCGATCTCACCAAACCTTTTGACAACTGGACTCCGCCGAAGCAACCCGCCAGCGCGATTCCACTTGGACAAATCAACTTCGACCTCAAAGAGGTTTCCGAGCCGCTGCCAAAAGGCGAGGCGTTTGAACTGAAGCAAACGGATCTCCTGCTACCAGTCGCTTTGGATTTACTCAACGCGCCGTCACTGTTGATTGAAACCTCCAACGCTAAAAAAAGAGCCGCCGAATTACTTCGCCTGTCGATGGTACGGCTGTTGACGTCAATTCCGCCCGGCAAGCTGCGTTTTACGATTGTCGATTCGGTAGGTTTGGGAGAGAGCTTCTCGTCGTTCATGCACTTGGCCGACTACGACGAAGAAATGATCCAACATCGAATCTGGACCGAACCCCAGCACATCCAAACGCGGTTGGCCGATCTCACGCATCACATGGAGAACATTATCCAAACGTACTTGCGAAATGAGTTCGCGACGATCCAAGAGTACAACGTGCACGCGGGCGAAGTGGCCGAAGCGTTCCGCGTACTTGTGATTGCAAATTTCCCATCCGGATTCAACGAGGAATCTGCACAGCGTTTGCAAAGCATCATCAGCAGTGGTCCGCGATGCGGCGTTTTCACGTTGCTCAGCTTCGACCCAACGCAGTCGATGCCACGCAATTTCGATGTCGACGAAATGCGGCGCAACGCAAACGTTTTAATTCTAGACAACGAGAATTCGCATTGGGCGAACGACACGCTTCGTCAGTTCCCAATAGAGTGCGATACGCTTCCTAAAGAAGAACAAGTCACGCACATCATGCACTGCGTCGGCAAGCACGCGAAAGAAGCGAGTCGCGTTGAAGTTCCGTTTTCCGCCGTTGCGCCAGTAGACAATGATTGGTGGACGGGTGATAGCAGAAACGAAATTAGCGTTTCACTTGGTCGCGCCGGTGCAACAAAACTGCAAGAGATCCGTCTTGGTCGAGGCACGTCACAGCACGTATTGATCTCGGGAAAAACGGGGAGCGGCAAATCCACGCTGCTACACGCGATGATCACGAACCTATCGCTGAAGTACTCGCCCGACGAAGTGCAGTTCTATTTGATCGACTTCAAAAAAGGGGTCGAATTCAAAGCCTACGCCGAGCATGGCCTGCCGCACGCACGAGTGATTGCGATCGAGAGTGAGCGTGAGTTCGGGCAAAGCGTTCTTCAAAGACTCGACGCCGAACTTCGACGACGCGGTGACTTGTTCCGTCGCGTTGGCGTGCAAAGCGTAGCTGGATACCGCGATGCTCGCCCGGATGAAAAAATGCCGCGCATGCTATTGGTCATCGACGAATTCCAAGAGTTCTTCGTCAAAGAAGACAAGATCTCGCAAGAAGCGTCCCTGCTGCTCGACCGCCTTGTTCGACAAGGTCGTGCGTTCGGCATTCATGTGCTACTTGGCTCGCAGACGCTCGCCGGAGCATACTCACTAGCCCGAGCGACCATCGGACAAATGGCGGTGCGAATTGCATTGCAGTGCAGCGCGGCTGACGCGAACTTGATCCTCAGCGATGACAACGACGCGGCAAGATTGCTCCGGCGACCGGGCGAAGCAATCTACAACGACGCAAATGGCATGGTCGAAGGGAATCATCCGTTCCAAGTTGTCTGGTTGACCGACTTGGAAAAAGAAACGTACTTGCGATCGCTCGCACAGCGAAATGCGACGGTCGAGAATCCGCTCGAACCAGCCATCGTTTTCGAAGGCAATGTCGCTGCAGACGCCGGCAAGAATCTGCAACTGCAAAATGCATGGACATCACCAGCACCGGAGGAAGTCCCACTCGCACCACGTGCATGGTTAGGCGAAGCCGTCGCCATCAAAGAAGCACCTGCCGTCGTATTCCACCGCCGAAGTGGATCGAACATGATGATCGTCGGCCAGCAAGACGAAACGGCGATGGGAATCATGGCAAGTTCCCTGCTGAGCCTGGCATCCTATTCGCCCAGCGATTCCAAACGCAGTCGCCTGATGGTACTCGACGGCACGCGTCCGGAGTCTCCGACGGCCGGCTACTGGCAAACGCTTTGCGAGACAACCGACATTGCCGCGTCGATCATCAAGCCTCGCGATGCGTTGGAGGCATTGACCGAACTCGCGAAGGAGCTTCAACGTCGTCAGGACGAACGCATCGACAATGGAGTAGCGACTTTTTTCTTCATCTACAATCTGTCTCGATTCCGCGAGCTTCAAAAATCGGAAGATGACTTCGGATTCGGCGGCGGCTTTGGCGAAGAAAAAACGGCTAGTCCGGCGGAAATGCTCGCGAACGTTTTGAAAGACGGACCGAACTACGGCATTCATACGATTCTTTGGAGTGAGTCGTACACGAATTTGATGCGGTGGATCGATCGACCAAATCTCCGCGACATCGAAAGCCGTGTCCTCTTCCAAATGAGTGCAACAGACTCAAGCAATCTGATGGACAGCTCAGCTGCATCCCAGTTGGGTCCACACCGCGCGATGTTCTACAGCGAAGATCGCGGTCGCGCCGAGCGATTCCGACCGTACGGCTTACCAGATGATGATTTCTTGTTGCGCATCCGCGGCTGGCAATCAGATCGGGGCAAAAGCAGTTCGCGACAGTCTTCGTAGTTGAGGCAACCAAGATGGTAGCGGTATGAGCCTCACGCTTTCATAAACGAGCTACATACTTGTATTCTCCGAATCTAGTTTTGAGCTAGAATTGACGAGCGACGAGGCTTCTTCCTTTCCGTCACGGTCGAACTATGAATTTGTCTAAACTAACTCTGTTGTTCGTCGGCACTCTTCTGCTGTTCCAGCCTGGCGCCGGTGTCGCACAAGATGACGAGTCAGAAAAGAAGCCTACGAAAGTTGCGTTGATCGCATTCGGCAATCCAGAAAGCCCGATGGAGATCGGACCGTACAGCGAAAAGTATCTCGAACGAAAACTGCAGGCCGCGAAGGATCTCGGTGCGGATGTGGTTGTGCTCGAAATGGACTCGCCTGGCGGTTACATCGACGAAGGCTTGAACATGGCAGGCATGCTTCGCGATTTGTCGTGGGCAAAGACTGTTGCATACGTGCCCCGACAGTCGCTAAGCGCTGGAAGTTTCCTTTGTCTTGCTTGTGACAAGGTGCTCATTGCGGAAAACGGATTCATAGGTGACGCGGGACCGATCTTCCTCGACGATGATTTCATGTTTAAGCATGCCGACGAGAAAGTTCGCAGCGATCTCGTCGCCAAAGTGCGAAAGCTCGCAAAAGACAGCGGACGTCCGCCCGCTTTGGCCGAAGCTATGGTCGACATGAATTTGGAAGTGTTCAAGGTCACTCATGCCGATTCGGGCAAGGTGAGCTACATGTCCGATACGGAACTGGATGCACTCGAAGATCCAACAGAATGGAAAAAAGGTGCACTAGTCGAGCCATCAAAACGCGGACTGTTCTTGGAAGTGGGTGGTGCAAAAGCGGTCGAGATTGGTTTAGCGGATGAGGTGGTCAGTAGTCGTAGCGAAGTCGCGAGACATTTCGGTTACGAGCTCAGTGAAGTTTCGATCTTGGAGTCGACGTGGGTTGATACGTTGATAATTGTGCTGAACTACCGCGCGGTCACCATACTGCTACTGATCATCGGAATCATCGCGGCCTTCACCGAGTTGGCGGCACCCGGTATCGGGGTTGGTGGACTCACGGCGGGCCTGTGCTTCGGCCTATTTTTCTGGAGTCGCTTTTTTGGCGGTACGGCTGGATGGCTCGAGCTATTGTTATTCCTCGCCGGTATCAGCTTCATCGCGATGGAGATCTTTGTCATTCCCGGTCTCGGCGTGGCTGGGTTCGGCGGCGTTCTGTTGATCGCGACAAGTATCTTGATGGCCAGCCAACGTTGGGCTGGCTCGCAAGGCGTATCGCTGGAAACGCTGCTGGCTTCATTGCTGACACTGTCGTTGGCCGGAGTCGGATCGGTAGCGGGCATATGGGTCGCCAGCAAATATTTCGGGGGACTGAAGATTTTCAACCATCTTACCCTCGAGCCGCCGCCGGTCGCCGTAGCTGCAGCGGGAACACTGGCTGGTGGTCGAGACGCTGCTGGTACAACTTCTAGTGACGGCCAAGCCGCCGCGTCTTCGCTTTCAGTCGGTGATGTGGGTGTTGCCGATTCGATGCTGAGACCAGCCGGTCGCGCGCTGATCGGCGAAGGCTACTACGACGTCATCACCGATGGTTCGTTTGTGGATGCGGGAGCGCGTGTTCGAATTATCAAATTGAGCGGCACGCACATTACCGTACGTCAAATTGAGGAAGCGTAGCTTTTGGATCGATTTTCAGTTCGGAATTTTGAACTCCCTGGCAACGAATTGGCGTTGTGAGTAGGCTGGTTCTAAATCCACCATGAACGCTCCGCTCGAAGCAAAACATTTTCGCTGTCCCATTTCTTTGCGGTGGTCAATCGCCATCGGTGCGTCGCTTCGAATCGTCTTCATCGCGGCTAAGCCACTTCAAATTGACGAGTGCTGGACTTTTTTTGTGAGCACCGATGACGCGAGCCTTTGGACCAACACGACTTTCGAAACGGCTTACGATTCCCACCCGTTTTTGTTCTACGCGTTGTATCGTTCGCTGGCTGACTTGATCACCAGCAGTGCGTGGATGTTCCGGTTGCCGGTAGCTGCATTTTCGATCGCCACGCTGTTCGCATATCGAGCGTTCTTAAAAGCGACAGACCTTCCCGATCAAATCGTTCGCTGGAGCATGCTGCTGTTTTCCGTCTTACCGGCAAACGTCTTTTACGCGTACGACGCCCGAGCGTATTCTCTTGCTCAATTGGTTGGAATCAGTGTCCTGCTTTCCTACTTGGCGTATCGACAAACCCCAACCATGCAACGCTTCATCGCGCTGGCACTGTGCGTCGGTTTTTCTTGCACGTTTGACGTCATCGGTTTGTCCCCAGTGATCGCGATAGGATTGGATGCTTGTTACTTGCTAACGTTCGGAAAAGATCGCGCAGTCCATTGGCGTTCATTGAAAACGATCCTCGTCGGCGGTTTGCTGGCGTTGCCCTATTTAGCGTTGCGTTGGCAGCAATACCAATCGACCGGGCAAGCTGATCAGTACGCCAAACCGTTCTCGCCGATGACGTTTGTCGATAACATGACACAACTGTCTCCGTTCGGAGTCGGACAACTGCACATTGAGTCTCTGCCTGGCCAAATGGCAACCTACATCGTTATTGCGTCACTGACGATTCTGGTTTGGCTGGCAGGCGTTTCGTTTTCCATTCGCGCAAGACTGCCTGTATATCGTTTGTGCTGGGCACTCGTATTACCACCATTTTTAGGGCAGTTGTACTTTCTGTTGACGACAGGTGGTGCGCCAATGCATCGACGCTATCTGTTGGTCATCGTTGCTGGGTTGGTTCCGATCTTGGTGGCTGGAGCGATGGAGATCTCGCGACTGAGACAAGAGCTATTTGGCGACGGTTCGTTCATGCAGCGAGCCGGTCATCTGCAACGCATTGGATTTTTGCTCGTACTGCCGTTTGCCGTCAGTGTCATTATGAGCGTGCGACTGGGCGGCCGCGCGGATTGGCAAGCGCTCTATCAAAAAATCAGCCCCGAGATTCGCGAAACCGATGGCGTGTTGAATATGTATGCGTCTCCTGCACCAGGGTTCGTTGCCAGTCCGTTGACCACGTACGCTTACATGGATGGAAAGCGACTGGCGCGAGAGAATTTCCTGGAGTCGTTCGTAAACGTCGATCGTGACAACATCGTTTCGCTATCCGATCCCCAAGACTGGGGAAAACCGGAAGACCATACCGCAGCGATGAAGTTCGTGCAGTCGTTTGCAGGTCGTCGCGTCTGGACGTTTCGCACACCGTTGATCGAAGGCCTAGAGTACGACCTTGCACCTATCGGGCAATTGCAAGAGTCCTGGACCGCGAATGGGCTAGAAGCCAAACTGTTTGTCATCCCGTCGAACAGCTCGAATACAGATACTTTCACAGACCAAACTTCTTTGGCCCAACCGGCTCGCTGAGGCACATCGTGCGGATCGCTTATTTAGTCAACATTTACCCGATGACCAGCCAGAGCTTTATTCGGCGGGAGATTCGAGAACTGGAGTCGCAAGGCTTCGAAGTCGATCGTTATTCCACCCGAGCTTGGGACAAGGACGTGGTCGATCCGCTGGACAAACAAGAGCGTGACAAAACAACAGTCATCCAAAACGTCAGCAAAGTCCAGCTGCTTCTTTCTGCACTGATCGTATTCGCGCAACACCCGGTCGCCTACACGAAAGCCAAATGGCTCGCGTGGAAAATGTTTCGTTCCTCGGATCGCGGCTGGTTCATCCATGTCGCATATTTGTGCCAGGCGTGCGTCCTATTGCGCTGGCTAAAGAAAAACCCCGTCCAGCACTTGCACGTCCACTTCGCCACCAACGCAACCGAAATCGCAATGCTTTGCCGAATCCTCGGCGGTCCACCGTATAGCTTCATGGTGCACGGACCGGAAGAGCTTGATCGAGCGGTGGTGCTCGGCATGAATGAAAAAGTCCGTCGCGCCAAGTTTGTGACCGTGATCACGGACTTCTGCCGAAGCCAAATGTACCGTTGGTGTGAATATACGGACTGGAAGAAAATCAACATCGTTCACTGCGGGCTCGACGCCGACTTCTTGGAAGCCGAAGTGCAGCCGCCAGTTGCCAATCGCAAATTGCTAAACATTGGTCGCATCTGCGAGCAAAAAGGGCAACTGTTACTAGTAGAAGCCGTCGCGAAACTTGCAGAGGAAGGTGAAAGATTTCAACTCACGATCGTGGGCGACGGGTCGATGCGAGGTGAGGTCGAGCAACTCATCCAAACACACAACCTGCAAGACCACATCGTACTCGCAGGTTGGCAAACGAGTCACCAAGTGCGGCAACACATTGTTGATAGCCAAGCACTCGTGCTTCCAAGCTTTGCCGAAGGACTACCCGTAGTCATCATGGAATCACTATCACTTCAGCGGCCCGTGATCACAACGTATATCGCCGGTATCCCAGAATTAGTCGATCACGAATGCGGTTGGATGGTACCAGCCGGATCCGTGGAAGCCCTAGTTGATGCCATGCGTGACGCTTTGCATGCTGACGACGAAGTGCTGAAACGGCTTGGTCAGGTCGGCGCTGCACGCGTTCGTACGCGGCACAATATCAAGACTGAAGCAAAGAAGCTTGCTGATCTGATTAAGTCGTAGCACACGTGTTCGATTGGATCTTTTCCAGTTCGAATTCGTCTACAACAACAAAAAAAAACGGCCACCAGTATTGGTGACCGTTCTATGATTGGTTCACAAGAAACGCGGTTACGCTTTCGCGGGACTGTCGTCCGCACGGCGCTCGGCAATTCGCCCTGCAACGAGGCCAAGATTGCCAACCGACATCAAGTGTGCATAAGTCAGTTCCAAGGCACCAGACTTCGCAAGCTCAGCGATTTTATCGTCTGCAAGAGCGTGCAACTTCTCGCGGTTGACTACGCTGAAACCAGTGAGATTGATTTGCTCGCCATCAGCAAGCTTCAACTGTGCCTGCTGCGTATCGAGCAGTTCCAACTCCTGCAACTTCTTGCAGAATATTTCGGTCAGCATACTGTTCTTTTGATAGTCTTCGTTGAACTTGAGAAGACGATCAAGGAACTCGGACTTTTCACCGTTGTCGAACAGCTTCTGCCCGCGACCTTCTTTGTTGCAACCCTGCCACGTCTCGTCGATGCATAGCGTGAACTTCGTTCGATCGTCGTTCGCTGCAAACACAAACGGGTAACGGCGAATGAATGCCGGAATGTACTTCGCGGTCCAGTCACCATCGGGCGAGATGTAGAGGTTCTCTTTGTCCTTCACGCCCAAAACAACGAATGGCAAAACTTCTCCTTCTTTGCCAGACGGAGCGAACACAACCGTGTACTCACGAGCAGCCGCAGCGATCTCTTGAGCAACCAACGGTACCGCACGAAGCTCACGAGCAAATTCGTAAGGGATCCCTGCCTCGACGCAAAGATCACCGTGTTGCTGTGCCGAAACAGGCACGATTTGCTCGTAGATCATTAGTTGTTTTGCCATCTGCTTATTTCTCCAATCCAGAAATGATGATGAGCCTAGCCCATCTTAAAAAATCTATGCGGTTAAGTTCGAAATCGGCGAATTGAGGTTAGCCGTGTAGTGTAATGGAATTTGGCCGCTACAACGTTCAATTCGACCATTTCCGCCCAAACCAATTAGCTAACCACTGACCAAGAAAAAAGGTTTTGTTTCTTCGTGAACCGTCAAAAATACAGCGAAAATGGAAGATTTTTGCGACGTTTTCTTCGTACTGCTGTGAAAAAAAGGGGAAACCCAACAGACTACCCAGATTTACGAACTCAGAGGTGGATTGCCGAAGAATTTTCGGTATGTCATTCAGGAATCACGCATCCCCTTCCGATAGAAATCGTTAAGCCGCACGTGCAATAGGTACACTCGTAAGTCATCGAATTCAGCCGAGTCGGGAGATTAACAGCCGCGGCAAATGCGCAACGAGCTAACGGCAGCCATCCCGACTCGGCTTTTATTCTTTTGCCCTGCCCAGGCTTTCTGCAGTGGCTTTCTTTGCTATCAAACCTGTCCAGCTGAGGACTGTCCCTTTAGCAGTCCGTCCGTTTGTTGGTTGATTCGTATCCATAACGACGCGATTTAGAATGCGTTCGTCAGCGAGCATATTGACCAGCACGGCCAGGTTGTCAGCCCAGATCCTCTTCCGACAGCGTCGAGATTCTATTGTGACGATTCTATCGATTGGCGGCGTTACTTCCGGTTGAAAACAGCGCACCGATTGTCACGACCACAACTCGCTATCGTATCCTTGAAGATGCCCGGCCAGAGTTCCTCCAAGTCGTCTTCGAACGTCGAATCGAATGCGTTGCTATTCGTGGTGCTTTGGGCGTTGTCATTCTTGGTGCATCAACTAAAGCACGCACCTTGGCCGACTTCGATTTCACCCGAACTGGCCATCGTTCGCTTGTTGATGGTGCTCTCGGCCATCGCCGTTATTTGGCGACCGCGCGATGCTAGACTGTTCGTATCGATGGTTGCGTTGCAGTTGGCTTCAGTGCTGATTCAACTCCCCGGTATGTCCAACTGCTGGATGTTCTCAGGCATCGCTGGAATTGGCATCCTGGCCGGTGCGATTCGCGTCAGCAGAAGTTCCAAGCCATTTTCAACGATCTCGATCTACGAAGAAGTGGTTCCGTTTCTTCGCGTTGCGTTGATCGCGTTTTACTCGCTGGCGGCGCTTGCTAAGTACAACCATGATTTCCTTAACCCCGAGAGCAGTGACGCGGCTTACATCGCCTACATGTTCGCGGATTCGTTTCGTCTTCCGGCGTGGGATGTAATCGGAACCGGAGGAATATGGGGAGCATTGTTTTTCGAAACCGCGATCCCAATTCTGCTATTCCTCCCAGTGACGCGGCGCCACGGAGTTTTGCTTGGTCTGTTCTTCCATACGGTCCTTGCACACAACCCCAAGATGCGTGTCATCGACTTCAATGCCATGCTGTTCGCGATGTACGTCACGTTTACCCCGGACAGCTTCGCACGCACGTTATGGGAAGACGCAGTAGCTAGGACCACTTGGATTGCCACACTCGTGCGCAATCGCATGCTTGTTCTGTTGTCGTTGGTTGGAGTTTCGGCCGTGATGATTGCCTGGCAGATCTACGCCGGCAGTGGACGGATGCTGATCAACTACAGCTCGAGACTCTGGCTCGTAATCGGTTGCTCGATCACGATAATTGCCTACCTCGGCCTGTTTGGCAACAAAGCCAAATGCGAACCGATCGAGAAGCCATTCCGGCTGCGAAGCTTGGCGGACTTTGCCGTGATTGGGATCGTCTTACTGAACGGACTCAGCCCCTACCTCGGGCTCAAGACGGTCGTTTCCTTCACGATGTTCAGCAACTTGCGCACGGAGACTGGCTACGAAAACCACTTGTTCATACCGAAGTGGCTGAAGTGTTTCGACTTGCAAGATCACCCCGTACAAATCGCAGCTTCCACCGTTCCAGAGTTGGCGCGATACGCCGAGAATGGCGATCTGTTGCTGCTTTATGATTTGCAACTTCGTGCGCAGAATTTCCCCGAGCACTCAGTAACTTATATCTCGGACGGAAAAGAAATCGTTGTGCCACGAATCAGCGACGATCCCTTGCTAGGCAGTCCCCTGCCCTACCTGGCGAAAAAGTGCCTCATGTTTCGGCCTATTCAGTTAGACAGCAAGCAGCCGCATTGGTAGTCGAAGAAGCTCAGGACCTGTAGCTCAGTTTCGCCACACGCGGCCACGTTCGCTATGATCTGGGGATGAAGCAACAACTTCTTGCCTCCGCCGCTCTCCTTTTGCTGCTCTTCGCGCGCGTGGCTTCTCCGCAACAATTCACCGACGTGACGACCGAAGCTGGCATCGACTACCGCCAGTTCGAAACTCCACCGCGCGGAGGATTTCAAACGTACATGTCTGGCGGAGCATCAGCCGGCGACTTTGACGGCGATGGCTGGGTTGATTTGTATGTAACACGACTCGACAAATCCGACATTCTTTATCGCAACCAAGGCGATGGCACGTTCCGTGACGCAACCGATGAAGCATTCGGGCAAAACCACCTGTCAGACGTGATGACAAACGGTTCGGGATGGGCCGATATCGATAACGACAACGACTTGGACCTATACGTTACAAGCTTGTTTTCAAATCGGTACCAACTATTCATCAACGACGGAAGCGGAACGTTTGCCGAAGAAGCAATTCAGCGCAACGCGGCGGTCGAAGGCATCGACCAGCATTTCGGTTTCAGTGTGAGCTTCGGCGACTACGACCGCGACGGGTTTCTCGATATGCATACGACCGAATGGCGACGCGTGGCCCAAAATGAGAGTGGTGCTGTGCAAAACACTCGTCTGTTACGCAATCTCGGAACAGATCGGCCCGGCTATTTCGAGGACGTAACCGCAGCAGCGGGAGTTCTAATGGATTCAGTGCCAACCGATTTCTCTGACGGTGATTCGCAATCTTTTACCTCTCGCTTCGAGGACCTCGACAACGACGGCTGGCCCGATCTGGCAGTCGCATCGGATCATGGCACAAGTCGCCTGTTCTGGAACAACGGAGACGGGACGTTTTTCGATGGCACATCTACTGCAAACGTTGGCCACGATCAATTCGGAATGGGTTCAGCAACCGGAGACATCGACGGCGACGGAGACTTAGATTGGTTCGTGAGTTCGATTTTTGAAACGGACAAGGACACGCACTCGGGCAATCGACTGTACGTGAACAACGGCGATCGCACGTTTGACGATTCCAACACCACAATTCGCGACGGCGGATGGGGCTGGGGCTCTGTTATGTTCGACGTCGATAACGATGGCGATCTTGATATCGCTGAAGCAAATGGGCAGTATTTTCCTTTTGTCGTCAATCCAGCAGAGGGCTACTCGTCCGACCCGCTAAAACTCTGGGCCAACGATGGCGAGGGTAACTTCGTCGAAGCCGCGGCAGATGCAGGTCTGGTAGACACGCGCAACGGAAAAGGACTGCTAACATTCGACTACGACCGCGACGGCGATCTGGATCTTTTCGTCAGTAACAACGGAGACGCGCCTGTACTCTACCGAAACGACAGCCCCAATGACCATCGCTGGCTACAAGTGGAAACCGAGGGCACTGTATCGAACAGGCAAGGCATCGGCACTCGTATTGAAATTGACCCAGACACTAACGCGATAGGCGACGAACAGGTGGTGGTCGTGAGCGGCAGCAGCAATTTCCTCTCGCAGTCGCATGCATTGGCTCACTTCGGATTGGGAAGCGAAACAGTCGACATCGATTTGCTCGAAGTCCACTGGCCAAGCGGAATCACACAGACATTCGAAAACGTTGCCATCAACCGCCAAATAACAATACGAGAATCCGTCCCCGAACCCACAGGACAAACCCTTCTACTTCTCCCGATACTATTCGCCGCTCACTACCGACATCAGCGACGCTCTCAGTGCAGCAAGCGCGAGTTAATTCCTTGACTTGGTAACTCAAACCTCACAAACTCTTGGTTGGTGCGTCAATCTAACCTTAAGCAATGGGTAACGTGATGAAATTCTTACGATGCGCGGCCGTGTTCTTTTCGTTAGTTTCACTTCTTTTTTCTGGCGAGATCGTCACGCCTACTGCGGTGATCGCAACCAGCGAGTTTGGCGAGGTCGACGTGTTTGGCGATGGAAACCTTTCAGCAACGTTCGTCACAAACTTGATCGACGGCTCTGGTTTGGTCAACGAAGATGGCACACCATGCACTGAAGACGCAGAGACGAAATGCTTTCACGACTTTGATGCGAACTCGCTCACTATGTGGGGCGCAGGGTCGTTCGATGCAGGTATCGCAAATGGCGAAACCTCGGAGGAACTGGACCCACCAAACGTCGACAACCAAATTGTTGAGTTCGACCTAGGAAGAAGAGTTCGCCTAACCCACGCACACATTTGGCAAAACAATCAAGGCGGCGCATTCGGCGCGCTTGCGCCACGGCGTGGAGTAGAAGAGTTTGAGTTCTTGGTTTCCCAATCCACAACAGGGGACTTCGTATCCGTGGGGACGTTTACGCTCGAGCCAGAACTAGGAGAAGAAAATGTGCCCGCGCAGGTCATCGCGGTCGACGGAGGAGCGTTGGAAGGCGTGCGTCGGGTCCGATTCAACATCAACACAGTTACTTCACCAGACCCCATCCCAGAACCACCTCATCCTGAATTCGAATTCGTAGGACTTTCCGAAGTTCGGTTCGAGGCCGGCATCCTCGGTGACGCGGATCTTGATGGTACCGTTGCATTCGCGGACTTTCTGCTACTATCCTTCAACTTCGGAGACCCTGCTGGCTGGGGAGAAGGCGACTTTGACTTCAACGGCCAAGTGTCGTTCGCAGACTTTCTCATCCTCTCCTCAAGGTTTGGCGAAACAGGCATCGCGGCGCAAACCGTGCCTGAACCAACGGCTGCATTGATGCTTTCGAGCGTGCTATTCGCCGCATCCTACTTCCGAAAGCATCGGTAGCTCTTGAGAAGCCTCATGCGGTCGCTATTCAAATCATTGGTCGTCGTTCTGCTGCCTAGCTTCCTTTTGTGGTGGTTTCTAAATTCTAGTGCGCCACAGCAAGTCAATCTATTGGAATCGGAAAGCGTGCGTAGACTCCAACACTACGACGAGAATGTTCAATCCGAAATCAATGCAATTTGGAAACGAATCGAAGTCCAGCTGCAAAAACTGAACCGTGAGGATAGCGTTCGATTGAATCCACCGGCGACGCTCGCTGAAATCGAAGCGTTAGAACGATTGGTTGGCTATCGTTTGGCAGCTGACTACAAAGCATCCTTGTTAGTTCACAATGGATCTTCGGGAAAGTTCTGCTCCAGCTATCATCTCCGCTCGGTCGAAAGCATGGTCCACGGTTGGAAAGAAGGCGTTGAATTTGAAGGAGATTATGATGACTATTCGATTCACCCCAATGCAAGCTCGGGGGGAGTTTTCTGGCATCCCGGATGGGTGCCAGTGGCTAAACGGAACGTCTATTTAATCATCGTTAACATCGAGAACGGCAAAGTCTATCGATGGGATGAGGGGTACTACCCGGTTACGTACGAGTCGAGTTCGTGGAAAGCGTGGCTGGAGACCGTGGCCACGAGATTGGAGTCGGGCCAATTGGTGACAGGACAGAGCACAAGCGGCTATATATGGTGGAAGTACGATCGTGACTACCGTACGCCAGGCTCCGAAGTAACTCGGTAAGCACCAGCATGGGTGAACATTTAAAACCAGACTTAGACAACAATCGGAAGCGTCGAGCCAAGCGACGCTTTGTTCGTTTCGGCATCAACGGACTGTTGATGGTCACGGCATTATTGGCGGTGCTCATTGCGAACGAAACCAATCGCTACCGCGATCGAAAGGTCGTAGAAGCGGCTTTGGTTGGTTCTCGGCAAGAGACGCCAATTCAGTACACATACCGGTTTGCCAGTCTCGATCGCAATGGCCGTCTGGCGACATCCGTATCAAAGTTGATCGGCCCTCGCTGGAATAGAGTAGTTCGTGGAATCAAAATCAAAGAGGATGAGTTGAATGAGCGCGTCTTTGATTCCATTACGCGGCTCAGGCACGTTCGCTCTCTTGCTTTTTCCAAGGTTGAACTGACTACGAATCAAACGACCAGACTACGCAAGATGAAGTCGTTGCAATGGCTACATTTCGCCAACACGAATGTGGATCAGGCCACGATTGATTCGCTGCGTAAAGCTCTCCCCAACACGTTTGTGACCGCATGCAACGACTGAGTACGCAACACGCTATTCCTTCGAAAAATGCTCGTCGCAGAACTCCAACTGAAGACTCAACCAACTCTTCCCTTCTTCGACCTTAGGTAGTTTGTTGCGTCCACCACCAAGTGCAACACAGGGAATTCCAAGCTTGAGCGCTTTGTCGCGAAGCGCGATCGCGGCCCACGGCGGGTGAATGCGATCGCTAGGCTTAGCGTTAGAGTAAATGAAGATCGGCGCTTCGCCTTTGTTCATCAGCGGCAAGATAAACTCCTTCGTTCCTCGAGGTTGCATGATGCTAAGCACAACTTGTGGTCGGGAACTGAGGCGGCTGACTTGGTCTTGCGATTCCAAGTCAGCGAAGTCGTCGCGGTAAGCCAGGAATTCGCTAATCAGAGCACCAGCAGAGACGCCGCAACAACAGAGTCGCTGCGGATCGATGTTCCAATCTTTCTCTTTCGAGCGGACAAACTGCACAGCACGGCCACAGTGACGTCCAATCTCCTGATAGTCGATGTCGTCACTGAGAAACGGATAGTTGCAACACACCACCGCGTATCCCTTCTTTCGATAGGTCTCAAGCATTGTCCGGCGGTTCTTCTCGAGCTGACTCTTATCTCCATCCCGGAACCCACCACCATGAAACCAAATCAACACCGGTCCAGGCTCGTCCGACTTAGGAGCTGGCCAATAATCGAGCACGTTGCGTTCGTGTTTCGTGTCGTACTTTACGTCTCGCTGCGGTTCATCGAGATCAGCAAAGCTGGGAGCGACAAGCACACAAGTAAGAAGCAAGAAGATTCGAAGCGTGGAATTCATGATCATATCTGGGCTTGATAAAACGATATTGGAACTAGCCATCAACATAGGAGACGACCACGACAATTTCCATGAGATGCATGGCCCTATCCATCGCTAGATTGATCTAAATAGATCCACGCTAAACTCGGAGCACACTGGGTGGTTTTATTTAGAAGCAGGCGGAAGCTAACCCACGAATGCGGTAAATCGTTCCAACGTAGCTGGGCTTACGTGATGCTCAATTCCTTCGGCGTCTGTCGCTGCCGTTTTCGCATCTACGCCAATAGCCAATAAAAACTGGTAGACAATCTCATGCCGCTCGCGAGATCTTTTCGCGAGACGCCCGCCTTTCGCAGTCAAAGAAATCGGACGATACGCCTGCGTCACCACGAGTCCCTCGTCCTGCAAGCGAGACACAATTCGCGTAACGGTCACGTGACTAACACCGAAGTGCCGAGCCAGATCGACGACGCGGCACGTACCTTTTTCTTGCAAAATCGTGGCCACCGCTTCCACGTAGTCTTCTGCCGTTTCGTTGGCATGATCGCTACGCGTTCTGCGATGCGGGTGGGATCGATCTAGGTTTTTGGGTTGTTTTGCCATGCGGCTTTGACTCCTTGCTCCTAGTTGTAGCCTATGCTACACTTTGGGCAAACGCAAGTGTAGCGTTTGCTACAAATCCTGATTTTGGATCAAATATGACGAAAGCTGTTCGTAATTTCTTAGGATCGTTGACGTTCTTCCTGGGGCTCGCTCTTCCGCTTCATGCAGAAGACGAAGCACCAAAGCGAATCGTCGTTTGTTCAACGACACAGATCGCGGACTTCACGCGACAGATCGTGGGTGATCGATGGGAAGTCCATTGCGTTTTGAAGCCAGGGCAAGATCCGCATCTCTACCAAACCAAACCAAGTGACATCAACCTAGTGAACTCCGCGGACTTGTGCCTTGCTAACGGTTGGCACCTAGAGGGCGGTGATTGGATGCAGAATCTAGCAGACACGGCAAATAAACCGCTGGTTACATGCGCTGACGGCATAGCCCCCCTGATCTTAAAAGAGAAAGACATCGAGATCCATGATCCACATGCTTGGTTCACGCCAAAGAACGCAGGCAACTATGTAAAGCAGATCCTGAAGGGCGTTTCAAAAGTTGACCCCGATCACGCCGAAGAATATGAGGTCCGTACGGAACTCTACTTACGACAGCTCCAAACCCTGCACGCCTGGATTCAAAAACAAGTGAACTCGATTCCGCCAAAGAATCGAATCCTGATCACCAGCCACGACGCGTTTGGCTATTTCTGTCGCGAATACAGATTCGAGAGTGCTGCCCCGGCTGGTTGGTCTACAGGTAAAGAAGTCGGCGGCGACATCACACCGGCTCGTCGTCAGAAAACGGTCGACTCGATTCGCGAATTCGGTGTACGGTCGATCTTCGTTGAAACCAGTGTCAATCCGAAACTAATCGAACAAATTGCCAAAGAAGCTGGCGTCGAGGTTGGCGGCGAACTGTATTCAGATTCGATGGGCAGGGACGGCACAGCAGGCGAATCATACATTGGCATGATGCGTGAAAATGTCCTGAAGATTGTCCGGGGGCTGAAGTAACAAATGCGCCCGCTGATCGCCATCGTTATCGCTGCTGCCATTTTGGGCGGGGTCAAATTATTCATTGACTCCGAACCGGTTCGCGAAACGCACGATCAAACGCATTTTTTGGCAGAACCGTCCACGCAGGACTATGACGTCGAACTTACGCTGTCCTTCGACGCCGGGCCGGATGAATTCAGCCTTTCCGCGGACGGCGAAGCCCCCAGTGTTCTGCTGCAACTGAACGGGAAAGAGATACTCAAGCGAACCGACAACGTGGCAGCGGCCGACTCTCCGATCGTTTTGCAAAACGTAGAAGGGGTGACGATCGGACCAAATGAGTTCTACGTGCAAAGTTCACCAAGCGAAGATAATCTGAAGCCACGTTCGCTACGGCTTCGTGTCTTGCAGAATGGCAACGTTGTCGGCGAAGAAACTCTATGGCCCGAACAAGGCCAGATCGTGCAAGGCACTCTTTCGATCGAGGTCTCGCAATGATCGAACACAAGGCGCCACCCAGCGATACACCGGCGATCGAAGTGAATCACTTGACCGTCAGCTACGGTCCTGTTCCGGCGCTGCTGGATGTATCGCTAAAGGTTCCGAAGGGGCAGCTTGTTGGCGTGATTGGCCCCAACGGATCGGGCAAATCAACGCTGATCAAGTCGATACTTGGTTTCGTCAAACCGGATGTGGGCGAAGTGAGACTATTCGGCGAGTCCGCGGAAAAATCGACAGGCCGCGTCGCCTATGTTCCGCAGCGTGGAAGCGTCGATTGGGACTTTCCGATCACCGTTCGCGAAGTCGCCATGATGGGTCGCTATGGAAAAATACCATGGTGGCGTGATCTTGGTCGCGAAGACCGACGAATCACGGACGAGGCTCTCGAAATGGTTCGCATGAGCGATTTCAAGAACCGTCAAATCGGACAACTCTCCGGCGGACAACAACAACGTGTCTTCATGGCGCGTGCGATGGCACAAGGCGCCGACATCTTATTGTTGGACGAGCCGTTTGCCGGTGTTGATGCAGCCACCGAACGAGCAATCCTGGACGTTCTCGAACGCACAAAGGCCTCAGGCAGAACGTTGATGGTTGTGCACCACGACTTGGCAACGGCAGCGGAATACTTCGACTCGCTAGTTTTGTTGAAACAACGATTGTTTGCGTTTGGACCACCGAACGTTGTGCTCGACCAAGAACTGTTGAGCCAAGTCTACGAGGGAAAACTTCGCGTATTCGCCAACCTCAACAAGGAGGGCGAATAGTGCTGCAACTACCTATGTTGTTTGACGCGAACGGCCTCCTCGTACTGGCTGTCATCAATCGATCGATGCAAAAAGCGGCGATCGCGGGCTCGCTTGTCGCGATTGTCTGCGGAGTGATCGGTTGCTTCGTCATCTTGCGTCGCATGGCTTTTCTTGGTGACGCATTATCGCACGCAATGCTGGCGGGTGTGACGGCGGGCTACCTCTTTATGAACGTCCTCTTCGGATCAGACGCTCACGTGCCGGCGATGTTTCTGGGTTCGCTTTTGGCAGGAGTTGTCACCGTCGGCTTAATCGGGTTCGTATCGCAGGTATCTCGGATCAAGGAAGATACCGCAATCGGCGTGATGTACACCGGGATTTTCGCGGCTGGAGGAGTCCTCCACTCGGCCTTCAGCGACCGCATGCATATCGACATCTACCACTTCATTATGGGATCGGTGCTGGCGATCGAAGACGCCGACCTTTGGATGATTGCGATTATTACAGTCGTCGTTTTGTCCATTGTGATCCTGTTCTTTCGTCAGTTTCAGATTGCCACGTTTGATCCGGTTATGGCCGCGTCGATTGGCATCAACGTCGTGGCGATGAACTACTTACTGACGGCGTGCACTTCGCTCGTCGTTGTCGGTGCTGTGCAAGTCGTCGGAGTTGTACTTGTTGTCGGCTTGTTGGTGACGCCGGCCGCAACCGCATATTTGCTGAGTGATCGCTTAACTCGCATGCTGTGGCTGTCGGCGTTGTTTGGCGTGACGAGCGTTTTGTCGGGATTGTATTTATCGACGTTGATCGACGTTGCCTCTGGACCTGCGATCGTAATCATGAGCACCGCGCAGTTCATGACCGTGTTGGCATGTGCACCACGCTACGGCATGATCGCTGACTGGTGGCGCAAGAAAACAATGGTGCCTCAGCAACTGCTCGAGGACGTACTAGGCTGTTTCCGGCGAAAGATGGACCAACCGCAGCAGCTTGGTGACGTGCTGGCGGCAGTTGATCGCCCTGACGAGCAAGTCCATCGCGCGGTGCGTGATTTGGATCGTCGCGACTGGCTGGACGTCAACGGCAAGACGTTGAAGCTCACGCCGGAGGGTCAACGCGAAGCGAAGCGGATTTTACGTGCTCACCGACTTTGGGAAACTTACTTACAACACGTTGGAATGCCAGCCGAGACGTTGCACGATCAAGCTCATCGGCTAGAGCATGTGCACGACGAAGAAACAGTAGATTACTTGGACGACAAATTGGGCCATCCGCTGACTGACCCGCACGGTTCGGAAATCCCAGAAGACTTCGAGCACCTAGTCCCCGGTGAAGAGGTGAAGGTGAGCTTGCTTCGCGAAGGCCATCGTGGTGTAGTCACGGCACTATTGCCCGAAGTTGACAAGTTACCACTGAAAGTTGGCATGCACGTAGTTGCTGGTCCGCGAGAAGATAACGAGCGAGTGTGGACGCTGGAGATCCCGGATGGCAGCCGAATACAACTGGATCACGATTTAGCGGACGCGGTGACGGTTCGCCTGGAAAAAAGTTAGGCTAGAAGCTGCGGCATGAGCGCCAGCCACTCGGCGAAGTGCTAACCAGGAATCGAAAAATGACAGACGAAGAAAAACAACCGCCACTGATTCGACCAATCTCCGTGCCGCTGGACGTGCCGGTATTTAACGTACTGATCTACGTGAAGCACGAAGATGGCAAAGTTCTGGCGAGAGTCGCAAATCTACATGACCTTGAGTTCAGTGCGTCCAGCGAGCCTATGGCTCTCAAGCAAGCGATAACAGAAGTGAAATCACGGCTGGCAAAATGGCATGGCGCCGGTGAGACGATTCCTTGGATTGACCCCGCACCAAAGCCTGAAGAAGGCGAGCAAGAGCGTCACGTTCCCGTGCATCTCTGATTGCTTGCTCCAATAAATGCTTTGGACAAGTCGCGCAGACGTGCATCTTGGGTTCCACGAATTCGCGTTGCACGATACATTCGACACGCTCACCTAACCAACAGCGAGGTTCGCGTGTCTGACGAAAATCCCCAGAATTCCGGTCCGCAACAAATTCTCACAGCGCCGGATCCCAACCAAACCAAGATGCCGGGCGGCATCAAATACATCGTCGGCAACGAATTGGCAGAACGCTTCAGCTTCTACGGTATGAAGGGCATTCTGACTATTTTCATGACGCGTCATTTGATGGACGCATCGGGCGCCGCCGCAACACTGTCAGACAACGATGCTAAGGGCGTCTATCACCTGTTCACCGCAGGCGCCTATTTCTTCCCGCTGCTCGGTGCCATTATCGCCGACGTGTATTGGGGAAAGTACAAAACAATTCTTCTTATCAGTTTGATGTACTGCCTTGGGCACGGCATGCTGGCGTTGATGGACGTCGGACCCGCGACGGGCATGTGGGACATGGCTCCGTTTTTGTATGCAGGGCTAGTACTAATCGCGATCGGAGCCGGTGGCATTAAACCGTGTGTCTCCGCGCACGTCGGTGATCAATTTGGGACCGGCAATAAGCACTTGCTGACGAAGGTCTTCAACTGGTTCTATTTCTCGATCAATCTTGGTGCTGCTGCAAGTAATCTGCTGACGCCGATCTTGCTTGCGAAAGTTGGTCCATGGGCCGCATTCGGACTGCCCGGAATCTTAATGGCGGTCGCGACGCTGATGTTTTGGTTGGGGCGTCATACGTTTGTTCACGTACCTCCGAGCGGCTGGACGAAGTTTCGCGAAGAAACATTTAGCACGGAAGGTCGAAGAGCGCTCGCCAATCTCGCCCCGTTATTCCTGCTATTCGTTCCCGTGTTTTGGGCGATCTTTGATCAGACCGGTTCCGCATGGGTATTGCAGTCGGAAAGTATGGACCGAAATTTCTTGGGTATGAGGTGGCTCGAGAGTCAGGTGCAGTTGCTCAATCCGGTTTTCATCCTCACGTTGATTCCGATATTCACTTACTTCGTTTACCCAGCCATGGCGAAGTTCTTTGATCCAACTCCGCTGCGCAAAATTGGTATCGGTTTCTTACTCACCGCTGCCGCGTTTGCGGTTTCAGGTTTGATTGAAATGGCCATCGAAGGAAAAGACACCGAGACAGTTGCCTCGATCGTGTCTGATGTCTCGGCGTCTCTTCCCGAGATGCAAGCGAACATGAACGAAGAGCAAACGCAGGCGGTTAACGCACTCATTGCCACTCCTCCGCAAAAGGTCGCTTCCGCCATGAAAACCTTGCGCAAAGCAGACTGGCCGGACGAGAAACTGGGTGAGTACGTCGCGGATATGCCAAGTATTGGCTGGCAGTTTCTCGCGTATCTTTTGCTAACCGCGGCCGAAGTCTTGGTGTCGATCGTTTGCCTCGAGTTTGCGTACACGCAGAGTCCGCCACGGATGAAGAGTTTCATCATGGGCGTCTATTTCCTTGGTGTCTCGTTCGGAAATTTTGCGGTTTCCGCGCTAAACTTTGTGCTGGAATTGATGAAGAAGGAAGATGGCACAACACCGCTGGACGGATCGACGTACTACTGGTTCTTTGTCGGACTCATGTTGGTGACCCTTGTGGTCTACCTCGGGTTTGCGATGCGATACAAGGGTGAGACGTTCATCCAGGGCGAGTCGGAGTGACGAACTTCCACGCGACCATAGCTACAGGGTTTCGACCACACTTTTTCGCTGACGTAGGCATTTCGTCCTAGGATGAAGCATGCGCCCGTTTCGCTGGTACCGCTTATTGAATCCGGAGCCTCGTCTTCAATTCGGGCAGCGACGCCGCTTGCAAATAAGATCTGACTCGAGAATTGCCCGCAAATAGACGAAAATAGCCATACGCGATGGTTACAGTTCCTAGCTGTTTTTATGGCCAACCTCCGAACGATCGGAATCGGCCTGCGTAAAGAACTCGGAGCACTAGCGGCCGTGCTATCAACGGTAGTCGCTATTTGGCATTCGGCGTAAAATAGATGCGATCTAACGATTGCAACGACCTTACCGTTGCCCCACCAACAGCTTGCAGCGTGCGCGGATTCTGCAAGTTCCATTCGCGTCCGCGGAATTTTGGACAGACGGAGCACTGAAGAATGAAGAATCTCATCAGCATCTTGGCGATTGCCATCACGACCATCGCGTTGACTGGAGACGCTTACGCACTGGCGCCTTTCAAAAAGGCGTTCGAGAAAAAGTATCTCGCCAACCACAAGAATGAAGAATATCAAAAGCTGGCGAAGAAGACGGGCTGCAATGTTTGCCACGTTAGCAAAGCAAAAAAAAACTTCCGTAACGAGTACGGTGAGATGCTTGCGAAGTTAATCGAAGGGGATGCACAAGACCGCATCAAGGCCGCGAAGAAAGAAGGCGGACCGGAGGCTGAAAAGAAAGAAAAAGCTAAGGTCGCGGAAGAGCTTGAAAAAGCATTCGACAAAGTGCTCAAAGAAAAGTCTGACGGAGGCAAAGGCCCGACTTACGAAGAACTAATCAAAGAGGGCAAACTTCCAGTCGAAATAGATGCGGCAATCGCAAAGCACAAAGCGGACGAGAAGAAACGTGCGGAAAAAGGCGGCGACGAAGTGAAGGACGCAGCCAAGTAGTCCTGAGCCAGGAATCACCAATTGAAGCCCGCCAATACGGCGGGCTTTTTTTATTGAAGTGGTACGGGCGCGGCCCTCCGAGTAGCGGCATTCCGGGTCGATTGCGGCACGCTGCTTTAACTTCTATTTACGCTCGCAACATGTGAAGGGTCCCGGACATCAACACCACGGTGACCACCATCATCTGGAAAATGCGTTTCGGCAAACCTTCTTCAAAATCCCCGAGCGCTAACGTGGCAAGCAATTGCAGCAACTGAAACGCCGCCAGCATGGAGAGTAACAATAGTCCCGTCGCTAACAAGTTTCCTCCCAGCAACAACGATTGCTTTTGCGGCGGGATGACAACCAACAGCCACAATCCACTTCCCAGCTGCGCGACAGTTGCTAACAACGCAATCCTTGCACCAGTTACAAAAACCGGTTGCGGATTCTCAAGCTTCCTAGCGAGCCAAAACAGATAAACTCCCGTCACGGCAAACGAGGCCAGCCAAATGTGCAACGTGTGCGCCATGACGTTCGGCGAGTAAATAAGCCCTCGGAATGCGGCGGAGTCCACGTGGCTGGTTACTTCCAACTCACCGGATGCGACCTTCGACATCACTGTCATCAAGGGAGGAAAGTGGTACAGCAAATTCGTTGCGGTCAATGCAGCCAGTCCAGCATGAGCCCAACGAGCCAACACTCCAACAGGCGGTCGCCACTTCATCCACGCCCAGTAACCCAGCGTCCAAACGAGCGAGCACCCCAACTCGGCCATGCCCCAGTTCACTTTCGAGCGAAACAGCGGCAATGTTTCTACGAGCTTGCGATCTCCAGTGAACCAGGCGAGCGTTCCCAGAGTGATGCCAAACAGAATTCCTACCACCAAAGCCCAGTAGCTCGCCCATGCCAGTTTCAAGGCACACTGTTTCGCGGCTGCCGGTGACGCTTTGCGATTGAGCCAAACACAAATCAGCGGTCCAGCCGAGCAGACATTCATGCACAACAAATGCAACGCCAGCAACAATGCGAAAATGAGACCAAGCAATTCGGAATCTTTGAATTCGTGTCAGAACTTAAGGCAATGCCCCTAATCGGGACCATCCAGGTTGTGAATCCTAGCACGTCCGCTGGCGCCGCGAAGCCCGCATCCATTCAACCACTCACCACTTTTGCGACGATCGAGCCGATTAGCGCTGTCATGATGCTACACCACGACTTGGCCCTCTTGCTAGCACAACACTAGAGTACTAGCGACGTGCGAATCTCTTTCGGCACTCGCATTGACGGTAGGACATCATTCCTACTACTCTCCCGCCGCGATCTATCGATCGCTTGGTGGCCACTTCACGTTCATGATGTGGCGACAACGCCCACCGTTTAGCGTAACGGAGTTTCAGTTCGCATGAAGTTGCCATCCAAGATTCTTGTGTTAGGCCTGATAGTAGGTCTGTCGACCGGTTGTACTTCGTTCATTGGATCGAACAAAAACGAAACGCCCGAGCCGGTCGAAGTCGATCGGCCCGAAACTGTCGGTGATGCAACGCGTCCGCATGGACTAGGTGTGGCTTCGGTAGAATCCGTGGGCTTGGTCACGGGTGTCCCTGGAACCGGCTCGGACCCGCCACCCTCGCAGCAACGACAAATGCTGCTTGAGGAAATGAAACGCCGTGAGGTAGAGAACCCCAACCAACTTTTGGCCAGTGAATCGACTGCACTCGTGCTAGTCCGAGCAAAATTGCCACCCGGCGTTCGCAAGGGTGACCGGATCAATGTCGAAGTTCGCGTGCCAAACCGAAGCAAAACCAAGAGCCTCGAAGGCGGCTGGTTAATGGAAACAAAACTGCGAGAAGTCGCCGTATTAGAACAGTCCCTTCGTTCAGGACATGTGCGAGGGGTCGTTGAGGGCCCAATTCTGATCCAAGCACTGACTGGCGAAAGCAGCGATAAGATTGCCAACCTACGAGGCATCGTCCTCGGCGGTGGATTCGCAACCAAGAGTCGACCGATTGGTTTGAAGTTGCGAGGCGAACATCACAGCGTCTCCATGAGCAAAATGATCGGGGACGCGATCAATCGTCGATTTGACACGTACATTCGCGGCAAACGACAGGGTGCAGCAACACCGCAAACCGACAAATTCATCGCGTTGGAAATCCATCCGCGATATCGTCACAACTTGATCCGCTTCCTACGCGTCATCGAACAGATTCCACTTCGCGAATCACAACTCGGACAAATTGAACGCCTGAATACACTAGAAGCTGACTTGCTAGTCCCGGCCACTTCTTCGCTCGCTGCAATTCGCCTTGAAGCGATCGGTTCTGAAGCAACCTCCACGTTGCTGAGTGGCTTAGAATCCGGTTCCGCCGAAGTTCGCTTCTACGCCGCGGAAGCGTTGGCTTATTTAGACCATGCCGATGCAGCTAACGTACTTGCCGCTTCGACAAAAGAATCCGCATTCCGTTCTCGAGCGTTAAACGCATTGGGAGCGATGAGTAGCGTTGAGGCGCACGATGCGCTTTCGCAATTGTTACACGTACCGAGTGCAGAAACACGATACGGTGCATTCCGTGCTTTGCAGCAAATGAATCCACGAGACCCATTGCTGGGACAAGACGCGTTGGGACAGCGAGTCGCGTTCCACGAAATTGCCTCGCCCAATGAACCCATGATTCACGTTTCACGGACCGAGCGACCGGAAATCGTTGTCTTCGGGAACGAACAAACGCTAACAACGCCGTTAATGATTTTGGTTGGCAAATCGATCATCGTAAAAGACGATGGTCGCCAGCGAATTCGGGTCACTCGTTATAGCCCCGGCAAACAAGATCAGTCCAAGACGTGCTCCGCAACCGTCAATGAATTGGTGCGAACACTGATTGAGCTCGAAACGACTTACCCCGACATCGTAACGGTGTTGCAAAAGGCAAAATCACAAGGCTCATTGGATGGACGCGTGGTGTTCGACGCGATCGCAGAAGCAGGCCGAACGTACTCACGATCAAACTAGCGATGCTCGCCCACATCCACATCATGAAAACTGCAGGCCAAACCGTCTGCAACATTTTACGCACTTCATTCGGCGCCAATCATTGCGATCTACGTTGCGGTGACTTGGCCACACGAAACGACATCGAATTCGCGCGTCGATTTTACCCGAATCTACAGAGCATTGGCGGACATTCGATTCGACCACGCGGCGACTTACTCGATGTGCCGTCGATTCGCTTTTTTACTTTTCTTCGAGACCCGATCGCTCGCTGCCTCTCGCACTACCAATTCGAAGTAAATCGAAACAAACGCAACGTTGACTTTCTCCAGTGGCTTGAACAAAACGCTGACTACCAGACACGAATCCTCAGCAGAACTCGCGAACCCCAAATCGCCATCGAAGTACTTGAGCAACGCGTTGCTTTCGTAGGACTCGTCGAAGACTTTGATCGCTCTCTTTCGCTGCTGCGTGCATGGGGCGGTCTATGTTCAGTAGCTCATTACAAGAGCCGCAACATCGCAAGCGACAACTCCGTGACGGAACAGATTCTCGCTTCCCCAGAACTCGTTCGAGCAATCCAAGAATCACATCATGCGGACCGCATGGTTTACGACCACGTGGTAAATGTGATCTACCCAAGGATGATCGAACGATACACGGACGTTTCCGTTATCGAAAAGCAGTCCGCAAGCCAAGTCTGGCCTGCGGTGAAACGAGCACTGCTTTACAAGCCATTCGCAAAGACTCGCCAAAGGCTCCGCGCCGCATAGGCCAGGTCCCGGCATTCGCGTCCCACGAACGTCTCATTTCAGGACGCTTACTCATCTCAAATTGGGACACGCCGCAGTTTGCTACACCAGTAATTGAACTGTGCTCTAAACGGTAGACACAATCCGGCCCGTCCTGAAACGAGATTCCACGGGTTAGTCGGTTAACTACCTATCTCACAACGAGTTACAAGACGAACAACAACTTTTGGCCCAACATTCGCTTTTAGTTAAAGCAGATATCGAGGCGTGTTGCCTCGGTAGCTGGCCCGTGGGTCTTAGACGATTTAGCTGAGTGGTTGCCTTGCCCCTGACTGCTCAACTTGCCAAACGTTTTGGCGCGTCCAAGGCCCTTTTTTTATGCGCCGACAGCAACACAGTTCTGCGCATCACCGCTCTAGATTACGAATCTGAACTGCTATAACACCAGCCCCCACCGACTTTGATCTTACTGAGTTCACGAGAGTCCGAAACGACGGATCGGCCCAAGTACTATTCACGTATTAATAGCCTACCCAAAGCGGGTCGTCGAAAAGCCGGCACACAACCATGGCACTCCCCATCTCAATCGGTGTGACAATGCGAATGACAACCAATCTTGCTTCGATAGTGTTCGTGCTCGCGCTTGTTACTGGCTTAAACGCGGACACCTTCTTGGAAGGTCCCAACCAATTCGACATCGAGTTTGTTACGATTGGCT